>NZ_FWXT01000005.1 GCF_900176535.1 Pedobacter africanus | reverse complement strand
AAGTGCGAAACTAGCCACGAGATGAGAATTCCATATAGGACCGTAGCAGACTACTACGTTGATAGGTTACAGATGTAAAGGTGGTGACATCAAAGTCGAGTAATACTAATCATCCGAAGCTTTCAAAAGCAGAACGTTGTTTGCTTTTCTTAACTAACTTCTTTCAATAATATGTCATAACGATATTTAGGTGCCTATATCGGTGGTGTCCACCTCTTCCCATTCCGAACAGAGAAGTTAAGCCCACCAGAGCCGATGGTACTGCGGTAACACGTGGGAGAGTAGGTCGGTGCCAAATCTTAAAGAAAGCCTGTAGCCATAAACTACAGGCTTTTCTTGTTTACAAATGATGCTAAAGTCCCCCGATCCCTGCATCTCTAGTAACCCCGCATCTTGATACACCCCAAACATTCCCTTAAAATCAAAAGGTAAACGGTTCAACTCATTTTGCCGGGCTCAAGCAGTAGCGAAACAAAAGTTTTGTTCTGATAGATTTTAGTTAAAATATGCTAAATTTTTATCCTAAAGGCAATAAAACCGTATAATTGTATTTTACGTTAATTCACTAAATGGGATGAAGATGAAACTGAAATCGATTATATACTGTGCAATCTGCCTTTTCTTTAATACAGCAGTTTTCTCACAAAGTAAAGATGTGAAACTGCCCCCAAATTGGTATAATCTGGATCTGGTAAAAGACGGGTATTTCGGTATTAGCACGGAGAAAGCCTATGATGAGCTGTTAAAGAACAAGAAACCAAAGGAAAGCATTATTGTTGCCGTGATAGATGGCGGTGTAGAAACAACGCATGAGGACTTAAAGGACGTGCTTTGGACGAATAAAAAGGAAATCCCGAATAATGGAGTTGACGACGATGGAAATGGGTATATAGATGATGTACACGGCTGGAATTTTATTGGATCGAAAAAAGGTAATCTGGCTTATGACAACCTGGAGCTCGTTAGGATCTATAAAGCCTATCAACCTAAATACAGGTCTACAATTAAATCTACTGTTTTAGATAGCACACAGAAAGAAGAGTTTGCGCTGTATACTAAGGTAACCGCGGAATTTGGAAGGAAATATGACGAAGCACATCAGTCTTTTGCCGTAATCTCTATCATTAACAAGCTGCTTGATTCGGTGGGAAGGATTAGAAATAAAACAATTCCTTCACTGGAAGATATTGAAAGTTATAAGGCAGATAGCGAAGAAGAGGAGCAATGCAAGAAAATTATTCGTAAAGGGGCGAAAGAAAGTGGTTCTATGGAGAAGTTTCATAAGGAAATGAAAGATGCCTATAAGCAATATGATATAATGCTTAGGTATAATCTGAATCCTAAATATGACCAGCGTGAAGAATTGGTTGGAGATGATTATGCGAATGCAAAAGAAAGATTCTACGGGAATAATGATGTCGCAGGTCCTAACGCAGAGCATGGCTCCCACGTGTCTGGTATCATAGGTGCTAAGCGCGAAAATGGCATAGGAATAAACGGCGTTGCCAATAGTGTCAGGATTATGGGGATCAGGGTTGTACCCGAAGGGGACGAGCGTGATAAGGATGTGGCCAATGGAATAAGATATGCCGTAGATAACGGTGCAAGGGTAATTAATATGAGTTTCGGAAAAGGCTTTAAATGGAATAAGGAGGTGGTTGATGAAGCAGTGAAGTATGCGGAACAGAAAGGAGTATTATTGGTACATGCAGCGGGAAATGACAACAAGAACAATGATATTGAGGAGAATTATCCAAATAAATTTTATGAAGGTGCAGAAGCGATAGCATACAGGAAGGCGCATAAAAAGCCGGACATTAATCTGATGGGCTTCAGGCCTAATCCCAATTCACCTCAGCAAGGAATGTCGGGAGGAAGAAACATACCTGTAGTTCCCTTAAAACCGGTAGTGGATACTACAAAATTTAATCTTCCTCATGCGAAGAATTGGATAGAAGTTGGTGCAAGTGCTTATAAGAACGATGCGAGCTTAAAAGCTTCTTTTTCTAACTACGGCAAATATACTGTTGACGTTTTTGCACCTGGTTTTATGATCAATTCAACTGTCCCGGGTTCGAAATATGAGGAATTTGATGGTACAAGTATGGCTGCACCGGTTGTTTCGGGACTTGCCGCATTGATACTGAGTTATTATCCGCAACTAAAACCTCATCAAGTAAGGGAAATCATCATGAAGTCTGTTTTGAAAGTAGAGCAGAAAGTCAGGAAAGAAAACGAAAGAGGAGAAAGTGAGCGTGTAAGTTTCAAAGAGTTGTGTGTTAGCGGTGGAATTGTAAACGCCTATGAGGCCTTAAAGCTGGCCGAGAACTATCCATCTAAAAAGTAGCAAGAATAAGAAAGCCCATCCAAAGGATGGGCTTTTCAGTGTAGCGGGGAGCAGGATCGAACTGCCGACCTCAGGGTTATGAATCCTGCGCTCTAACCATCTGAGCTACCCCGCCGGGCGGTCTTTTTTCTAAAGAGTTGCAAATATAGAATAAATTACTTTTCTTTAGAAACAAATGTTAAAAATTGTCTAAAAAATTCAGAATATAAGTGCTTAGCGATGTCAGAAAAGAAAAAATTTACTTTAGAATATGAATTGAGATCGTCTCCGCGTATTTTATTTAGCTTTATCAGTGAACCTAATGGCTTGTCGCAGTGGTTTGCTGATGATGTAATTTTCCGTGATCAGGTGTATACTTTTACATGGGACGATGAGGTGCAGAAAGCCAAGTTGTTAAGCGTTAAGGAGAATAAACTGGTAAAGTTCAAATGGATAGACGATGAGCCGCACTGCTATTTTGAAATGGAAATTGTTCAGGATGAATTGACCAATGATGTAGCGCTTTCAATTACGGATTTTGCTACTGACGATACACTTGCAGAACGCAGACAGATATGGGATAACCAGATCAACTATCTCCACAGCGTATTAGGTGCTTAATTTTTCATTGGCTTTGCCTACCTTTGTAAATTGAAAAAGATACATTTACTACTTGTCAAAGCATTTATAAAGCCTTTCTTCGTCACTTTTTTTATAGTGATGTTTATCCTGTTGATGCTGTTTTTGTTCAAATACATTGACGACCTGATCGGAAAGGGCTTTGAGTGGTACGTTATTCTCGAGCTCATGTATTATGCTTCGGCGGCCAATGTGTCTATGGCCCTGCCGCTCTCCATTTTGCTGTCTTCTATTATGACTTTTGGAACACTTGGAGAGAACTACGAACTGGTAGCCATAAAATCTGCCGGCGTATCGTTGCAAAAAGCAATGCGGCCATTATTGGTATTGATCGTTTTTCTAGCCATTAGCTCCTTTATTTTTTCCGATTACATGCTGCCAAAGGCCAATTTGAAATTTGGTTCTTTGTTGTGGGACATACGAAATAAAAAACTTTCTTTCCTGATTAAAGAGGGGGTATTTAACAACAGCATACCGGGATATTCCATTAGAGTAGATAAGAAAGGAGCCGATGGGATTTCTTTGCATAATGTAATGATATACGATCATACCAGTAACAATGGTATAGCAAAGATCATTATAGCGAAGAGCGGCAAGATGTCTAAAAATGATGATTATCTGCTACTTACTTTACATGATGGAGTCAGGTATGAGGAGTCGAGTGGTAAGAATGCCGCTTATAATCCAAGGCAGGAACTAACCAGAATGCGATTTAAGGAAACAGATCAAAAATTTGACATTTCGAGTTTTAAGATGAACAGGACGGATGAAGAAGGATTTAGGGGAAATACTCAGATGCTTAACTTGAAAGGCCTTACAAAAAAAGAGGATTCCCTGAAGAAAGAACTTGCAGTGGTAAATAAATCAGCCGCTTTGAACCTGAGTGGTTACTATAAACAGAACAGTTACACCAAAGGCTATACTAAAATCAATACCCCGGCAAAAAAAATCGGAGGCGAGATCTTAAATACTATTCCTAAGAATCAGAAATTGGCAGTTATACAAAGTGCACTGGACCAGGCGAATTCAATTCAGCAAGCTACATCAGGGCGGTTGGCTGAACATGCCGACCGTGTTAAAAATATCATAAAAGTTCAGATAGAGTATCAGAAAAAATTCACTTTGGCCGCATCATGTTTACTGTTGTTTTTTATTGGGGCTCCTTTAGGTGCCATTATCAGAAAAGGCGGACTGGGATTACCTGTTGTAATGGCTATTGTATTTTTTCTGATCTATCATATCATAGCAACTGTTTCTGAGAAATCCGCTACGCAGGGTTCTTTAACTCCTTTTTTCGGAATGTGGCTTGCTATTATCATTCTGTCCCCTTTGGGCGCATTTCTTACCTATAAGGCTACAGTAGATTCAGCCTTGTTTGATGTGAATTACTTCAAAAGCCTGCTTGTTAATTTTTTCAAAAGATTTTCATCAAAAAAAACGGCACAAAAGGCATAGCTTTTATAGGGAATATCAAACTGTTTCATTACTTATTTATGATATTTTAAGCTGTTATTTGTCTTTGAAGGTTGTAACTTTGCAATATAATTTTAATTGAATCTCAGGCATTTTATTGGGCCTTGTGATGGATATACTTATAAAATGGAAATTAAACTGGATGCAATAGAAGATGCTATTGCTGATATAAAAGCGGGAAAAGTTATTATCGTTGTTGATGATGAAGATAGGGAGAATGAAGGAGATTTTCTGACGGCAGCTGCCAATGTTACCCCGGAGGTGATCAATTTTATGGCAACATATGGCCGTGGTTTAATCTGTGCGCCTTTAACGGAGCAAAGGTGTGATGAGCTGGGATTGGAATCTATGGTTGGGAAGAACACTGCAGCCTATGAAACGAACTTCACAGTATCTGTAGATTTGCTGGGGCACGGTTGTACTACGGGAATTTCGGCTTCAGACAGATCGAAAACAATCCGGGCGCTAATCGATCCTAACATAGATCCTTCAGAATTAGGCAGACCCGGACATATTTTCCCATTGAGAGCGAAGGATGGAGGGGTATTAAGAAGGGCAGGCCATACAGAGGCTACTGTGGATCTGGCCCGGCTGGCTGGCATGGAAGAAGCTGGTGTCCTGGTGGAGATATTAAAAGAAGACGGTGAAATGGCCAGGCTTCCTGATCTGATCAAGATTGCCGAAAGACATCAACTTAGAATTATTTCAATCAAAGACCTTATTGCCTACAGATTGAGTAAAGAAAGCCTGATTAAAGAGGAGGTGACTGTAAATTTGCCTACTCAATGGGGGGATTTTAAAATGACGGCATATACGCAACTGGATAATAATGCGACTCATCTTGCCATCAGTAAAGGTGAATGGCTTGAAGATGAACCTGTTTTGGCAAGGGTACATAGTTCCTGTGTAACGGGTGATATTTTTGGCTCTTGTCGTTGCGATTGCGGACCTCAGCTCCATAAAGCGATGGAAATGATTGACAAAGAGGGGAAAGGGGTTGTTGTCTATATGAACCAGGAAGGCAGAGGGATCGGACTGATCAATAAGCTGCGTTCTTATAACTTGCAGGATGCTGGGTTTGACACCGTTGAGGCCAATATTAAGTTAGGTTTTAAAGGCGATGAACGTGATTATGGTGTAGGTGCCCAGATATTGAGGGCGCAAGGTGTAACTAAAATGAGACTAATGTCTAACAATCCTACCAAAAGGGCTGGTTTAATTGGCTATGGTTTGGAAATTGTAGAAAATATTGCGATAGAAATCGAAAGTAATGTACACAATGAGCATTACCTGAAAACAAAACGTGATAAAATGGGACATCAGATCATGAAAGGTTAGAGGATTATTTCCTTTTAGGTTTTTTCTGATCATTTATAATTCCTTCCTTGTTAGCAGGATTTGTTTGGACAGCAGAGGATTTTTTATCATCCTCTGCTTTCTTTTTTTTCTCCTCCAGCTTCTTTTTTTCCTCGTTGCGAAGTTTGCCCGAAATTTTTTGTATGAACTCTCTGAAACTGTCAAATTGTTGCGTATAGATCAGGCCCAAAGAGGTTACATTGGTATTTTGCAGGCCAGTATTAAAAATGCTCTGTTGTGTAGGTGGCTTATTAGCCAGTTTGCCTACCAGGGTACCATCCTTTTTAATTAAGGCCAATACCTCAACCTCACTTCCTACATTGTCTCTTGAGAATCCAATTGGAGAAAGGTCACTTCTGCTGTTTTTGTCAACGATACCGGCATTTAGGATGATCCTGTCCTTGAAAAAGCGGAAAGACGCATTTGCCTCACTCAATGAACGGATGTTAATGTCTACAAAATCCAGGTTTAATGAGGAAAGTACATTGTTGAATTGATTAAACAGCAGCTCTGTTGCAGTGCTGGCTACCCCTGAAGACAATTGTTTTCCCAGGTCTTCTTTTCCAGATCCCGGAGCAAAGCTCCGCCTGATGATCAGACTGAGGGCCTGTAGGTTTCTGTTATTGTCGTCATTAAAATAGGATTGCATTTCCTCCTTAATGGCGGGGTTAGAAGGGAAGAAAATATCCAGCTTGATATCTGGTTTGAGCAGCAAGCCGCTAAGTCCCATTTCTACTTCCGTTAAGACCCTTTCATTGGCATTAGCTCCTTCGCGGTTAGCTGCTGTATATAAATCGGCCGTACTCGCCCTAAGCGCATAGATGGCTTTCAAATTGATCTGAGCGGCAGAAGGGTTGCCTGTCCACCTGATGGTGCCGCCCTGGCGAATGCTGAATTTCTTGTTGATCACTTCCTGAGCGGTAAAATCAAAACTTCCGCTCTCTATAATATAGTCGCCCGACATTTCAAAATCGCCCAGGCTGTTGATGTTTAGTGCCAGGTTTCTGGAATACCCTTTACCACTTAGTTTGCCCAAAGTTGTAAAGATATTTGCTGTACTACTGGCATCAACTGATAGTTTCAGACTCATGGTAAGTCCGTCGAAACTTGTTTGTTTCTTTACAAAGTTTGTGGTGTCTTTACTTACAAAGGTAATAAAGTCCTTACTGGATACGGTTTCAGAACTGTTTAGTGGTAAGTTAAAAACGGTTCCCTTTTCAGTTTTAGCATCTATATCTATAAACATTTTATTGGTAGGACCTTTAAATTTAAAAGAGCCTGTGGCATACGCCTGCCCAAAATATAAGGAATTGTCTTTTTCGGTAGTATTTAAGGCCATAAAATGGTTGGCATTCACATTAACATCCAGAGTTGGATTGTTGAGATCATTAAGGTCCACCGTGCCATTCGCGATGGCTTCATCATTGTCTGTATCCAGTAGTTTAAGATCTTTGATTGCAATAATGCTATTGTTCACTGTTACCTCATCTGAAATAGTGTAAGTTGTTTTGAGGTAATTGATGGTCATCGTAGCTTTATCAAAGGCAACAGTACCTTTAATTTCAGGTTTGTCAAAAGGGCCTTTTACGGTCAGGTTGGAAGATATATGACCTTTGAGATTTGAAACCAGTTCATTAACAAATGGTTCCAAAACGGCTAATTCACTTTCATCCAGTTTGACCAGGACGTCGATTTCCTTCTTTTCCAGATCAAGACTTCCCGTAGCCCTGAGAGTTTCCCGGTCGGCAGCAACAATATTGGTAAAGATGTTGGCTGCTTTTTTTGACTGATCATATGAAGAAGTGTCTGTAAGGCTACCTATATAGGTATCGTTAAAAGTAAGGGAGTCTATTTTGATGTTGTCCCTTATTTCTGGTGATTTCAGGATATTGGAAAGTTTGGTTTCTCCGTTTACGTTGCCACTCAATTTTAATCCCATAGCTTTTACAAAGGGGTTTAAGGTGGTCAGGCTAAAGTCTTTAAATCCCACCCGTAACATATCTTCCGGATTACCAGACAGCACACCGTCCAACGTTAGTAGCTGCCTTCCATTGTTAAGATCAAAGTTGTTGATTTCTGTTTTTCCATCATGAAAGTTGATTCTTACCTTTTCCTGTATTTTCCAGTCTTCATTGTTAACCTTTAAAATGGATGGAAGAATGCTGACGCGGGCGGTTGTATCATTGGCGAATTCAATTAAACCGTTTAAATCCAGTTGATTTACGTCATCTTCGTTAGATAATTTTACGTTTAGTGATAGGCTATCATTGCGTAGAATATTGGAGATGTTGACATTTTTTATGTAAAGGCTGTCGTTCAGGTCTACCCTGTCTGAGGTGATAATGGCCTGCAGCTGGTTGGTACTTGTGTTTTCGTCGACAATGATGTTATTGACTACTACACCTTTATATTTGAGTTTTTTGATAAAGCCATTTAAAGTGGCAATGTTATTAGGGGAATCAAAGTTCCCGGCAAAGATAGCCTGGTCTTCAAGGGACAGGCCAGGTACCAGCAATTCAGCAATAGGTTCAAACCTTTTGATGTTCAGATTAAATTGAAATATCTGGTCACCAAATTTGACAATATCGGCTTTCAAAGAAGGGATGTACTTTTTTGCCAGGGCCTTGTAATATGAAGGGAGGGTATTCAGGTCGTACTGCCCTTTGATGCTGGCATCCAGTATATCTGATTTTATAGTCAGGTTGCGGTCTTTACCCAGACCATTCGCCTGTAGCTCTACGGAATCGATATGATATATGCCCTTTACGTTGTCCAGGGTAATTTCCTGTAGCCTTAACCTTCCTTGTATATTGTTCAGGTTGGTTCCTGAAAAATTGGTGTTGAATACTGCATCTATTTTTAGGGAATCTTTGTATAGTTTTAATGCCCGCAGCTTTGCATTTTTTATTGTAGCCTTAAAATTAAAAACAGGCAATTTGGGATTCAGGTTTACACCACCATCAAATGCAAGCTGAATATTCTTATCGTTAATCTTTAAACTTCCGTCAAAATACTTTTTATCAAATGTACCGTCAATTTTAACGCTTCGATACCTGTAATGGTTAAAATCAATGTACTCGATGTCACCATTTAATTTTTCTGACAGGTTTTGCATTTCTGTACCACGGCCTTTTACATACAATGAGGCGGACAGTCGGCCAAGCATCTTTTCATCGATAAGGTCGCCGATGTTAAAATCGTAAGTTTTTACATTCCCTGTGTAGGAGGGCATGCCTTTTTTATCGATTTTCATATTTACGTCGGAAACCAATCTTCCCAGTTTGGTCTTAAACTCCCCGTAGGCAATAAAGTCGTTTTTAAACCCAGTAAAAGAGCCATTAAAGTTAATGTTACCAAACTTGTCGACTATTTTGGGAACCACTTTTTCTTTTTTACCAGTGATGCTGGTTACTATTTCATCCAGATCGGTGTTATTGGTGCCTGCCATTTCAATCTTGAGGTCCATAAAAGTTTCTTTAAGATAAGGCAGCCCTTTTAATATAAAATCTCCTTTGATATGGGTAGCTTTTCCTGCCTTGACAGAAAGTTTTTTTGCCCTTAAATTGTTAACCAAACCATTTACCTGGCCATCAACATCAATGTCAAGACTCATTTGGTCGAGATCGGAAGTGAAATAAGAAACATCGCGAGAGGAAATATGGCTGTCTTTAAAGTTTGCCTTCATTCTCACTTTGTTGATGTAATCGTCAAAATCGTCAAAACTTTTAAAGCGCATCTGAAAGTAGTCGGATAGCCGGCTACGGTTCGTTACCAGAAGTAGTTTTTTTAATTCAATACTATTGGTATCAATTGTGGTAAAAGCAGTCAGATTTTTTAAATAAAAGCCACTTTTTTCCTTGAAGGTCAGATCTTTTATATTTGCCTGCACAATGTGGTCTTTAGTGTTCAGGTTTTCGAAGATGCCATTCAGCCCGCTTAAGTCAATATCATCAAAATTAACACCTTTCATTACCGTATCCCGTCTGTAGTTTTTGTATTTAAAACCCACATTGTTCAGGATCACTCTGTCGAACGAAATCTTATAAGGCTTTTTTTTCTTTTTTATTGTCGGAGGCCCCGAATCAAAATAGTCGATGATAAAGTCAAGATTAGAAGTGGTGTCTTTGTAGGACTTCAAAAAGAATGAACCGTTATTGATCTGGACAGTATTTACGGCTATTATTCTTTGCTTTAATGAGAGTTGGTTGATGTCTACCAGAAATTTGGGCGTACTCAGAAGGGTATCTTTTTGCTGGTCCAGAACCAATAGATCTTCCAGTACAACTGATTTGAAAGGCTTTATATATATACCACTCAAGGATATTGTGGTGTTGAGCTCTTTGGAGAGGTATGCAGCAGCTTTTTTTGCTACATAGGTCTGCACTGGTCTGAATTGAAGTGCGAAAAGAATGACAGCAGCAAGTAATATTACTGATGCAACAAGCCAAAGCAGTATTTTTAATAGTTTTTTAATAGTTTTGTAGCTTAATTATAAATACCCGTGTCAGTAATACTTGCTATAGAATCTTCTTGCGATGAAACTTCAGTTGCCATATGTAACAACGGCAAAATTACGGCCAATGTTATTGCAAACCAAACAATTCATGAAAATTATGGTGGTGTAATTCCCGAGCTCGCATCCAGGGTACATCAGCAGAATATTGTTCCTGTAATTCAACAGGCATTGAATGACGCCAGAGTTGGAAAAAATGAGCTGGATGCAGTCGCTTTTACCCGTGGACCAGGTCTGTTAGGCTCATTGCTGGTAGGGGTGTCATTCGCAAAATCATTTGCTATGGCACTTGATTTGCCATTGATTGCTGTAAATCATATGCAGGCTCATATTCTGGCGCATTTTATAGATGAACCTAAGCCGAAATTTCCGTTCTTATGTCTTACCGTATCTGGCGGGCATACTCAGGTTGTGTTAGTGAAGGATTATTTTGACATGGAGATAGTAGGCGAAACATTGGATGATGCCGCCGGAGAAGCGTTTGATAAAACTGCGAAAATATTGAAACTACCTTATCCGGGAGGGCCTTTAATTGATAAATATGCTAAAGAAGGTGATCCTTTAGCCTTTAAATTCCCTGAACCACAGATAAAAGACTTGAATTTTAGTTTTAGCGGACTGAAGACTTCGATTTTGTATTTTATCCGGGCACAGGAAAAGAAAAACCCAGATTTCATATCAGAACATCTGAATGATATTTGTGCTTCGGTGCAGCATAGCATTGTCGGGATTTTGCTTAATAAATTAAAAATGGCTGCCGCTCGGTATGGTATAAAGGACATAGCGATAGCGGGAGGTGTTTCTGCCAACAGTGGTTTACGTCTGGCACTGCAAAAAATGGCCGAACAGCAACACTGGAATGTCTATATACCAGCTTTTCAGTATTGTACGGACAATGCAGGCATGATTGCCATAGCAGGCTATCATAAATATCAGCTGGGTGATTTTGTAGGGCAGGATGTGGCGCCACTCTCAAGAATGGAATTTTAAACTTAAATAAGAAGTTATGAATGGAGCAAGCTATATATTTTTTGGATTGATATTACTCCCGCTGGTCATTTTTTTAGGCTGGCTGATAAAAAAAGATAAAAAAAGGAATTATATAGGTATACTGGTCTTGATCGGAATGGCTGTCATTGCCGTGATTGCAATCGTCAAGTTCGATAGTAAGTTTATGAACAAGGTCCAAAACAATACGCCTAAAATAGAACGGTCTCCGAGTTACCGGTAAATCAAAAGGGCCGATCATATGATCGGCCCTTTTGATGTCTTTAATGCTATGCTTTTTCTTCCAGTTTTTCTCCGGTTACCTCAGCGCGTATTTTTGCTTCTATTTCTTCTGATAATTCAGGATTATCGAGCAGCAATTGTTTAACTGCATCCCTTCCCTGTCCTAATTTGGTGTCTCCGTAAGAGAACCATGAACCTGCTTTTTTGATAATGTTGAAGTCAACACCAAGATCAATGATCTCGCCGGTTTTAGATATACCTTCTCCAAACATAATGTCAAATTCCGCAATCCGGAAAGGAGGAGCAACTTTGTTTTTTACGATTTTTACTTTTACACGGTTTCCGGAAACTTCATCAGAATCTTTAATCTGAGAAGTTCTGCGGATATCCAGACGTACAGAGGCATAAAACTTCAGGGCGTTACCACCTGTAGTTGTTTCCGGGTTACCAAACATGACACCTATT
This sequence comes from Pedobacter africanus, assembly GCF_900176535.1. Classification (NCBI taxonomy): domain Bacteria; kingdom Pseudomonadati; phylum Bacteroidota; class Sphingobacteriia; order Sphingobacteriales; family Sphingobacteriaceae; genus Pedobacter; species Pedobacter africanus. Next base: position 313,706 of record NZ_FWXT01000005.1, on the reverse strand, counting down.
TTCTCACGTAACTGGTTGATAAAGATACAGCAGCAACCGGTTTTGGAAATGGTGCCTGTTAATTTACGTAATGCCTGGGACATCAAACGGGCATGAAGGCCCATCTTGGAATCTCCCATTTCACCTTCAATCTCAGCCTTTGGTACCAAGGCGGCGACAGAGTCGATTACAATAACGTCAATTGCACCTGAGCGGATCAGGTTATCCGCAATTTCCAGTGCCTGCTCACCATTGTCTGGTTGTGAGATCAGGAGGTTATCTACATCAACACCAAGTTTCTTTGCATATCCTTTATCAAAGGCATGTTCCGCATCAACAATTGCAGCTATACCGCCTTTTTTCTGTGCTTCCGCAATAATGTGTGTGGCAAGTGTGGTTTTACCAGAAGATTCAGGCCCGTATATTTCGATAATTCTTCCTTTTGGTACACCGCCGATACCTAAGGCGATATCGAGACTGATGGAACCCGTTGAAATGGATTCTATAGGTTCTACAGCTTCATCTCCAAGTTTCATTACGGTACCTTTACCATATGATTTCTCTAACTTATCTAAAGTAAGTTGTAATGCTTTTAGTTTGTCTGCGTTTGTGCTCATATCATTTATAGTTCTTTAAGAAAATGGCCACTCTGCTTTGGCCAGATTCATTTTTTGTGCTAATTATATTAGCAAATATAAAGGAATTTTATTTTAATTTAACAATTAAAGTTTATTTTAATTTGCCTGTAGTTAAATTTCACTAATTATTTTAGTTGTTTTATAGTTTTTCTCATAAAACCTGCAGAAGTGAGTAATCTCGCAAATGCTGCATTTGGGCGAACGCGCCACACAAACATATCTGCCATGTAAAATCAGCCAGTGGTGTGCGATATGGATGGTGTGTTCCGGGAGGTTTTTAACCAGATCTTTTTCTACCGCAAGCGGGGTTTTGCCATTGGTCAATCCGATGCGGTTGGCCACCCTGAAAACATGGGTATCAACAGCCATTGCCGGGGCATTATAAATTACTGAGGCAATCACATTCGCCGTTTTTCTGCCAACACCAGGCATTTTCTGGAGTTGATTTACATCAGCAGGGACTTCGTTGTTAAAATCATTCAGGAGCATATTGGCCATCCCCACAAGGTGTTTGGCTTTATTGTTCGGGTAACTTACACTTCTGATGTAATCGAATACAATATCTGGAGTAGTTTCTGCCAGGGCTTTAGCATTGGGAAAACGTTTGAACAATGCCGGAGTAACCTGATTAATTCTCTTATCTGTGCATTGAGCAGACAATATAACTGCTACCAAAAGCTGAAAAGGATTGTTATAATGCAATTCAGTTTCTGCATCAGGTTGCCTGGCAGAAAAGTGGGATACAAAAAGCTGATATCTTTCTTTTTTAAGCATAGGCAAACTTAGACAATTTATGCTAAAAAAAAGCTGCCAGGTTGCTGACAGCTTGAGTTCTTTTTAAATTACTTTTGCTTTTGAATAAGCCAGGATCCGGGAGATGCTTTCCTCTGAAGGCTCCCTTTTGAGCATATCCAGCTGTGTTTTTATGTGGTCATAAAATGCAGCATCAATTTCCTCAGCCCCTGCGGAAGAATTTTCTTCCTGTTTTTGTTGCTGGTAATTTAAATTGTCAATTGAAGTAAAGGTTTCCATCATAAGCAAATAACGTTGTATTAGTTTTACTAATTTAACGCTATGGCTATTAATTTATTTTAACCTTAACTATAATTAATTGTAATTTATTTTTTACAAATGAAATATGCGTTTTTTAATACGATATGCATGATAATTAAGAGATTTCCTTCACTTTCATCATTTTACGCAGGTTATTTAAGGCATAACGCATACGTCCCAATGCCGTGTTTATGCTTACATCAGTTAGGTCAGCAATTTCCTTAAAGCTCAGGTCGGCATAATGACGCATGATCAGTACTTCTTTCTGGTCATCGGGCAGTAAATGGATCATAGCCCTCAGATCAAAATGTGTTTGCTCCCTTAGCATTTTATCTTCTGCACTTTCTTCGTGAAACTGAAGCAAATTGAAAACATCTGTGCCATCGGCGCTTGTAATTACGGGGGCTCTTTTCTCACGTCTGAAGTAATCGATAACCAGGTTGTGTGCAATACGCATTACCCAGGGCAGAAACTTGCCTTCTTCATTGTAACGGCCTGATCGGAGGGTGTTGATTACTTTAATAAAGGCATCCTGAAATATATCTTCGGCCAGGTATTGATCTTTCACCAATAGATATATTGAGGTATAAATTTTTGACTTATGTCTTTTCAGAAGTTCTTCCAAAACCGCTTCATTACCGGTAAGGTATAACTTCACCAATTCTTGGTCACTATATTGCTGTAGTTTCATAGGAGTATCCGTACTAAATTCCCTTGCTGCTTGCTAAAAAAATACTTAGTAGATGTTTTCTTCTATATGAGTTCTCCTATTAGTTTGTCAGTTAGTGGTTTGATTTACTAGTTAATATTCAAAAGAAGCATTTTTTTATTACAAAACCATATAAAAAGTGTTAAAAAAAATTAAAAGTGGGTTGAGTGCCTTATTTTTGCATTTCCGTAAAAAACCAAAATTGCGTTATTTGGGTTATATTAGCGGTATTCTAGCAGGAAATCAATGAATAAGGAAATCAATAAAGATCCACATAAAAATATCATCATAAAGGGTGCCAGAGTTCACAATCTTAAAAATATAGATGTGGCCATTCCCAAAAATAAGCTTGTAGTAATCACCGGAATGTCTGGTTCCGGCAAATCTTCTCTCGCTTTTGATACCTTATACGCTGAGGGGCAGCGCCGGTATGTTGAGAGTTTATCATCTTATGCCCGGCAGTTTATGGGGCGCATGAATAAACCTGATGTAGATTATATTAAAGGAATAGCGCCTGCTATAGCCATTGAACAAAAAGTGATTACCTCCAATCCACGTTCAACTGTGGGTACCTCAACAGAGATATATGATTACCTGAAACTTCTTTTTTCCCGGATAGGCAAGACTTACTCTCCGGAATCGGGTAAGATTGTTAAAAGAGATACGGTAACTACAGTAGTAGATTTTATATCGGGCTTGGGCGATGAAAGTGTGGTCACTATTTTTTGTCCGCTTTTTCCGCACAACAACAGGTCGGTTAAAGAAGAACTTGCGGTTTTGCTGCAAAAAGGCTTTCTCAGGATTTCTTACAAAAAGAAGATTTATAAGATCGAGGATATTCTGGAAGATAAGGAATTTAAGGATTTTGAACTTACTGATGAGCATACCATCAATATTCTGATTGACAGGATAGTGGTGAACCAGGAGGAGGAAACTTTAAGCCGTACTGCCGATTCTGTTCAGACCGCATTTTTTGAAGGTAAAGGAGATTGTTACATAGAATTTGATGGTAAGCTGAACCATTTTTGCGACAGGTTTGAACTGGATGGGATCCGCTTTGAAGAGCCAACACCTAATTTCTTTAGTTTCAACAATCCTTATGGGGCTTGCAAAAGATGTGAGGGCTATGGTAATGTAATCGGAATAGACGAAGACCTGGTCATCCCTGACAAGAGCAAAAGTGTATACGACAATGCAATTGCACCATGGCGCGGAGAGAAGATGCGTGAATGGTTAAACCACCTGATCAGAAATGCAGAGAAATTTGATTTTCCTATTCACCGGCCTTATAACGAACTTACTGAAAAGGAGCAGAAACTCATCTGGACAGGTAATAAATATTTTGGCGGACTCGATGATTTTTTCAAAGAACTGGAGGAGCAGACCTATAAAATTCAGTATAGGGTAATGTTATCAAGGTACAGAGGCAAAACCATTTGCCCGGATTGCAAGGGCTCGCGGTTGCGTAAAGACGCATCTTATGTAAAGATCGGCAACAAATCGATCATGGATGTGGTGCTTATGCCTTTAGCCACTTTACTTGGTTTCTTTGAAAATCTAAAGCTTTCCGAAAATGAACAGAAAATCTCCAAACGTTTGCTGGCCGAAATTCGGAACAGGGTACTTTATTTGAATAATGTAGGATTAGGCTACCTTACTTTAAACCGTCTTTCCAATACGCTATCCGGTGGGGAGTCGCAGCGTATCAACCTGGCGACTTCTTTAGGCAGCAGTCTGGTCGGGTCTATTTACGTACTCGATGAACCCAGTATAGGTCTTCACCCAAGAGATACCAGTAAACTGATAGAAGTACTGCAATCACTGAGAAATGTGGGTAACACAGTCCTGGTAGTGGAGCATGAGGAGGAAATGATGAAGGCTGCCGATCATATTATTGATATAGGACCCGAAGCAGGAACACATGGTGGAAACCTGGTGTTCAGCGGAACTTATCATGAGATCATAAAGGATAAAGACAGCTTAACCGGCAGCTATCTCTCTGGAGTGCAAAAAATAGTTGTCCCTGCAAAACGCAGAAGCTGGAAAGACCACATATTGATAAAGGGTGCACGAGAAAATAATCTTAAAAATATAGATGTAAAAATTCCTCTGGGCATATTTACTGTGGTTAGTGGGGTTTCTGGATCAGGAAAAACCAGTTTGATCAAGAAGATATTTTATCCTGCTTTGCAAAAGGCTATAGGTAACTATGCGGGTGAGCAGACCGGTGCTTATGATGGCATTTACGGCAATTACGACTTGGTGAGCCAGGTAGAGATGGTTGATCAGAACCCGATAGGCCGCTCATCCCGTTCAAATCCTGTAACCTATGTGAAGGCCTGGGACGATATCAGGTCTCTTTTTTCAGGATTGCCTGCAGCTAAGGCCGCTGGACTTAAACCAGCGGCATTCTCTTTCAACGTAGAGGGCGGCCGTTGTGACGTTTGTCAGGGCGAAGGGGAGGTAAAGATCGAAATGCAGTTTATGGCCGATATCTATTTGCCATGCGAAACCTGCGGTGGCCGCAGGTTTAAACAACAGGTGCTGGATGTAACTTATCAGGATAAGAATGTTGCCGATATTCTGGACCTTACTATAGAAGAGGCGGTTGAGTTTTTTAGCAATGAACCTAAGATCTTAAATAAGCTAAAGCCCCTGATAGATGTAGGCCTTGGTTATGTGCACCTGGGGCAGTCGTCCAACACCCTTTCTGGTGGTGAAGCGCAGCGTATTAAGCTGGCATCCTTTTTAATTAAAGGTAACAGCGCCAGTAAAACCATGTTTATTTTTGATGAACCCACTACTGGTCTTCATTTTCACGATATTAAAAAACTATTGATTGCTTTGAATACCTTAATTGAACAAGGAAACTCTGTGCTGGTAATAGAACACAATATGGATATGATCAAATCGGCCGACTGGGTGATTGACATTGGCCCGGAGGGTGGCGATAAAGGCGGCAACGTGGTTTTTGAAGGGAGACCTGAAGAGTTGATAAATGCAAAAGGTTCCTATACGGGTGAGTTTTTAAAAAACCATTTTGAAATAGTATCTTAGCGACTGTATGCTCTTTTTAACTTTAATTATAGGCATATTGTTAAATGCCATGGGCTATATACCACCCGGGAACATTAACCTGACAGTTGCGCAGCTTACCATCAACAGGGGGATGCGTCAGGCCTGGTCGTTTATTCTCTCTTTCTCCTGTGTTGAAGTTTTCTTTACCTTCGGGATGATGCGTTTTGCCCGCTGGGTATCAAGCGATGTAAACCTGGATGCCAATATCAATGAGGTAAGGATAGGTACTTACATAGATGCCTTTATGGTGATCTTGTTCCTGATCATGGGAACCATTACCTGGGTGCACCGTAACAAAATCCCTAAAACTAAAGACAGCAATTCGAGTAAAAGAGGCAGTGTGTTTTACGGGATGTTGCTGGGAATATTAAATCCGGTACAAATTCCATTCTGGCTGTTTTTTGGTAATTATGTGATTTTACACGAATGGATCAGAACAGACTACCTTTCACTGGTTATTTTCAGCTTGGGCTCGGGTATAGGTTCAGCCCTTGCACTTTATGGCTACGCGCATTTTGCTCGCTATATTCAGGAAAAATTTGCACTCAGCAGCTATTTGATCAATAAGTCCATTGCTATATTTCTGTGGGTACTGGCATTATACCTGATCGTTAAACAGGTGGTCATTTATTTGCGATAGGTCCAGCTTTTATCCAAGCAGCTCTGGAATTTTTCTGGTATTACCTACAATCCAGACAACATCTTCATTTTCAAAAACCATATTTGAATCAGGGTTCAAAATGCGTTCCCCCTTTCTTTCAATACCAACAACCAGCCCTTGCGTAGTCTCCCTGATCCCGGAACTTCGGATGCTTTGTCCATAAACAGGGGAATTGGCATTGATGACCACTTTTTGCAGGGTCATATCCTTCTTAGGGAAACTCACTTCTTCCGTATTTTCGTCCACACTACCTTCAAATAGTTCTTTTACCAAAGCCAGTTGGTTGTCCGTACCAATTACCAGAACCTTATCGTTAGGAAATAACCTTTCATCCCGACCAGGGGTGGGGATCATAATTTTGCCGCGTTCAATCAGCGCGATATTAACACCGTATTTTTCACGGATAGATAGTTCAACCAATGTTTGTCCAACCAGCTTGGACTCAGGGGCGATGACCAGTTCCGCCAGGTGGGTGTCCCATGGTAATATCTCGGGTTGTTTATTCTGTGCTTCACGTTCGTTGAGGTTCAATAAAAAACGACTTTCCAGGCGGTTGTAAAAACCTTGCAGCTTTCTGGAAAAAATGAACATCCCTGAAACAATGAGTATTATTGCAATGGCAATTGCCAGCCAGGTATTATAAAACTGGAAAATCAGGAAGCCAACAAAGAATATGCCCAATGCAATACGCAGAATTTCCAGTGCAACCAGTGGTCCCCGTGTATATTTTTTGTTAAGCCACAGGTGAGAGTAGGCCTTTCTTTCGATTCGTCTGATTGCCAATGCCCAAAGGAATGGGGTCATGATCACTAAAGTAAGCACCAGGCTAACAACAATGCCATTATTACCATCAATGAGGTTTGCCGTGATAAATGGTTGGAGATACCGGTAACCTAGAAACACAATGGCTGTTAAAATAACAGAATGAATAATGATGTTAAAAGTATAAGATTTGAGCAATATCTTCCAATCGCTCATCGTAGTAATTCCGGCAGTACTGGAGCTGTATCTGTTCAGTCCCTCGACCCATTTTTTAGGCAGGTTTCGTTCCAGAAAGAAATAAAAAGGTTCCGAGGCTTTAATTAAATAAGGAGTAGTAAAGGTAGTGATGGCTGATACCGCTACGGCAATAGGGTAAAGAAAATCGCTCGTCACTTTCAGGGATACGCCAAGAGTGGCAATGATGAAAGAAAACTCACCAATTTGTGCCAGACTTAAGCCCGTTTGGACGGAGGTTTTGAGTGGCTGACCAGAAATCAGTGCGCCCATACCGGAACTTAAAAATTTACCCAATATGGTGGCCAGCGTAATGATCAGAATCGGAACAGCATAATCCACCAGGATCTTCGGATCAATCAGCATCCCTACGGAAACAAAAAATATTGCTGCGAAGAGGTCTTTCACCGATTTCGTCAAATGTTCAATACGCTCTGCCTGTGTGGTCTCTGCAAGTATTGAACCCATAATGAAGGCACCTAGTGCCGGAGAAAAACCAACCTTTACAGCCAGGAGTACCATAAGCAGGCACAAGGCTATGGATACCACAAGCATGGTTTCATCATTCATTAGTTTTTTAGTGGCCTTCAAAAAGGTAGGGACTAAAAATATGCCGCCGATAAACCATAGCACCAGGAAGAAAGCCAGCTTTAATATGGAGATGAGCATTTGTGCACCTGCAAACTGTTGACTTAGGGCCAGCGTTGATAAGAGTACGAGAAGGAGGATGGCCACCAGATCTTCCACAATAAGTACCCCAAATACCAGGCCTGCAAACTTTTTATGTTTTACACCGAGTTCTTCAAAAGCCCTGATGATAATTGTCGTGGAAGAAACCGAAAGGATACCCCCCAGAAATATACTGTCCATGGTAGACCAGCCCATGGCTTTACCGGCAACAAAACCGATCAGCAGCATAAACACCACTTCCACAATGGCTGTTATGGATGCGGAACCACCAACTTTTACCAGTTTTTTAAAACTAAATTCGAGACCCAGACTAAAAAGTAAAAAGATTACTCCAATTTCTGCCCAGATGTGGATGCTCTCATTATCTGTAACGGTAGGGATAAATTTGATGTGCGGGCCAACCAGCAATCCTGCAAGGATATAGCCTAAAACCAAGGGTTGCTTGATTCTTTTAAAAAGGAGGGTAGTTACTCCGGCAGCGGCAAGTATGAGGCCTAAATCAGTAATTAATACAGGCAGATGTATCATAGAGAATAAGGGTTTCTCGTAAGATACAAAAAAAAAGTGCCTTTTTAACGGAAAGGAGCAGGTTTTTCTAAATTGTTACATTTTGTTGAAGTAGGCCAGTGTGTCTTCCTTATCCTGTTGTAGTTGTAACTTAAGCGCTTCCAGTCCTGTAAATTTCACATCATGCCGCAGGAATTCAAGAAAAGTCATGGTAATGTCCTGACCATAGATTTCCTGGTTGAAATCAAAGATATTTACTTCAATATTCCTGGTCATTCCATTAATTGTGGGACGTTGTCCGATATAGGCCATTCCTTTAAAAGTCTGACCAGACATGTCTACCGTTACAGCGTAGATTCCATCAGAGGGAATGAGTTTGTAGGTCTCCCCGATAAAAATATTTGCGGTAGGAAAACCGATGGTCCTGCCAATCTTATCGCCTTTAATTACACGGCCATGTAATGAGAAGTTGTAACCTAAGTATTGAGCTGCCAGGGCTACTTCACCATTTAAAAGTGCGTTTCTGACCTTAGTAGAGCTTACAGCAACATCGTTAATGTCCTGCTCAGGTATCATTTCTATTTTATAGTTATAATTTTTGGCCATTTCTTTCAACTCTGGCATACCGCCTTTACGGTCCTTACCAAAACGATGATCGTAACCGACAATCAATTGTTTAACGCCGATGGTATCTACCAGGATGTTTTTGATGTATTCCGCAGGGCTCAGGTTCGAAAAATCACGCGTAAAGGGGGTAATGATCAGGTGATCCACACCCAGTCTTGCCAATATGTCTGCCTTTTCGTCAATGGTGTTGATCATTTTTAAATCTTTATTTTCCGGATCAATGATCAACCGCGGGTGCGGAAAAAAAGTTAGGATCACACTCTCACCGCCAGTTGTTTTGGCCAGCTCGCAAAGCCTTTTAATGATTTTCTGGTGGCCATAATGTACGCCATCAAAGGTACCAATAGTGACAACTGCATTATTTAAGCGTTCGAACTCAGAGAGATGATGATATGTTTTCATAGTTAATGTAAGGCCTGGCGTTTTACCACCCCGCCTTTTATGTCTGCGATTTGCTGTTGTATTACAAAGGCATCCGGATCAATTTGCCTGATTGCGGTCTGTAATTTTCCCATTTCAAGTTTGGTTACAACAGTATATAAAATGTTGATATCTTTTTTCGTACCGTACCCGCCTTCACCCTTGTATATGGTAACGCCCCTTTTCATCCTGTTGATGATGAACTTTCTGATCTGTTCATTCTTTTCGGAAATTACCGTTACACCGGTATATTGTTCAATGCCGTTTACAATGTAATCAACGGTATTTGAGGCCGAAAGATAAGTGAGGATAGCATACAGTGCGGTATCAATACTTAAGAGTATAGCGGCGAAGGAAAAGATCACAATATTCAGGATCAAAATGATATTGCCTACTGTAAGTGTACTGTGTTTGCTGATGTATAGGGCGAGTACTTCTGTCCCATCAATTACACAGCCACCTCTCATGGCCAGTCCTATACCTCCCCCCAGGAACAAACCACCAAAAAAGGCTATCAATAAGGGGTCGTGTGTGATGGGTTTAAAAGGAGCTATGATCAGTGAAATGGCCAGAAGAGAAATGGCAACAGACGTTTTGATGGCAAAAACTTTGCCTATTTGCCGATAACCCAACAGTACAAAAGGCACATTGATCAATACAATCAGGTAAGAGAGCTTGAGCCCGGTTACGTTGCTAACCAGCAATGAGATACCTGTTACCCCACCATCAATAAAGCCACTTGGGAGCAAAAAACTTTTTAAGCCAAAGCATGCCGATACAATGCCACATGTAATCAAAAACACGTTTTTAACAAAGTTCAGCTTAGTGGGTTTGGTATGCCCTCTCATTATCCCGTTTTTTTGCTCCTAATATAATCAACCAGTTCCTTTACTTCAAAGGCATTTTGCAATAAAAAGCTTCCACTTCTTGTTCTAACCAGTTTGGACAGGTAAGCGCCATTGTTTAGCTGTTTACCAAAATCAGAGATCAATGACCTGATATAGGTTCCTTTGCTGCAAACAATCCGGAAATCAACTTCAGGTAATGCGATCCTGGTGATTTCAAATGAAGGTACAGTTACATTGCGCAGCCGCAATTCTGTTTCTTCACCACGACGTGCTTTTACATACAGGCGTTCGCCATTTACTTTTACAGCGGAGTGGGCAGGTGGATATTGTTGTATGTCCCCAATAAAAGGTGCGGTGGCTGCATAAATGGCCTCTTCCGTAAGATTGTCGAGTGGAAATTGCTGATCTACAGCTGTCTCCAGGTCAAAGGAAGGCGTTGTTGCCCCAAGCACCATTGTGCCTGTATATTCTTTTTCTTCAGCCTGAAAGTTATCTATCTGTTTGGTTAGCTTTCCGGTACAGATGATCAGCAGGCCGGTGGCCAGCGGATCTAAAGTGCCAGCATGGCCAACTTTTAGCTTTAGGGGCTTTAAAGAGTTCCTTATCTTTCCAACAACATCAAAACTGGTCCATTCATAAGGTTTATTGATGAGCAACAGTTCTCCTTCGGCAAAGTTAAAATCAGGAAATATTTTGCTTGCTGTCGGCTCTTCTCGATGATTTGTCATTACAATACGTTCATTTCAACTCCTGAATAATAAAGTGCAATCAGGACCACACCAATAATTATTCTGTACCAGCCAAAAATACGGAAGCCATGTTTGGACAAAAAGCCAATAAAAGATTTAATGGCGATAATTGCCACAATAAATGCAATCAGGTTACCAAATAACAGCAATTTAACATTTTCTGCATTCAGCAAGTGGTAACCCTTTAATAATTTATACCCGGTTGCGGCACACATGGTGGGTACAGCCAGGAAAAATGAAAATTCGGCCGCAACATGCCTGGTTAGTTTTTGCTGCATACCGCCAATGATGGTGGCTGCACTCCTGCTTAGTCCGGGAAACACAACTGCAAGCACCTGGAAACATCCTATTTTAAAAGCAGTTAAATTGCTGATCTCTTTTTCGTCGCTTACCGTTGGGTTTTTGAAAAGTTTATCTATAAATAACAATACGATACCGCCCAGTAGTAAGACTACAGCAATAAAAAGGGGGTTTCCAAGCGTTTCATCAATAAAATCGTTTAAAAGAAATCCGAAAAACAATGCGGGTATCACAGCAATGAGCAGCTTTACGTAGAATTGCCATTTGCTGAAGTTGAAGAACTTTTTCCAGTACAGAACCACCACGGCTAAAATTGCGCCCAGCTGAATGGCAACTTCAAACAATTTCACAAAATCATCTTTCCCGATTCCCATGAAGGAACTGGCAATAACCATATGGCCGGTTGATGAAACCGGCAAAAACTCAGTTAATCCCTCTATTACAGCAAGAATAAGGGCTTGTAAATAATTCATTAACCTGCCTTATTTTTTTAAAATGGCGTAAACACCAAAGCCAAAGCCAAATAAAACTACCATTGGGGCCAGTAAGGTCTTACGGAAATCATAGATGTCTGTAGTGCCAATCATCAGGATAAAGCCAACAACAACAATGGCAATGCTGATCAATAACAACTGATAATTCTTTTTATTGAACACAAGTTCATTTTTTGTGCCCTGACTTGCAGGTGCTGATTTTTTTTCTACCATTATCTGTAAAGGTCGTAAATTTTTAGATTTAAATATTTGCCTACCGCAAATGAGGTGCTGATAGCGGTAATGAAAATGCCTACACCAACCAGGCCGATCAGTACAATTCCAAATTCGCTATAACTTCTTAATATGATCATTTCAGGGATTTCCTTCTGGGCATAGTATAGGATGCCCAGCAAAATTAAAATGGCAATAAACGCAGCAATTAACCCATGTAATGCCGCAATTAAAATGAAAGGTTTACGTATAAAATTCCTTGTTGCACCTACCAGCTGCATGCTTTTGATCAGGAACCGCTGCGAGTAAATAGCGAGGCGAATGGTATTGTTGATCAGGGCGACAGAAATGACCAGTAATATCACTGCAAAACCCAAAATGATTAGCCCTATGGTGTTGATGTTCTTGTTCACCATATCTATCAGCGAACTCTGGTAGATTACTTCTTTAACGATTGGGTTTTTTCCAATGTTTGCCTTCAGGGCATCAATACTTTTGTTATTCGCAAAATCTGCTTTCAGGTAAACATCGATGGTAGACAATAGTGGGTTGTAACCTAAAAAGTTTACAAAATCTTCGCCCAGATCTGTAGTCAGGTTTCTGGCAGCCATTTCCTTGTTTACATAAACTGTACTCTTGATGGCAGGGTTGGCATTCAGTTCTTTTTGGAAAGCAAGTACTTCTGTTTCCTTAGCGCCCTCGTCTACAATGATATTTAAAACAATATTTTCTTTTACGTAGTTTGAAAGGTTTTTCGCATGCACTAAAATCAATCCCAGCATTCCAAGCATCAATAAAACCAGGGCGATGCTGAAAATAGTAGAAATATAAATGGTTTTTGTCTTCTTAGAAGCATCACTAACTTCAAATTCTTCCATGTAATTGTTTTTAATGTTTTGCGAAATTAAAAAATATAAGCAATTAATGTACAAAGGTACAACGTAATTTCATGAGAAAATATTTTCTTTTCATGAGCCCGATGCCATTAAATTCATCTGTTTGTTCTATCTTTAGGCGATTTAATCAAAAGCAAGTTTATTCATAAACGATCTGCTTATTTTTCATTCATAATAATCGTATTTATAAAAATATGTCGAACACATCAAAAATTATCTATACCAAAACAGATGAAGCGCCAATGCTGGCAACCTATTCATTATTACCGATTGTACAAGCTTTTACAGCCTCAGCGGGTATTGATGTAGAAAGCAGGGATATTTCGTTAGCCGGAAGGATCCTCGCAAACTTCCCTGAGTTTTTAAAGGAAGATCAAAAAGTTGGAGATGCGTTGACAGAGCTTGGACAGCTGGCTACAACACCAGCAGCCAATATTATCAAATTGCCAAATATTTCGGCTTCTATCCCTCAGCTTACCGAGGCCATTGCTGAGTTACAGTCGCAAGGCTTTGCCATTCCGGATTATCCGGAAAATGCCCAGACAGAGGAGGAAAAAGCAATCAAAGCAAAATATGCAAAGGTACTGGGATCTGCGGTTAATCCTGTGCTGCGTGAAGGTAATTCAGACCGCAGGGCACCTAAAGCGGTTAAGAATTATGCTAAAGCAAACCCACATTCTATGGGTGCATGGTCTGCTGATTCTAAAACAAAAGTAGCTAGTATGACTGAAGGCGATTTCTACGGATCAGAAAAGTCACTTACTGTAGCCGAGGCCACGCAGTTCAAAATTGAATTTGTTGATGTAAACGGTGCGGTCACCGAGCTAAAAGGATTATCTCCAATAAAAGCAGGCGAGGTGATTGATAGTTCGGTAATGAACCTCGCCGCATTAAAATCATTCGTAGCAAAAGCTATAGCTGAAGCAAAAGCTGCAGGGGTGCTGTTATCTGCGCATTTAAAGGCAACTATGATGAAGGTCTCCGATCCAATCATTTTCGGTGCCATAGTTGAAGTGTACTTTGCAGATGTTTTTGCCAAATATGCCGATCTGTTTAAAGAATTAAACATTGATACCAGGAATGGCCTGGGTGATGTTTACGCCAAGATTGCGGGAAATGTCAAGGAAGCAGAGGTAAAAGCTGCAATTGATGCGGCGATTGCAAATGGGCCAGCAATAGCAATGGTAAATTCCGATAAGGGTATTACCAATTTGCATGTGCCATCTGATGTAATTGTTGATGCTTCGATGCCGGCAATGATCCGTACATCCGGACAAATGTGGAATAAAGACAACAAACAACAGGATACCATTGCTATTATTCCTGATCGCTGCTATGCTGGTGTATATACGGCAACAATTGACGATTGTAAAGCCAATGGCGCCTTTGATGTAACTACCATGGGTTCTGTGCCTAACGTAGGTTTAATGGCGCAAAAAGCAGAAGAGTATGGTTCTCATGATAAAACTTTTCAGGCTGTAGCCAACGGTACCATTCGCGTTACGGATGGTGATGGTAGACTTTTCTTTGATCAGAAAGTAGAAAAAGGTGATATCTTCCGTATGTGCCAGACCAAAGATGCGCCAATTCAGGACTGGGTTAAACTTGCTGTCAACAGGGCTCGTTTATCGGCCACACCTGCTGTGTTCTGGTTGGATGAAAACAGAGCGCACGACAGGCAGATTATTGAAAAGGTAAACAAATACCTGGCGGCACAGGATACCACCGGATTAGATATCCGTATCCTTTCACCGGTTGAGGCCACTAAATTTACCCTAAACAGAATCCGTAAAGGTGAAGATACCATTTCAGTGACAGGTAACGTGTTGCGTGACTATTTAACAGATTTGTTTCCGATCCTGGAGCTGGGCACATCGGCCAAGATGCTGTCTATAGTCCCGTTAATGAACGGCGGCGGTTTATTTGAAACTGGTGCCGGCGGTTCTGCACCTAAGCATGTTCAGCAGTTCCTGGAGGAAGGGTACCTACGTTGGGATTCTTTGGGGGAGTTCCTCGCATTGGCGGTTTCTTTAGAACATCTTGGGCAGACACAAAATAATCCTAAAGCTTTGGTATTGGCTGAAACGCTGGATGCTGCAACAGAAACATTTTTGGCTAACGATAAATCGCCTGCCCGTAAGGTCGGACAGATCGACAACAGGGGCTCGCATTTTTACCTGGCTATGTATTGGGCACAGAACCTGGCAGCGCAAACTAAAGATGCAGAACTGCAGGCAAAATTTGCTCCTCTGGCCAAGACTTTAACAGAGAACGAAGCAAAAATCTCTGCTGAATTGATAGCAGCACAAGGCAAACCTCAAAATATCGGTGGTTATTATAACCCTAATGATGACCTGGCTTCTACAGCAATGAGACCAAGTGAAACATTGAATACAGCCCTTGCAGGTTTATAAACCTGCATCAGCTGATAAAGGGCCCGTTTGTTTTTACAGACGGGCCTTTTTATTTTTCCAAAACATTTAAGTTTTTTTTTGCGTTATGTTAATACAAAACTTACGAATATGATGACGGGCCAAAATAATGATCCGGGAGCGAAAAAAGCAACCGACAAACTTCACCCAATGAATTTGGGCGAGACCAAAGATTTTGATAATTTATCGTACGATAAAGACAAAAACAGTTTTGAATTTGATGTAAAGGGGAAAGATGATGATTATGATCATCCGCTGCCCTATGATACCTCAGCCCCTAATGGAGAAGACAGTATCTCGACCTACGATGAATCTAATCCTTATATCGGTACCGAGTATGACAACGGCAAAGAAATGAATGAACGCCTTGAAGGCGCCGGAATGCGGATAGACAACGGCGAGAGTGTACAATTGAGCCCGGAAGACGAGATTTTGGCGCGCACGCCGGAGGACGACCGCGATGACCTTGATGAAGAGGGCTACCCGATAAATGATAAACCGGTATATTAAGGATTTACATCGAGGTTGAACTTTCTGCGCATTTCCTCTAATTTTGGGTTTTTCTCCACCAGGTATTGGTACTTTTCGGTGCTGGTATATAAGCGGTTTACTACCTCTTTCACTACCTGCTTAGACTTGATATATATGCTGAAATTCCTTAATCTTGGCCTTAAAAAGTTCAGCAGGTCTATCATTTCATCCTGGAGCAGATCTTCCTGTAGCTTATGCTCTACATGTACCATAATTTCTTCCTGACTTTCCAGGATAGGTGTCGACGTGCTCATCAAGGTATAAACGTTTATCCTGTTGGCGTTTTTAACAATGTCTGTATACTGCTTCCAGTAAAATTGCAGTTGTTCATTTGTAAAAGCTTCGCGATCACTGCCCGTAATGTATTTGGGCTCATTGCCATCTTCTCCTTCAGCCTTATTCTGAATGCCGTTTAATGAGGGGATGAGCATTGCTGTTTTATTCTGCTGAGCTGCTGTTGCCGGGTTTAATACGATTTTATTGGAAGGAGGAGGTGTTTTTTTTGGTAAAGGAATACTTGCCGAAGGGCTTGCAATTTGCTTTTCCGGAGTAGCGGAGGGGCTTGTAAGCGCTATGGAAGATGTTATAACCGCTGGTGCGGGTGCTGCAGTTGGAGTTATATGACTTTCTGTTTTTGGCGTTGCCGGCGTAGTAAAGGCAGGCTGAACCGGACTTATATTAGTTTTTTTTTTAATCTGATCTGGGTCAGTCGCGGTATTGGCTAGTTGAAGCACCGAAGGGATGTGGCACATTTTGATCAGTGCCATTTCTACCTGCAGGCGTTGATTTTTACTGTTTTTGTAGCTCAGGTCACACTGGTTGGCCAGATTTAGTGCAGTAAGTATAAACGAAACCGGGGTTTGCAGACTTTGGCTGATGTACTTTTGTTTGATGTTTTCGCTGACTTCCAGTAGTTTGGTAGTCTGAGGGTCTTTCGCTACCAGTAAATTACGAAGATGGCTTGCCAGTCCGTTGATAAAATTGTTGCCATCAAATCCGTTATTCAGGATTTCATCAAACAAGATCAGTGCATTGCTTACATCGGTTGTTACCAGGTATTGGGTAAGTTTGAAATAATAATCGTAATCCAGGATATTCAGGTTGTCGATTACCGATTTGTAGGTCAAATTTTTATTCGTATAACTTACAATCTGGTCAAACATGGAAAGGGCATCTCTTAAGCCCCCATCTGCTTTCTGGGCAATGATGTGCAGCCCATCGGCTTCTACCGAAATGTTTTCGCGTTGCGCAATCTTGTGGAGGTGGCCTGCTATATCTTCTACCTGGATCCTGTTAAAATCAAAAATCTGGCAGCGCGACAATATAGTTGGTAGTATTTTATGTTTTTCTGTGGTGGCTAATATAAAAATAGCATAGGATGGCGGTTCTTCCAGTGTTTTCAGGAATGCATTGAATGCATTTGCAGATAACATGTGCACCTCATCAATGATGTATATTTTATATTTACCTGCCTGTGGTGGTATACGTACCTGCTCAATCAGGCTTCGGATATCATCTACAGAGTTGTTTGACGCTGCGTCAAGCTCATGAAAGTTAAAAGAGTGGCCGGTTTGAAAGGAAACGCAGGATTCGCAGGTCCCGCATGCTTCCTGATCGGGTGTTAAACTGGTACAGTTAATGGTTTTTGCCAGGATGCGTGCGCAGGTTGTTTTACCTACACCTCTTGGACCACAAAACAGGAAGGCCTGTGCCAGCTGGTTATTCTTAATAGCATTTTTTAAAGTGCCGGTAATGTGCTGCTGACCAACAACGGTTTCAAACGTTGCCGGGCGGTATTTACGGGCCGATACTATAAAGTTTTCCATTCGGCAACGAAAATAGGAATTTTTGTTGAGCTTGGGAGGCGTTAAGAATGGAATGTTGAAAATTCCTTTCTGTACTGCGAAGCACTTTTGCCATTAAATTCTTTAAACAGTTTATTGAAATGGCTAAAGTTGTTAAAGCCGCTTTCATAGCAAATATTTGCAATACTGGTTTGTTTTTCGGCCAGAAGTTTAGAAGCGTGTACGATACGGTACTCATTTACAAAATGAGTAAATGTTTTTTTGGTGATCTTTTTAAAATACCTGCAAAAAGAAGGCACTGTCATGTTAGCCATTTCAGCTACGGCAGGCAGGTTGATCTCTTCCTGAAAATGATCTTTGATATAGTTAAAAACCATACTGATCCTGTCATTGTCCTGAACCTGCATTTCCATTGAGAAACCCAAAGCATTTAAAATTTTATAGTCGGCTGCTTTTTCCAGTTCTTTTAAAACCTGTAATAAGCTCAGGAGTCGCTCAAAAGGTTGCTGGTCGTTCATATTTTCAATGTGTCCGCCTACCTTGGCTTTTGTTTCAGCGCCAAAGGCAATGCCGCCCTTGGCTTTGTTAAACAAATCAGTAATACCCCTGGTTTCCTGCAGGTCTAAAAAGTCATGACCCAGGAATCCAGGCCGCATTTGAATTACCGTTTCCGTTTTGTTTCCGGTATGGGTATCTGTAAAACCGCAATGGGGTAAATTGCTGCCAATCAGGATAAGGTCTCCATCTGTATAATAAGATAAATGACTGCCAATCTGCCGCTTTCCGCTTCCTCCGTTTACAAATACCATTTCAATTTCGGGGTGGTAATGCCATAAATGTGCCTTGTTGTTGAGTGCCCTTGCATATTTTGAATAATAAAACGAGCTTCCAAAAGAGGGTTCAATAATTTCGAAAGTTGGTTTCATGTACTTTTTTGTCTTGAAATTTGAATTTGCTGAGTATTAAATGTTTTTGCTGTTAATATAGCATATAAATCAGAGAATGTAGTAGTCAATTACCAGTCTTATCCGGATTAATTTTGTTGCATAAAGAAATTGTTAAATTTTAAACATTTTAATCATGAAAAATTTATTAAAAATTGGGATTGCTGCATTTTTGGTATTTAATTTCTCTGCTTTGCAAGCAAAAGATATTGATTTTTCGGTAAAAGTTAAAAATGTAAACGAGAAGTCAGTTGCTTTTCTTATTGATGGGCCGCAGGTTATTGATTTATCTATCTATAGTGCAAATGGTGATTTGCTGTATACACAGAACATCAAAACGAAGAATACTTCTACCAGGACTTACAACCTGAGGGAGCTTCCTGACGGAACCTATACATTTAAGCTTGTAAGCGAATTGAAGGCCGCGGAGTATAAAGTTATTATTGAAAACGCACAGGCGAAGGTTTCTGAACCGGTGGTTGAAGAGCGGTTTAAGCCGGTTTTAACCAGAGAAGAAGGCGTGATCACTTTAGATCTGAAAAATGCCCCCGCAGGTCCGGTAGAAGTTCAGATCCTGGACAGGTATAACGAGCCTTTGTACAACAAGGTATTTGACAATGGACTCAAAACACCCAAAAGATTTAATGTTGACAGGGTTTTTGCAACGGAATTGACATTTGTTGTGAAATCTGAGAGACAGGAATCCAGGGAAACGGTTCAAATGTATTAGTCAGAAAAGAAATGTTTTTGCGGGATTGTCTCTGGGAGACAATCCTTTTTTATTTGTGGCCTGCCGGCAGCAGGAACTACATGTTCGATGCCTGTGCTTTTGTAAGCACTAAAACATTTGATTATTAGAAAATTATTCTTATTTTTGCAGCCCGCTTGGGAGCGTTTCAGGCGGATAAATTAAAAAAACAAATAAATAACAATGAATCAGTACGAAACTGTTATCGTTCTAACCCCGTTGTTGTCAGAAGAAGTAGCGAAAGAGGCAATAGCCAAATTCAGCAAAATCATCGCTGACAGCGGAGCCGAAATTGTTCAAGAGGACAATTGGGGTTTGAGAAAATTAGCGTATCCGATTGAAAAAAAAGCAAGCGGATTTTTCCACCTAACAGAATACAAATCTTCAGGTGAATTAATTAACAAGTTGGAGTTGGAGCTGAAGCGCGATGAGCGTGTATTGCGTTTCCTTACCATTAGATTAGACCGTCATGCGGTTGCATATAATGAGAAAAAACGTAGTGGTGCTTTTAACAAAAAACCTAAGAAAGAGGAGGTTGCAGGATAATGGCTAAAGATCAAATACAATATGTTACTGCTCCAAAAGTGGACGATAACAGAAAAAAATATTGTCGTTTCAGAAAAAACGGGATTAAATACATTGATTACAAAGACGCAAACTTCCTGTTAAAATTCATCAATGACCAGGGTAAGATTTTACCTCGCCGTTTAACCGGTACTTCATTGAAATTTCAACGTAAAGTGGCTCAGGCGGTAAAGCGTGCACGTCACATTGGTTTGTTACCTTTTGTTGCTGACCAATTAAAATAGGAGCTGAGAGATGGAAATTATTTTAAAGCAAGATATCAAATCCCTAGGGGAAAAAGACGATATCGTTACTGTAAAGCCAGGATATGGCCGTAACTACTTAATCCCTCAGGGATTTGGTGAGCTGGCTACTCCTTCAGCTAAAAAAGTATTAGCAGAAAACTTAAAACAAGCTGCTTTTAAACAAGATAAAATTAAGAAAGATGCAGAAGGCATTGCTGAGCGTTTAACTGAGGTTAAATTATC
This sequence comes from Pedobacter africanus, assembly GCF_900176535.1. NCBI lineage: Bacteria > Pseudomonadati > Bacteroidota > Sphingobacteriia > Sphingobacteriales > Sphingobacteriaceae > Pedobacter > Pedobacter africanus. The sequence continues at coordinate 293,336 of NZ_FWXT01000005.1, read as the reverse complement.
TATCGGTGCTAAAGCTGGTGAGACAGGTAAAATTTTTGGTGCTGTAAATACCATTATGATTGCTGATGCATTGAAACAAAAAGGTTTTGATGTTGACCGTCGCCGTATCACTTTCGAAACTGAACCTAAATTTGTTGGCGAATATGTAGCTAACTTGAACTTGCACAAAGAAGTGAAAGTTAAAGTTCCTTTCGAAGTTGTAGCTGAATAGGCTTTTTTAACGGATATAAAAAGCGCCCCATTTAACCGGGGCGCTTTTTTTTTGACCATCATCTTTATTATCTTTGCGCCGATGTCGAAACGTAAACGGACCACTAAAAGGAAGGCCGGCCCCTCTCTGTTTAAAAAAATAATGTCTGTTGTAACCAGGGTATTTATCTGGTTTCTCTTGGTTAGCGTGCTCTGGGTGCTGGCTTATCGCTTTATCAATCCACCCATCACTTTGCTGATGATATTACGGAATATAGAACGTAAGGCGGATGGTAAGTCTGCCAGGATGGATAAAGCCTGGGTCGATTTTGAAGATATGTCCGATAACATGAAACGGGCCGCTGTTTCGGCGGAAGACCAGCTTTTCCTGAAACACATCGGTTTTGATGTGAAAGCCATAGAAAAAGCTTTTGAAACCAATAAAAAAGGGAAAAAGATAAAAGGCGGCAGCACTATTTCACAACAAACTGCTAAAAATGTGTTTTTATGGCCGGGTCGTTCCTGGATCAGGAAAGGTTTTGAAGCCTATTTTACCCTGCTGATAGAACTACTTTGGAGCAAAGAACGCATTTTGGAGGTTTACCTCAATGTGATTGAAATGGGGGATGGAATTTATGGTGCAGAGGCCGCTGCCCAGGCTTATTTCGGTAAATCATGTTCTAAATTGACACGTTCACAGGCTGCACTGATTGCCGCTTGTTTCCCAAACCCGAGAAGATGGACTCCTAAGAAGCCAACACGTTATATCAAGCACCGTCAGTACCTGATCCTGAAGAACATGAGAAGGCTAGGCCCACTCGATTTTTAGCGGGAGCAAAAAAAACTTATATTTAATCCTGAGCGGGAAGAATAAATCTCATTTAAAAATGAAAGCTAAAATAGTCATACTGATTTTCATTTTTTTCATTTGTGGAACGGCTATGGCACAAGATCAGCAAAAAAATAAATATATACTGGTGATACATGGAGGCGCGGGTACCATCCTTAAAAAGAATATGGATCCGGCAAAAGAGGCAGCTTATGTGACCCAGTTAACCAAAGCCCTGCAAAAAGGGTATGAAGTTATAAGAGGCGGAAAAACAAGCCTGGATGCAGTCGAAGCAGCCATTCGGGTATTGGAAGACTCACCCCTGTTTAATGCAGGCAAAGGAGCTGTTTTTACCCATGATGGTAGAAATGAATTGGATGCCGCAATAATGGATGGGAAAACCCTTGGAGCTGGGGCAATCGCGGGTGTTACAACGATTCGTAATCCGATCAGTGCTGCAAGAGCAGTGATGGAAAAGTCATCGCATGTGATGATGATTGGTCTTGGTGCTGAAAAATTTGCAAGGCAATGTAACCTGGAGCTGGTAGACCCTGCTTATTTTTATACCAGGGAACGCTGGGAAGGTTTACAGAAGGCATTGAAAGAAGATTCTACAAAAGCTGTGTTGGACCATGGAAATAAAAAATCACAACGAACAGAAGTTGCCGCCTATAAGGACAATAAGTTTGGGACAGTAGGAGCGGTGGCTTTGGATAAAATGGGAAATCTTGCTGCGGGAACTTCTACCGGAGGAATGACCAATAAAAAATATGGCAGGGTAGGCGATTCTCCCATCATTGGGGCTGGTACCTATGCGAATAACCTAACTGCCGCAATTTCCTGTACAGGCTGGGGAGAGTTTTATATCAGAAGTGTAGTAGCACACGACGTATCGGCAATGATGGAGTACAAGGGGCTTTCAGTTGCTGAGGCCTCAGCGCTTGCATTAGAGAAGGTGGCTAAGCTCGGTGGAGAAGGAGGAATTATTGCTTTGGACAAAAATGGCCGGATAGCTATGCCTTTTAATACAGCTGGTATGTACCGGGGATCGGTTACAGAAAATGGTAAAATAGAAGTTGAAATCTATAAATAGGTTGCTGCCGGTTGGAGCTTACAGCAGGTGTGCAAACACCTTACTATGCCAGCTTTGTTCAAATGGCATTTCCCATTTGTTCTCAAATTCTTCCCGGGTTTGCACCAGATTATTGAAAACAATGGTCTTAGGGCCAACTGCTTTAATGTTTACCAGCGTTTCAAAGTCTTCTTTGTTGGTTACAACAACTTTGTCCCCAACTTTATAAGCAATATTAAACCTGTCAAACAGATCTACATTGTACTCCTTTTCAATTTCCTTGATTACTCGAACAGAAGAATCAATAGAACACCCGGTTACGCCTGCGGCTGCTTCATCAACGGTAAATACAATAAAAAAGCTATGCAATATTTCAGCTTTAGCCTTCAACTGATGGCCGTGGGCTTTCCACTGCGAGGTAAAGGCATCTAATTTCTGTTGAATAGCTATTACCTCAGCGTTTGTGAACGCTCGGTTACTTTGGTATATCCATATTTTAGATTGTGGAGAAAAACTCATACTCAAATTTAGGAATTTATTTAAATTAATGCTGCTAAATTATTAACGTGATGAATAAGTTTACATTAAGCTTAAAAATGTCCCTGCTTTTGCTGCTTTGTCTGGTTTTTATGGCATTTAGTACAGAAATTTTGGACGAGCAGACAGCTTATATTCAAAAAAAGCTTGCAGAACACTATGATAATGGACAGGAAGATCAGCAAATTAAACGTTATGAATTAAATGTTACCAACACGGGCTTCTGTAGGTATAAACGTTACTTTACCAGCGGAAAAGTAGAGTATTTTTCATTCAATCTGGTTAAATTTAGGGCTTTGGACTATTATGGTACAGACAAGAATGGCAAGTTATACCTTCGGACCAAGGGCGAGGACGTAATTGTACAAACCTATAAAGACAAAGATGGCGGGGATGTAGACAGTATGGCCACTTATATGGTTATTCCTTTAAAAAATATAGAACCCCAAGACCTTTCTGATCTCTCAGAGCGGCTGCTTAAAATGAATGCACAGCTGCTGGTTCAAAAATAGTATAAACCTGTGTTTCTTCATCTCTCGAGGCAACAATGATTTCCGTGCCATTGGCATGCTGTGTAAACAGTTCCGCCACCAGATTGGGGCAATTGTTATCTTTAGATAAATGGGAGAGCAGTAAATGGCTCATAAATGCAGGTTTGAAAGTGCTGAAGAGTTCCAATGCTTTTTTATTGGATAGGTGGCCCCTGCCTCCGCTAATTCGTCTTTTAAGGAAGTAAGGATAAGCACTTTTTTCCAGAAGAGCATCGTCATAATTGGCTTCCAGGAAAGCAGCATGACACTGCCTGAAATGGTATACAAGCTGTTCACAGGCCTCACCTATATCTGTAAATACACCAACTTTGGTTTCCCCATGGTTAATTACAAAGCTGTAGGGGTCTGATGCATCATGTATTTTAAGAAAGCCGGTCACACTTAAACTGCCAATTTGTATGGTTTCATTGTTGTGTAGATGCCTGATCAGATCTTGTCTGATGCTGAAACGGCAGGCTGCTAAAGTACCTACACTAATGTAAACCGGGAGATTGTATTTGGCTGAAAGCGTACATAAGCCTTTAATATGGTCTGTATGTTCATGAGAAATGAATATCGCTTTTACCTTTTGCATAGACAATCCTATGCGAAGCATTCTTCTTTCAGTTTCCCTGCATGAAATGCCTGCATCAACCAATATCGCTTCCTCGTTGTTCCCAACATAATAGCAATTTCCGTTGCTGCCGGAATTCAAAGATGCGATAAAGAGATGTTTACAATCCATTTGCTTTTACAGTAATTTCTGCGATGTCCAACACCTGTATATGCTGTTCCTGCTCTTTCATTTTTACCCCATCCCTAAGCATAGTCATACAAAAAGGGCAGGATGCTGCAATTACTTGTGGCTGCGTCTCCAGGGCCTCTTCAATTCTTTCGATATTGATGTCCTTGTTGCCTTTCTCAGGCTCTTTAAACATTTGCGCGCCGCCGGCACCACAGCATAAGCCGTTTGATTTGCAGCGTTTCATTTCTACTAGTTGCGCGTCAAGGGCTTCAAGCGCTGCACGCGGCGCTTCATATACATCGTTGCCACGGCCCAGGTAGCAAGGATCATGATAGGTGATCTTTTTGCCTTTAAAGCTTTCTCCGCCTTCGGCTTTCAGTTTACCTTCGTTAATCAGTTGCTGGATCAGCTGTGTATGGTGGATAACTTCATAGTTGCCACCCAATCCAGGATATTCATTTTTTATGGTGTTGAAACAGTGCGGGCAGCCCGTCACTATTTTTTTTATGTTGTAAGCATTTAGCACCTCGATATTGGTCATGGCCTGCATTTGGAACAGGAATTCATTCCCTGCGCGTTTTGCAGGATCGCCTGTACAGCTTTCTTCGGTGCCAAGTACTGCATATTTTAAACCTACATGATGTAATATCTTACAGATGTCGCGTGTGGTTTTTTGTGCCCTTTCATCATAACTCCCGGCGCAGCCTACCCAAAATAAGATCTCAGGTTCTTCGCCTTTGGCTATCATTTCTGCCATTGTTGGCACTTCAAAGTTTAATTGCGCGCTCATGTTTAAAGCTATATGGTAAAATAATTCTATTAACTTTCTTTGGCCCAGTTGAGCCTGTCGGCCGGTGAATATTTCCAGGGAGCCCCGTTATTTTCAATGTTGCCCAGCATGGCGTTGATGCTGGCGGGCGACTGGGATTCCTCCATCACTGCATAACGCCGCAATTCGGTAATAATGGCCAGCGGATCAATGTTGATGGGGCAGGCTTGTGTGCAGGCGTTACAGCTGGTACAGGCCCAGATCTCTTCCCGGCTAATGTACGAGTCGATTAAAGATTTGCCGTCGTCAAGCCCGTTCTTCCCAACCTCCTCCATTCTGTCACGGGTATCCATCATAATCTTACGTGGCGAAAGCAACTTTCCCGTAATATTGGCAGGACAAACCGAGGTACATCTACCGCATTCTGTACAGGTATAGGCGTTCATCAGGTTAACCCATGTTAAATCGTTTACATCTTTTGCTCCAAAACGCCCGGCAGCAGCATCGGGCGGCGTAAAGGATGGATCAAGCATGGCTTTAACTTCATTGGTTACACTTTGCATGTTGCTGAACTCGCCTTTAGGTTCCAGGTTCGAAAAATAGGTGTTTGGAAAAGCGAACATAATGTGAAAATGCTTGGAATAGGGCAGGTAGTTTAAAAAAGCAAAAATGCCGATGATATGGAACCACCAGCAACCTCTTTCAATGGCAAGCAAGGCTGTCTCTGTATTGGGCAGAAGGTTCTGTAAAAACTGGCTTACAGGAAAAGCTCCAGCAGCGGTATAATGCCCGGCACCCATGGCTTGCAATTTTGCGTCTGCGGCATTCATGGTCAGAAAAGCGGTCATCAACAGGATTTCAGTAATGAGGATGTAATTGGCATCAGACCTTGGCCAGCTTTTCATCTCTACACCGCTAAACCTTTTCAATTTAAGCACATTTCTCCTGACCAAAAAGATAGCACAGGCAAGCCATACACCCAGAGCAAGGACTTCAAATGAGCCTATAAGGAAGTCGTAAAATGCACCAAGACCGCCAAATACCCTGTGGGTACCAAAGATGCCATCTATCATGATCTCCAATACTTCGATATTGATAATAACAAAGCCTGCATATACAATAAGATGCAGAAAGGCGGGAATTGGCCTGAAAAACATTTTCGTTTGACCAAATGCTACCTTAAGCATTGTCATCCATCTTTTCTGGGGTTGATCTGACCTGTTTGCGGGTCTTCCCAGGCGAATGTTACGGATAACTTTTTTCAAGTTATAACTGAACAGCAGTACTGCAGCCAGTGTAATGACTATAAATATGATTTGTGACACCATTTGCATATCTCTTATCGTGTCGCTAAGTTAAAGTATTTAGAGCAAAACAAATTGTTATGCATGCATAAAATTAAAAATTTAGAAGGGATTTAAATAAAACCGATTTATGCCCTTATAAGTATTGATCTGGACCCCTTGGTGTTAGCTCTCATTAACGAACTTGGTTTAAACCTTAAAACCAAATATAATGAAGATGAATTTTAATCATTTCCCATTGGCATTATCCTTTGCCTTACTGCTGCCTTTTGGCTGCAAAAAAGATTCTGTTGAAAATGATGCTGCAACAGGAGCGCTTAACACAGAAAAAACGGCAGCGATCAATTCCGTAGCCGATCATGTGGTCGAAACAGGGATGACACTTGCCCAGATTAATGCCGTAATTGCCGGAGCTACAGCCGGAGATACGGTATATGTACAGCCCGGTACTTATTCCATTACGGGCAAGATCATCATGAAAGCGGGGGTATCCCTCATTAAACAAACCGGTACCAACCCTATTTTTGATGCAAGCAGTTCGGCAAACTTGCTAATCATGAACTATACCACAGATATGAGCAACTGCATTGTTTCCGGCATTACTTTCTGGAATATCCGCTTTTCTATAGTAAGTGCTGGAAGCACTGTATTTAAATACTGCATCTTTGATTACGGAAAAAGGACACCCAACACCAATAAAACCAATAACCTTAAAGATGCCTATCTGGAATTTAAAGACACAAATCTGAGCCAGGTAAATAATTGTGTCTTTAGCCACAGGATAGCCGATCCGGGGCGTGGTGTATGGATAAAGAATACAACCAATTCGAAGATCCTCAATAATGCTTTTGGCAATGGTGGCACAACAGGTTATTTCGTTACCGCCATAAACGACAACAGCCAGAGTAACTCTTTAATTGATGGAAATGTGGTCAAAAGAAATATCGTGTTGAACAGCGTAGATAGTTTAACCGATCATGGCATGTATGCGCATAGCTTCAACGGGCTTACCATAACCAACAATACCATTTCGGGCTGGCCCGCAAATGCTAGCGGAGGAAGTATCAAAGCCCGGAATGGCCAAAACCTGAATATCTCAGGCAATATATTGAATGATTCGGGAATTCTGCTCTACGAATATTTAAGCGGAACTGCCTTTCCTTATCTCAACAATGTGGTCGTTTCGGCTAATGAGATCAATATAGCTTCCCCGGCCAGTGATATGTACCATGGTATTGGGTATTACCGCGACAATACCAGCCATTCAGAGTATTCCATCCGGATTGCCGCCAATAAATTACCCAACGGGACAATTTATGCCTTGGCTTCAGCCATTAATGTAACGAATTTTAATGCTGCAGGTGGTGGGGTGTACAACAACGATACTGCGGCTGGCTATTTATTGTTGAAAAGCGGCATTGCTAATTCCGGTAATTATTGATTTTTCAGGTGAGTAGCCTTATCAATTGATTCCCTGTGTATTAATTAGAGGATTCCGGGTAAAACCGGAATCCTTTTGATTTGATGGCGCAGATATATTTAAATTATTTTGAAAAAAGATTTTGATGTTCAAAAAAAGACACTACATTTGCACTCCCAACCGAGGGGAACATGAGCAATCATGTTGAACAAATAAGATGGTACGGTAGCTCAGTCGGTAGAGCAATGGACTGAAAATCCATGTGTCGCCGGTTCGATCCCGGCCCATACCACGCAAAAAGCCTTAGAGACATCTAGGGCTTTTTTGTTTTTGTGCCTTATAATAAATTATCGTAGTCAAAATTAACTTACCCCGGATTTGCTCAACTCCTGTTTTAGTATTACTTTAGCGTCAGCATTATACGAATGGTAAATATTCTAAAAAATATCATCAGCAGACCATCTTAATTCAGCATTCAGCTGAATAACCCCTATTTTACTTCAATAAAAACACTTCATATTTAATTTCAGGCATCAGCCGGCGCAAGCAAGTTGGTGTAATTCATATTTGATTAATCTTTTTAAAATGATTTTTGAAAATAATCTGGCATTTGCCCGAAATATGGATCAGCAGGATCCACTCCGCGAACTCAGAAATGAGTTTTTGTTTCCACAACAAAATGGCAAACCTTTCATTTATCTATGCGGTAACTCGTTGGGCCTGCAGCCCAAAACCGCAAGGTCGCATATCGGGCAGCAGCTCGACAATTGGCACAACCTGGCCGTTGAGGGCTGGTTTGAAGGCAAAAGCCCCTGGATGTTTTACCATAAGGAAATCAAGAAACTGATGGCACCAATTGTGGGTGCAAGCCCCCAGGAAGTGTGTCCGATGAATACGCTCACGGTAAATCTGCACTTGTTGATGGTAAGCTTTTACCAGCCATCAGGCAAGCGGTTTAAGATCATTATGGAAGCTGGAGCTTTCCCTTCAGACCAGTATGCTATCGAAAGCCAGGTACGTTTTCATGGCTACGATCCTAAGGAGGCCATCATTGAAGTAGCACCAAAAGCAGGTGAACATACATTGCGTACGGCAGATATCGTTGCCGCTATTGCAGGCCAGGGAGATGAAATCGCGCTGGTGCTATTTGGTGGTGTCAATTACTTTACCGGTCAATGGTACGATATGCCTGCAATTACCAAAGCAGGGCATGCAGCAGGTGCAATTGTAGGTTTCGATCTAGCACACGCTGCCGGCAATGTGCCCCTGCAGCTCCACAACTGGGATGTTGATTTTGCCTGCTGGTGTTCCTATAAATACCAGAATTCGGGCCCGGGAGGTATTAGTGCCATATTTGTCCATGAAAAACATTTTCAGGACGAGCGTATTAACCGGTTTGCCGGTTGGTGGGGCTACCAGGAGCAGGAACGTTTCAAAATGACCAAAGGTTTTGTGCCCGAAGCAGGAGCAGACGGCTGGCAGGTAAGCTGCACCCAGGTAATCCCTATGTCCTTATACTATGCCTCCCTGCGTATTTTCGAAAAAGCAGGTTTTATAGCACCTTTAAGAGAGAAAAGCCAAAAACTCACCGCTTATCTTTTTTATGTGATAGCCGAAGTAAATAAAAGCTTAGGCGAAGAACAGTACCAGATCATCACACCTGGCACCATAGAAGACCGTGGTGCCCAGGTTTCCATAGTGGCCAGGCAAAAAGCCAGGGAGGTTTTCAATACATTGATGGCCAATAATATTCTGGGTGACTGGCGTGAACCAAACGTGATTCGCTTAAGCCCAGTGCCCTTGTATAACAGTTTTGAAGATGTATTTATTACAGGTGAACAGCTGCTGAAAATCAGTAAGGAACTGATTTAGGATCGCATTAGTTTGAAAATAAAAAATTAAGAAATGGAAATCACACCAGAAATTAACGAGCGCCTCTCCCAGCTACAGGAAAAATTTTCTGCCATGGGACAAGACATCAATGCCTATCTGGATGGTCTGCTTTATGCAGATTACCTGACTTATTGGGACTACATACACGTAGACACGCTATTGAGTCTTCAGAACCCCAAAACCCCATTTCCGGATGAAGAGATCTTCATCATGTATCACCAGATTACCGAGCTTTACTTTAAACTTACTTTGCATGAATGCAAGCAGATCAGCGGGCATCCCGCATTGACGGCAGCATTCTTTGCCGAAAGGTTAAAGCGTATCAATGCCTATTTTACGGCTTTGGTATCTTCTTTCGATATTATGGTGGATGGGATGGACAAATCACAATTCCTGAAATTCAGGATGTCGCTGCTCCCGGCAAGTGGTTTCCAGTCGGGCCAGTACCGTATGATCGAGATCAGTGCTACAGACCTCATCCGGCTGGTCGATAAAAGCAAAAGGGACGAACTGGCAGGGGCAACAATTGAAGAACAGTTTGAATACATCTATTGGAAATTTGGCGCTTCGGAATTGTCCACCGGAAAGCAGACGCTTACACTTCAGCAATTCATTGCCAAATATGCCATGCAATTCCTGCAGCTTGCAAAAGACAACACCGAAACTAATTTTGCAGCATTGTACAGAAGATTGGTAAAAGAAGGCCAGGATGTAACCGCGCTGCAGGAGGAAATGCGCAAACTGGATCTGTTCGTTAACGTTGAATGGCCCTTGTCGCATTACAAGTCCGCAGTCCGTTATCTCGAAAAAGACCCGGCAGATATTGCTGCTACAGGCGGCACCAACTGGCAAAAATACCTGCCGCCGCGATTTCAGAAAAGGATTTTCTTTCCTTTCCTCTGGACTGAAGTACAAATTGATGAATGGGGTAAAACCTGGGTTATGAATGTATTGAAAAACTACAGGATTTAACCTCTTCTCCGCAATAAACTGATCGTTAAGAAGCCAGGGGCTTTAAGTCCTGGCTTTTGCTTTCAGGCACAATTTACAGTGTTAAACGCATTGAGGTATTTGTCAATATAAAATTGCTTTTCGGCTGTTTTGTATTGCATAATAAACCTCGGATGCTCCAGCGGCACCAGTGTTTTAAAAAAACCGTACTTGTCATTTACCCTGCGCAGGAATTTTTCATTTTTTCCGGTCCCGAAGCAGAAACAAGCCTCTGTGTTAATACCCAATGCAATTTGCTTCCTGATGTTCTCCATCATAAATTCATAGACTGCGCTTTCCAGTGCCTTACTGTCATAATAATTGTAATTCTTTTCTTTACCGTCTGGAGTTATAGAAGTAAAACCGAGCGGACAAGGTGAACTGATGTAAAAGCGGCTGTAAAAAGCTTCCGGCCCACCAAATGCCTTGATCATTTCATAGATAAAAACCGAGGAAGGTTCGTGTGAAAGTTTGCCTGTATAAGGAATACCGCATTCGGTAATGAGCCGTTTGGGATCTGTAAACGGTATTCCGGTAAGTCCGGCACCAAACCTGCCGGGATTGATCCCCAGAATGAGATAGCGTGGAGATTCATCATTATAGTATTTGTGGTAAAATTTTTCTACCAGGCCCATGGTTTGTTCATGTTCCCTGAAAGGGTTCATGATACGGATACCCGGGGGCAGCTCAGATCCGGTATAGATCAGGTTACGATTAAACAGGATAACCTTATCGGCAAATGTCATGGCAGGCCATATTTCTTTTTGGGGCTTTTCAGCTGTAATTTAGTTAATTTAAGTAGATTTTTATTCATAGTAATTAAGAAACTTTTTGCAAACACGATTGTTTACTTATTGTATGCTGCTGCTTGTTGATGTGCTCTTGATTTAATTTAATAAAAATATCATGGAAACATTTTCGATAGCCTTTAAAGTTGGGAACCTGGAGTTGGATGCTATTGTTACCGCATTCGACCATCACCGTAGGTTTAAAGTGGAAATGGTGACCAATGAACATGATCCTATTCTGCTGCAACGTTTAACCGCCGGAGAGTGGAAGGTGGAGCAGGCCGGGCAAAGGAGCATATCGGAAAAAGGTTTCGCAGCCATGCAGGAAGCCATCGACAGCTACCTTGAAAAGATATATGCTGCCCATAACATATTGGTACTTACTGATTTCTCGCTGGCGGCCTCAAATGCAGCTAAATATGCTGCAGCAATGGCACGCAGCTTCAACAGCATCAATATCGTACTCTACCACTCGATGTCTGTCCCTCTTGCCACTGAAATTCCGTTGCAAACACCGCCCCCGGCGTTAGATTTCCAGCAGGAAGCTTTGTCAAAACTGGAAGAACTGAAAAATGAAATTCTGCCCATTAGCGGCAGCGGAACTACTGTAACCGTCAGAACCGACGAACGCCCGCTTGTGGCTGCGGTAAACATCCTTGCCGAACAGTTGCAACTGGGGCTGGTAATCATGGGCATCACTGGAAAAGGAAATCTGGAAAGGGTATTTATAGGCAGCAATACCATTACCGTTGCAAAGGAATGTAAGGTGCCTTTACTCGTTGTTCCGGCTAATGCAGTATTTGAAAAAATAGAACGTGTGGTATTTGCATGCGACCTTAAAAAAGTATCCGAAACTACGCCTACGCAAGCCATAAGGACCCTGATCCACAAACTGAATGCTAAGCTGTATATTTTAAATGTGGCCCGGGATGGGGCCAGCTTTAATCCGGCAACAATCAATGAACTGGCAGCCCTGCACCGTTTATGGGACGAAGAGCATCCAGAATACCACTATACCGATCATGACGATCTGGTGCAAGGGATCATGGACTTTACAAAAGAGCACCAGATACAGCTACTGATCACCGTGCCCCGGGAATACGGCTTTTTTGAGGGGATATTTCACCGCAGCATGACCGAGAAACTCGCTTATCATACCCATCTTCCCCTGTTGTTGTTCAGGGAAGACAAATAAAAACTATTTAAGGTAGGCTGCCAATGGGGATTTAATTTCCTTTAAGCCCTGGGCTGCAAGACGGGCAATTTCTGTGGCCCCGAATACACATAGGTGGCTATCGTCTTTTTTTCCTTGTGGTAATTTACTGAACTTCCCTGGCTCAATATACAGAAAGAGTTTTTTCGATTCTTCAGGACCATAACTCGTTACCAGGTCTGCCGATTTCTTGTTCAGGTCTATCACCGGTACACCAGTAGCTGCACCAAGCTGCTGCACTGCAGTTACATATTCTCCGTAGGTATCTGTAAGTTTACCGTCTTTACCAAAATGCCGGCGTACCAGTGAAGTAAAAAGAATGGGGTATGCTCCTTTGGCCTTGGTTTCCTCGATATAATTCAGCAGGTTCTGGCGGTAGGTAGTGGCGGGATCTGTATGTCTTGCCGTGTCTGCCTTCTGATCATTTGCACCAAACATAATAAATACATAGTCGCCTGCCTTCAGTTTTTCCAGCACTGGTTTCCAATGCCCCTCTGTTCTAAAACTTTTAGAGCTCCTACCGCTGCGGGCAGCATTTTGTACCACCACATTGTCTTTAAAAAATAGGGGCATCATTTGCATCCAGCCCCTTATGGGATAGTTTTCTCCGCCAAACTGGGAAAGGTAGGCAGGGGCAAAGTCGCACATGGTAGAATCGCCAATGGAATATACTGTTATTTTCTTTTGTCCGCTTTTAAAGCCGATGAATATAAACAATAGTGCCGCCGCCGCAACTAAGGTCTTTATGGTCTGTTTCATAATTGTAGGGTTATGTTTCCTCACGAATATACTTTTCTGCTGTTTCTGTGCTGCCTTATAAAGGTATAAAATTACCGGAAGCGGTTTCGATAACGTTATCGGTAACGCTTGCATACTTTTTTAAGGCTAAATGGTCATGATCTTCATCAGAATGATGTAATCTTGTTATAAGCGATTGCTCTGTCGTGCTAAACCAGCTATAACCAAACATTATGAAAAGATTTTTGCAAGTATTTTTTGTTTTGCTGCATTTTTCGGGGATTTCTTTTGCACAGCAAAACCGTGCCATCTCGGGTAAAGTCATGAGCCAGGCAGAGGATGAGCTGCTGCCGGGCGTATCGGTAGCTGTTAAAGGACAAACCATTGCCGTAAGCACCGATGTAAACGGCGAATTTAAATTAACAGTTCCGGGTAGTGCTGAGCTGACGCTCGTATTTAAGTACCTGGGCTACAAACCCAGGGAAGTAAAAGTTACAAACGAAACAGAGCTCACAGTAAGGCTTCAGCCAGAAGCCTATATGCTGAACGAAGTGGTTACTATAGGCTATAAAACATTGCAGCGTAAGGACATTACAGGTGCCGTGGCCTCTGTTAATGCACGCCAACTGAAAGACATGCCGGTAAACTCTGCGGCAGAAGCCCTGGCGGGCAGGTTGGCCGGGGTTCAGATTACGGCAAATGAAGGAATGCCCGGTGCTGATGTAAGGGTATTGGTCAGAGGCGGAGGTTCCATTACCCAAAGCAACTCACCACTATATATCATAGATGGTGTACAGGTTGAGGATGGTCTATCCAATATTTCACCTACAGATATTGAATCTGTAGAGGTATTAAAAGATGCATCTGAAACAGCTATTTATGGCGCCCGGGGTGCAAATGGTGTGGTGGTGATTACCACCAAGGGGGGGAAAGAAGCCAAAACCCGGATAAGCTATGATGGCTTCCTGGGCTTGGCACAACTGCAAAACAAGCTGGACGTGATGAGCCCTTACGATTTTGTATTGCGGCAGTACGAGCGGTCTAGGGGCCTTACCAATACTGAAACCGCTTTTGAGCAGGCATACGGCAGTTTTGCCAATATCGGTGATTATAAAAATCTGAGGCCGGTAGACTGGCAGGAAAAAACATTTGGCCGCGATGCGGTTTCGCAAACCCATACCGTGGCACTTACCGGTGGGGGCAAGGCAACCACCTTTAATGTTAGCTACACCAACAATTCCCAACAGGGCATCATGCTCAATTCTAAATTTAACAGGCAGCTTTTTAATTTGAAGCTCGACCACAGGGCCAGCGATAAACTCAGGGCAGGCTTTGGTGCACGCTACAACAACCAGAAGATACAGGGTTCGGGGGTGTCTACAAGCGAAGCCACGGCAACCTACAGCTTATTACGGCATACCATTAAATACAAACCGCTCAACACCACAGGTATGGGCGATGATGTGCTGGATGAAGATTATTTCAATGAAACCAATACCGGAAATGGCCTTGGGGTATTGAACCCCATCCAGCTTAGTGATGCGCAATACAGAAACCGGCCTTCCGACAACCTGAACATCAATGGTTATATCAATTATACGTTAATCAAAGGGCTTTCTTTCAGGTCTACAGCGGGGGTAAACTTCAGCAACAATACCCTCAATGCATTTGATGATTACATCACTTCCAATGCGCGGATAAATGGGAGTGGGCTGCCCATTGTAAACATCAATAATACCAAACGTTTTAGCCTCAATAACTCTAACGTATTTACTTATACCTTTAAAAAAGGGGTAAATAACTTTAGTGCCTTGCTGGGACAGGAAATCTATAACCTGAAAGACGAGGTTAGGCTCGATCAACTGAGGTTATTCCCTATGGGCATTACCCCTGAAAAGGCCCTCGGACAGCTGAGCCTGGGGCAAAGCACACCACTATATCCCAGCAATTTGATCAGTGAAAGCCGTCTGCTTTCCTTTTTTACCGGGCTGAACTATTCATTTTCAGATAAATACCTGGCCAAGTTTACGTTCCGGACAGATGCTTCGTCAAAATTTGCTGCTGATAAAAGATGGGGCTATTTTCCTTCGGGCTCATTGGGATGGAGGATATCGAAAGAAGATTTCATGAAAGACCTTAGTTTTATCTCCGATCTGAAGCTGCGGGCCAGTTATGGAGCATCAGGGAACAACAGGATCGGCGACTATTTATACCTCACCACTTTTTCTACCAATGCCAGATACGCGCTTAACGAAGTGATCAATCCAGGATACAGCTCTGCCAGCCTGGCCAATAAAAACCTGAAATGGGAAACTACGGTTACGCAAAATATAGGTCTTGATATTGCCTTGTGGAATAACCGGGTGCAGCTGAACATTGATGCCTACAAGAATAAGGTTAAAGACCTGCTGCTGGACGTGCGTATCCCTGCCATCTCAGGCTATGTTACACAGCTGCAAAATGTGGGCGAGACTTCAAACCGCGGACTGGAATTCCAACTGAATGCCATTCCGATACAGCGTAGAGATTTCTCCTGGACCACCAATTTTAACCTGGCCTTTAACCGCAACAAAATTGAAAAACTGGCCACAGCCTCCAGCTACCTGCCATCACCTGCAGTGGCTTTTGTATCGGGCCAGCCCTCAGATTATATTGTACAGGTTGGTAAGCCTGTCGGCTCCATGTATGGCTATATATCAGATGGTTTTTACAGTGTCAGCGATTTCAATTACGATGCTGCTACCCAGGTGTATACGCTTAAGGCTGGCGTAGCTGATGTATCAGGTGTATTGGGCACAGCCCAGCCTGGCTGGATGAAACTCAAAGACCGGGATGGCAATAACATCATCAACGAAAATGATAAGGACATTATCGGTAATGCTACTCCTAAATTTTCGGGGGGCTTTAACCAGCAGTTTACTTATAAAAACTTTGACCTGAGCATGTTCATCAACTTTGTAGTAGGCAATGATGTGTACAACGCAAATAAAATTGAGTTTACAAACAGCTATACCCCAAACACCAATATGCTGGCCGTGATGAAAGACCGCTGGAAAACCATTGATGCAAATGGCAACGTAGTACAGAAAGTTACGGTAACGGGAGGGGTTGCCCAGGTTACAGGTATTCCGCCTGATCAGCTGGCCGCACTGAACAAAGACGCGAAGATATGGCAGCCCATTACCGGAAGCGGGGCTTTTTATCCAACTTCATGGGCAGTTGAAGATGGCTCGTTCTTAAGGCTCAACAACATTACTTTAGGCTATACCTTTCCTGTAAAACTGCTGAGCAAGGCAAAAATTAATAAGCTAAGGGTGTATGCTACGGCAAACAATGTAGCCGTGATTACCGGTTATTCCGGCTTTGATCCTGAAGTGAACGTAAGGAGTTCAAATCCGGTAACTCCCGGGGTAGATTATTCTGCATATCCGCGCAGCCGTACTTATATATTTGGCATCAACCTTTCCCTTTAACCTATAAAGCTAAAAAGATGAAATCAAAGATATTTTTCCCAATAGCCATCGCATTTATTTGCGTACTCAGTCTGAACTCATGTAAACGTTACCTTGATGTGTCGCCACCCTCCGCTTTTGATGAGCGTTTTGTCTTCAGCAATGTAGCCAATGCCACCAGTGCATTGATGGGTGTTTATGAGCAGTTGACTGGCGATAATGGCTACGGAAGCCGGTTGAGCATGATGTACCCTTACGATACCGATGACTTCATTGGGGTTACCAATGCTTCGGCACCAGACAACAACTCCCGCGATTTATCCAGGTACAATCTGCAGCCTACCAATGGGCAGCTTACCTTACCTTTTCAACAGCTCTATACCGGGGTAGAAAGGGCAAACATCTGCATTAAAAACATTCCCTCAATGGTCATGTATAATAGTGGCACTGAAGCAGAAAAACAACAGTTAAGGCGCCTCTATGGCGAAGCGCTTACCCTCCGCGCCCAGTTTTACCTGGAGTTGATCAGGAACTGGGGAGATATTCCTGCCATATTTGAGCCTGCAATAGAACAGGCAGATCTTTATCTGCCAAAAACCGACCGAGACCAAATCTACGACAGGCTGATTGAAGACCTGAAAACTGCTGCTGAGCTGGTGCCATGGCGTAACGATGCCGGGATTGCAGTTGACGAACGCATTACCAAAGGGGCTGTTAAAGGTTTAAGGGCCAGGATTGCACTGTTCAGGGGTGGTTATTCACTGAGGAGTACTTCCGAGCAAATGGAACGTAAGGCAGACTACCTTGATTTTTATAAAATTGCCCGCGACGAATGTTCCGAAATTATGGCACGCAGGGATAAACACACGCTTAACCCTATCTATCAGGATATATTCAAAAATTACATTGACGCTTTTAAGATTGAGCCCAATGGCGAAGTAATGTTTGAAGTGGCCCTTGGAAAAGACATCAGCGGAAGAATTGGCTATTATGACGGGCCGCGTTTTTATGCATCTTCAGGTACGGCTCAGCTGGGCAACAGTTCGGTGCGGGCAGTGCCGGTTTATTTTTATGCCTTCAATGCCCTGGATACCCGAAGGGATGTAACATTGGCGCCTTACTACAACAATGCAGATAAGACCAAAGCAGTACAAACCATGGTAAATATGGTGAGCGGAAAGTTCAGGGCCGACTGGTGGAACCCCGCAGCCTCATCCGCCAGCCAGCAAACCGGTATCAACTGGCCCATCCTGCGTTTCTCAGACGTATTGCTAATGTTTGCTGAAGCAGAAAACGAACTCAACAACGGGCCTACTGCTGCAGCAAAATCAGCTTATGAAGAAGTGCGCAAGCGAGGATTCAAAGGTAATGAGGCTGCTATTGGCGTAACACCATCCGGCAAGGCCGATTTTTTTAACGCCATTGTAAACGAACGTTATTTTGAGTTTGGAGCTGAAGGCATTCGCAAATACGATCTGATCCGCTGGAACCTGCTGGCCTCAAAGATTGCCGAAACCCGTGCCAATTACACCAAAATGCTGAATAAGGAAGTCCCCTACAATAATCTTCCGCAGAATATGTATTATAAATCGGCATCTACGGAAGTAATATTCAGCAATTCCCTTTATGCACCAACGCCGGCTGCAACGCCTACAGGTTATACCAGGGTAGCCTGGGTAAGTTCCATTACAGCAGCCTGGATTACCAACTTTGCACAATATTTTAAACCCAATCATAGTGAATTGCTGCCATTGCCTCAATCTGTAGTAGAGTCGAACCCAAAGCTGAAACAAGACTATGGTTACTAAAATGATCAGGGGAGGGCTGGTAGGCCTGCTTTGCTGCATGGCTGCCACGAAGCTCTGCGCCCAGACAGCAGCAACTGCCAGCTGGGCTTTGACCACAAATCAGAATGGCACTGTAACTGGTAGCGTTGCTGCCGGGCCGCAACTGCTTTCCGGGTTATCCATCCAGGATTACCTATCAGGCGGGCAACGTACCATTCCGCCCGGGGGTAGCTGGCCAGCCCAGAGCCAGCCAGACAGCACACGGTTCATGCAATTTGTGCTGAACCCTACCAGCGGAAATGACTTAAATATCAGTTCCATAGCAATGATGATCAGCTTTTATGGTTCCAGTGCAGGACGTGTAAATATGGCCTGGTCTACCGATAGTGTCCATTTCACAAACCTAACGGCTAATTTTTCCCTGGTTTCAGGTACAACGCCAAAGGCCTATACCTTTGGAGGGCTGAACATTACCGTGCCGAGTGGAAAGAAACTGTATTTCAGAATTTCACCATGGGCGGCAAGTGCGGTGACCAGTAAATACCTATTGATAAAGAACCTGGTAGTTAGCGGAACAACAACATTAGCTCCGGCCGCGGCATGGGCCTTAACAGCAAACCAGGGATTAGCCATAACAGGACAGATTAGTGGGACGGCACAGACATTGTCAGGCCTTAAGGTAAACAATTACATCTCCGGTAATGGTGGCCAGCGCATTTTACCATTAGACGGCATCTGGCCTGCAAATGCAGGGCCAGACAGCGGCCGTTATGTGCAATATGTAGTGAACCCGGCTACGGGTTATGATCTGGTTGTAACCCAGGTAAAGGTACCCTTGAGTTTCAATTCCTCATCTGCCGGCCATGCCCGCATCTGCTGGTCTACAGATGGGCTTACCTTTACTGACCTTGCCGCAAATATAGCCTTGGCATCTGGTTCGACCCCTGTTGTGAACACATTCTCAAGCCTGAACATTCCGGTTACAGATAACCGTAGTTTTTACCTCAGGGTTTATCCCTGGACTACCAGTGCATTTGCAGACGGCCGTTACCTGGTCTCCAAAGATGTGGCCATCAGCGGAATTAGCGAGGTTTCCCCTCAGCTTGCCTTTCCCGGGGCAGAAGGGGGCGGGCGTTATGCCAAAGGGGGCAGGGGCGGAGATATCTATTATGTAACCAATCTTAATGATAATGCTGCCGGGAGCCTGCGTGATGCCGTATCACAGCCCAACCGTACCATTCTGTTCAAAGTTTCTGGTACCATCAACCTGCAGAGTGTTATTTCCATCACCAAAGACAACATCACCATTGCAGGGCAAAGTGCACCGGGTGATGGTATTTGCCTGAAAAACTATGGGCTGGCCATCAGGGCCAATAATGTTATTGTAAGGCACATCCGTTCCCGTCCTGGAGATATCATTACCGTGCCAGGCGATTCATCTAAGGTAGTGGATGCCATGTACAATGGATTTGGCACCCCCATTACCCAGCCTTTTAAAAACATCATTGTTGACCATTGCTCCATGAGCTGGTCTACTGATGAAGTGGGCTCTTTTTATGCAGTCTCAAATTTTACTTTGCAGTGGAGTATGCTGAGCGAAAGCCTTTACCGCTCACTCCATACCAAAAGTACCCCTCATGGTTACGGAGGGATATGGGGCGGGCAGAATGCCTCCTTTCACCATAACCTGCTGGCCAGCAATTCCAACAGAAACCCACGTTTTTCGGGCAGTACTACCACACTGCAACCTGAGCTGGAATATGCAGATTTCAGGAACAATGTGGTTTACAATTGGGTAGGCTCGCCCTATGGAGGGCCGGGCGGGCATTACAATATGGTCAACAATTACCATAAAGCAGGACCAGCCACTACGGGTGCTGCCACAAGCTCAGCTACGAACCGTAAAAACCGGATCCTTTTGTATACCAGCTACAGCACCACCTTAGCGGGAGATACTGTATTTGGAGGGAAATTTTACGTCAGCGGCAATTATGTGCATGGCTTTCCCGATGTAACTGCAGACAACTGGACAACAGGAGTGCAGCTAGACAGTTATTACAATGCTGCAGCCATGAAAGCAGCAGGAAAAGCACTCAGCGCCTTTCCTTGTGCGCCTGTTGTAACGCAGACGGCCGAGGATGCCTTTACTGCAGTGATGAACAGCGCAGGGGCCGTATTGCCCCGCAGGGACACCATTGATCGGCGCATTATCAAAGAAACGCTGACAGGTACTGCCACTTACGAGGACAGCAGCTATGTAGCATCCGGAATGGTACATCCCTCAGGCATTATAGACAGCCAGAATACGGTTGGCGGCTGGCCGGTATTGAACAGTACAACTTATCCAAGAGATACAGATAACGATGGCTTGCCAGACTGGTGGGAGAAGATGGTTCAGAACGCTGCAACAGATTCAATCGGACTGGATAAAAATACTTATGGTGCCGATGGCTATACCATGCTCGAAAAATATCTGAACGGCATCCCTTCACCCGATCAGCAGGTTAGCTTTCTGGCTATCAATGCGCAAAAAGGAGGGTCGGATACCGTTAAAGTAAACTTCAGTACCGACTGGGCAAAAGACCAGTTCAACCTGAGATTGTACCGCTCCACAGATGGCAGCTCATTTACAAAAATCGGTGAGCGGGCGGCTTCCATTAATGAAGTTGTTTATCAGATAAAAGACAATGCCGCGCCCCAGCAGCTGGTGTATTATAAAATAGGAAGCAAACGCATTGACGGTACCGGAACTACAGTTTACAGCAATACGGTAAGTATAGATAATAGCCCATCCTTAATGGCGCGGGCTTCGGTAGCTCCTAAAATGCCTGATACCGCTGCAATGCTGGAAACAAAAAAACTGAAAATGTACCCAAACCCCGTTTCAACGGTATTAACGGTAAAGCACCCTAAGGCCCAGATATCTGCAACGATAAATGTTTATGGCATAACGGGTAAAAAGCTGATCAGTAAAAAAGTTCAGGCAGGAGCGGAACAGACCGAGCTTGATGTGGCCCATTTGCCGCAGGGCTCGTATGTTATAGAGTTTAACAACATCAGTACAAGGCAAAACGTGATGTTCATGAAGATGTAAGTACTCTGGTTTAAGTCCTATTCTTTAACAATTTTCTTACGGATAAAACACTTTCAATTTACGGATGTTATATGCCCATAAATTTTTTGAACTATGCTTTATTTAAAATTGAAGAGGAAGAAAGTAGCCAAAGCAGTAACTACAAAAAGTAAAAAGGTACGAAGAACCAAAGATAGCTATCAGGAAGATCGGCCAGCGCAACCTCAACAGCAGGATTGATAAAAAAGGTATAAAATTGAATTGATTTGTAACTAACGTGAGTTGGGGCTAAATTTGTAGCCCTCAATAACGCATATCATGATCGCAGAAAAAAAAACAAATAAATTTCGGTTATCCCGAATCCTGGCAGTTGAAGACGATAAAGATCTGGCCGAAATTATTCAGGAAGTATTTGATCAATCTGGCTACCAAAGTCTTATACTTCGGAGAAGCGAAGATATTATCGATCAAATGTTTGATTTTAAACCCGATTTGGTATTGCTGGATTATTTATTACCCGGAATAAATGGCGGCGAACTTTGTGGCCAGATCAAACGGCACCAAGCGTTTAGCAAGATTCCTGTGATCATCTATTCAGCTTATCCAAAGGTACTTACCTCGTTAGGCGATTACGGATGTGATTTATTCCTGCCAAAACCCTTTGATCTGGATGAGTTAGCCAAACACATTGAAACGTTATTGTTAAAGAAAGAACACTCGACCTTGCTACATTAAACCCTGGCATTTAGGGAAATTAATTTTACCCCTTTGTTAATTTTCATCAGCCATAAAGTAGATCCTTGTCTTGAGCCAGATAAAATCGCTTAATAATCAGCTAATTTGGCTGACTCCCAGCGGAATTATTAAAGTTAACTTTAATAAGATCGGCAATGAAGCTGATTTTTTAAACCTCTTAATTATGAAAAAACTATTGTTTGTTTTGTTTCTGTCTTTTGCCTGCACAAGTATCTATGCCCAGGTAAAAGCAAACTCACCCAGCACCACCATGTACTGTAATGGCGATTCTTATGGCTTCTACATTGATGAGATTCCGGGAGCAGTTTCTTACACCTGGTCTGTTCAGGGCTGGGCAGGCGGAGCAACGGTATGGCCAGGATGGGACACGGCAATTGATATGACTTTTTCAAAACCCGGAATTTACGACATCATATGCACCGTTCAAATGGACAGTGGTCCCGATCAGGTGTATGCCTTGGCAGTGGATGTGTATGAAGAATAGCACTTATAGTAAAAAAGCTCTTCGTTCGGAAGAGCTTTTCTGTTTACACTGTTGAAAGCAGTTCTGCGGAGGCTTTATCGAAATAGAATCTGCAATCCGGGTGCAGCTGTAATATACTCGAAGGATATTTATTGCTTACCGGCTGCTCCAGGCTATCCTTTACCGCCTGGGCCTTCCTGCGGTCCGGCACAGAGCAGATGATGTGCTTGGATTTCAGGATCTGCTGAACCGACATGCTGATGGCCTGGGTAGGTACATCGTCAATACTTTTAAACCATCCTTCTCCAAATTGCTGTTTGCGGCATTGCTCATCCAGGTTCACCACCAGGTAAGGTACATGGGTATCAAAATCTGCAGGTGGATCGTTAAAGGCCAGGTGGCCGTTTTCACCAATGCCCACCAGGGCTACATCTATAGGGTTTTGCTGAATGATCTCGCCCAGGCGTTTGCATTCTGCTTCCGGGTTGTTCTCGCCATTAACAAGATATACTGCTTTTAAAGGCGAAACTTTTTCGAGGAAGCGTTCTTTAAGGTATTTTCTGAAACTGGCAGGAGAAGATTCCGGCAGGTCAATGTATTCATCCAGATGGAACATGGTTACCTTACTCCAGTCAATATCTTCTTTGATCAGCTGGTTTAAAGTTTCAAACTGGCTCGCCCCTGTGGCCAGGATAATGTTCGCTTTGCCATTGCTGGCGATGGTTTCCCTGATGAGGTCTGCCGCAGCCTTTCCGGCGGCAATTCCGAGTTCCTCAGGACTGTTTGTTACGCTTGTTTCCATTTTATTGTATTCGTGTTTTCAATGATTTATGATCTTCTTTTGCCGGTTTCAAGGGCAATAACTATCCGTTCTCCCCAAAAAGGGCAGTTCAAATGCGCTTGTTTTTCTGCTTAAATTACTCCTGTTGTGCCGCCCTTTGAAAGGGAAATATCTACAGGTAAATTCTTCTTCCAGGATCCCCCGGTAAAGTCGGGAACATCAATAGAATTTGAACGGTTATTTACAGACCACTCGCTCAAGGGGAGTATCGAGCTCCAGAGTGCAGCATCATAAACATCCTGGTCTAAAGGCAATCCGTTCCTCAAACAATCTATGGTACGCCAGTCCATCAGAAAGTCCATTCCGCCGTGCCCGCCTACTGCTTTGGCCATCTCACCGATCTTCCTGACCAGGTTAGGGGTATATTTTTCCTCCACAGCTTTGAAATCAGCTTCAGAAAGCCAGCCTTCATGGCTGTTGGAAATGCGTGCAGGTAAGGGGTATTTTTGGGCGGTACCCTTTGTTCCGCTAATGAGGTGCAGACGGGAGTAAGGCCTTGGCGAGGTCACATCGTGCTGCACCATAATGGTACGGCCCAGCTGCGTTTTTATGGTAGTGGTACTCATGTTGCCCCTGTAGGCCTTGCCCACATAAGGTTTAAAAAAGGCATCTTTGGCGGCCAGTTCCCTGGCCATTTCGTTCATCATGAAATCATTTGAAGAAACCGACACCAGGTAATCCATTTTATCGCCGCGGTTGATGTTCATCACCTGGCATATCGGGCCAAGCCCGTGGGTAGGATATAAGTTGCCTTTATGTTTGATGTTCTCCTTTAACCTCCACATATCGTAATACTTGGTCTTAGAAAAATTTCCTTCCAGCAGGTCGTGTATATAGGCACCTTCGCAATGGATGATATCGCCAAAATAACCCTGTCTGGCCATGTTCAGGGTAAGCATTTCAAAAAAGTCATAGCAGCAGTTTTCCAGCATCATACAATGCTTTTTTGTACGCTCAGAAGTTTGTACCAGTTGCCAGCACTCTTCAAGTGTGGTAGCTGCGGGAACTTCTGTGCATACGTGCTTGCCATGGTTCATGGCATAAACAGCCATTGGGGTATGCAGTTCCCAGGGAGTAGCTATATAAATGAGATCAATATCCTCACGCTCGCAGAGTTTTTTCCAGGCTTCTTCCTTATCGGTGTAAACCACAGGTTTGTGTGCGGTCTTTTTTAAATTATCAAGTGATGCAGCAGCCTTTTCCGGACGGAGATCGCACAGCGCATTGATGCTGGTACCGGCAATCCTGGCCATGCGTTTTACAGCTGCGGCACCACGGTTGCCCAGGCCTATGAAACCTATACGCACCGTATCCAGTTTGGGGGCGGCATAGCCGCTCATGTTAAACTCCTGCTTGTGTACCCTTTTGGCCAGCTTAAGGATGTCATCCTGCCCCGGATTTTCAGCAGGGTTGTAACCCGATAAAATACCGGAAGAGGCCAGTCCGAGGCCCGCAAGGCCGCTCAGTTTTAAAAAATCTCTCCTGTTGTTCTTCATTAATTGTGTGATTATTGATGATGAGTTTTTTTTCAAAGCTATTAAATGACTTTTAAGAATCTGAGGGAAAAACTGAATAAAACAGCGAGAACGTTATCGGTAGCGTTGCCGCTCATTTATCTGTTCTGTAGTGTTTTATTCTCTGCTGATATCCTTAGTTTCGTTTTTCAGATCATATACCATCAGCTATGGCCAAACAACCAGTTTCTTCTGTATCGGTAGGTTCCCTGAGTAAGGGAGATACCTTGATTTCCATCCTCATTATCGGGTTATTGTTTTTTATATTTGGTTTTGTCTCCTGGATAAATGCCATCCTGATCCCCTATTTCAAGATCGCCTGCGAGCTGAGCAATTTTGAGTCTTACCTGGTGGCTTTCGCTTTTTACATTTCCTATTTTGTCATGTCTGTACCTTCCTCCTTTCTGTTAAAATCTGTAGGTTTTAAAAAAGGGATGATGATTGGTTTCTGGACGATGGCCCTTGGTGCGTTTATATTTGTACCGGCTGCGCTGACCCGCACTTACGAGATCTTTTTACTGGGCTTGTTTTCTCTGGGTGCAGGCCTGGCCATACTGCAAACTGCCGCCAATCCCTACATTACGGTTTTAGGCCCTAAAGAAAGGGCCGCCCAACGCATCAGCATCATGGGCATTTGCAATAAAGGTGCGGGCATACTGGCGCCATTGCTATTTGCCGCGGTGATCTTAAAAGCTACTGATGGCGAGCTGTTTAAGCAATTGCCTTTAATGAGTGCGACAGAAAAGAGCGCTGCACTTGATGAACTGATCAGGAGGGTGATTGTACCCTATGCCTGTGTAGGTACTGTACTGATTGGCCTGGGCCTGATGGTGCGTTACTCGCCCTTGCCCGAAATTGATACCGAACATGAAAGCGAAGACCTGGCTGCTGCCAACTCTGGTAAGACCAGTATCTTTCAGTTTCCTCACCTTATACTTGGTGCTGTTGCCATATTCCTGCATGTAGGTACGCAGGTTATTGCCATTGATACAATCATAGGTTATGCCGGCTCCATGAATATCCATCTGCTGGAAGCCAAAGTCTTTCCTTCCTATACGCTGTTTGCCACCATTTGTGGTTATACCATTGGGATACTGATCATCCCGAAATTCATTAGCCAGGTAAATGTACTGCGCATTTGTACCCTGCTGGGTACAGTGTTTACATTGCTGATCATTTTTGGCCATGGTTCGGTTAACATTCTTGGGCATACGGCCGATATTTCCATCTGGTTTGTAGTGTTGCTCGGACTGGCAAATTCATTGGTGTGGGCGGGTATATGGCCGCTAGCACTTGATGGTCTGGGCAGGTATACCAAACTGGGTGCATCCATTATGATCATGGGCCTTTGCGGTAATGCCATTATGCCGCTTTTTTATGGCTACCTTGCTGATGTATATGACCTCAGGACTGCCTATTGGGTGCTGTTCCCGTGTTACCTGTACCTGGTGTTTTATGCATTTAAAGGTTACCAGATCAGAAACTGGTCAATCCAATCAATTAATCGTTAAATTTAAGCTGTAAATGATTTTCTAAAGGAGATAAACAATGAAACCGGAAGAACTTTCAAGAAGACAATTTTTAACCAGGAATGCGCTGGCTTTGTCGGGCTTAGCGTTAAGCTATGCAGGTGTTCCTGCTGTAGCGCAGGGCCATTTCAGAAATGATAGCATCAGGATAGGGGTAATTGGTACCGGATCAAGGGGCACCGGCCTGATCAAACTTATTGGCGGGATCCCGGAACTGCAGGTTACTGCCTGCTGTGACCCTATAGCCGAACACCTCAAAAATGGATTGAAACAGGCCGCTAAAGGTGCTAAAGCCTATACAGAATACCGTAAGCTGCTGGAAGATAAAAGTATTGATGCAGTGATCATCGCCACCCCGCTTTATCTGCATTGCCCAATGGCGGCAGATGCGCTGTCGGCCGGGAAGCATGTATACCTCGAGAAATCCATGTCGTACAACATTGCCGAGGCTATTGCACTGGAAAAAAAGGTGCGGCAATCCAGCCTGGTTTTTCAGGTAGGCTACCAGTACCGCTATTTTGGTTTGTACCATAAGGTAAAAGAAGTAATGGAACAGAACTGGCTTGGCAAGATCACTCATTTTGAATGCCAGTATAACCGGAACTCCAACTGGCGTTTTCCGGTAAGTGATCCAAAAATGGAGCGCGCCATCAATTGGAGGATGTACAAGGAATATTGTGGAGGGCCTTTGTCTGAATTGTGTGCGCATGCCATAGATGCCGTACATTACCTCACCGATTCCCGTCCCTTAAAGGTGACTGCAATGGGTGGTGTAAATTACTGGAAAGACGGCAGGGATACCTACGACAACATCAGGGCCATTTACGAATATCCAAAAGACATAAAAGTGAGTGTAACATCGGTGCTGTCCAATGCCTATAACGGCTATGGTATCCGTATTCTGGGCGATAAAGCAACCCTTGAGATACAGCGCGACAAGGCATTCATTTATCCTGAAGTGTTGAACAACAAAAAGGGCACGGTAGATGGGGTTACGGGGGCTACCATTGCGGTTACCACCCAAGGAAAAGGTAATGAGCTGGTATTTGAAAAACCCGGCGAAAAATCGTTAGAGCCAACGGTATATGCTTTGAAAGACTTTGCAAAATGTATCCTTACAAAAACGAGGCCTCTATCCAACGCAGCTACCGCAAAAGATTCGTCCATAGCCATTCACATGGGCAATACAGCAGCAGAAACAGAAACATTACAACTCTGGAAACCAGAATATTCAATTTAAATATGCAAAGCCAAAGGCTAAAAATATACAATGGGCAGGTCATCACGCCCTATAAAATCATTAAACAGGCCGCTGTGCTGATTGAGGACGGAAAGATTGTAGCCATACGGGAGGGAAACCCTGATTTTCCGGATGCGGAGGAAATTGATGCCGGGGGAAATTACATCTCGCCAGGTTTTATAGACCTGCACATTCATGGGGGCGGGGGCCACGATTTTATGGACAATACCATCGAAGCATTTCTGGGCATCGCTGAAACCCATGCCCGTTATGGCACTACGGCCATGTGCCCAACCACGCTCACGAGTGAAAAGGAAGACCTGCTGGAAACCCTGCGGATTTATGAGCAGGCAGACAAGCTGAACGTTAAGGGAGCCCAATTTATAGGCATGCACCTGGAGGGGCCATATTTTGCCCTGAGCCAGAGAGGGGCACAGGACCCAAGGTATATCCGCGATCCTGACCCTTCGGAATACAAGGAAATACTGGCCTCTACAAATGTGATTAAAAGGTGGAGTGCCGCGCCCGAGTTAAAGGGGGCTATTGAATTTGGCAGGTACCTGAAATCGAATGGGGTACTGGCGGCAGTAGCGCATACAGATGCCATTTATGAGGAAGTACTAGAGGCCTTTGAAAATGGCTATACACTAGCCACACACTTTTATTCCAGCATGTCGGGCGTAACGAGGCGCGAGTGTTTCCGCTATGCAGGCGTAGTAGAAAGCGGCTACCTGATTGACGAAATGGATGTGGAAATCATAGCTGATGGCGTCCATCTGCCGGCCCCACTGCTAAAACTGATCTTTAAAATAAAAGGCGCAGGGCGCACTGCACTCATTACCGATGCCATGCGGGGTGCGGGAATGCCACCCGGTGACAGTATATTGGGGAGTTTAAAGAACGGCCTGAAGGTGATCATAGAAGACGGTGTGGCCAAGCTGCCCGATAAAAGTTCTTTTGCAGGAAGTGTGGCCACGGCCGACCGGCTGGTGCGGAACATGGTGCAAATGGCCGGGGTTTCGCTGGAAGATGCGGTAAGGATGATCAGTAAAACCCCGGCCCGTATCATGGGTCTGGAATCGCGTAAAGGCGCGCTGGTTGCAGGTAAAGATGCCGACCTGGTGATCTTCGATAAGGATATCAATATCCGGCACACCATCGTAAATGGAAAAGTAGTTTACAGCCGCCCTTAGTTTTTTCTGCTGCTCGATTCCCTGACGATCAGTTTGCCCGGCAATACAATTTCTTCGGCATGAAAGTATTTCTTGGTGATGTGTTTGATCAGGAGCTCGCAACTTAGTTTTCCGATTTCGAAAGCAGGTTCTGCAATAGTCGATAAGCTGGGCGAGATAATCGTCGACATGGGGTCGTTGGTAAAGCCAATCACGCCAAACTCTTCCCCCACTTTAATCCCTTTGTTTTTTAGGGTAAGCATGGCACCTATGGCTTTTCTGTCGTTCACGGCAAAAATGGCATCTGGCTGCTGTTTCAATTGCAAAAGCTGCAGGGTGTCGGCTTCCCCGTGCTCCTGCGAAAAGCCTGAATAAACTACCCAATCTTCGTTCGGCTCAATGTTGTGCTGTTTCAATGCGTCCAGGTAGCCCTGTAGCCTGGCTTCGGTAAAGCTAAGCCCTTTAGGACCTGCAATATGTGCGATTTTTCTATATCCATTCTCAATCAGGTGCGCTACGGCTTCAAAAGCACCATTGTAGTCGTCCTGCATTACTTTCGAGGTTTCAATTTCACTGGCTACACGGTCAAAGAACACCACGGGGATGCCTTCGTCTACGATCTCCTGAAAATGGCTGCAGGAATCGGCATTTGAAGATATGGAGACCAGCAGTCCGTCCAGACTGGAAACTGAGAGGTTTTCCATGATGGCCAGTTCCCTTTCAGGTGAGTCGTTGGTGACAAACAAAATAATATTATAACCGTTATTGTAAGCTACTTCCTGGATGCCGGTAATAACCGTAGAAAAATAATAATTGGTAATAAAGGGCAGAATTACCCCAAGGTTGTGCGTGCTGCCCTTGGCCAGTCCGGTTGCATTAAAGTTGGGCTTGTAATTCAGCTCAGCAGCAAGGGCCAATACCTTTTCCTTAGTTTCCTGGTTTACATCGTAGGTATCCCTTAAGGCCCTGGATACCGTAGAGACAGAAATATTTAAAATTTTTGCAATATCCTTTATCGTTACGTAATGACGGGCCATAGAAAGGGTTTTTATGAGCCTAAGTTAGTAAAAAAAACAGGAAAGCGGGATGACTGCGAGTGTCACAATAGTGATTGTAATCTTTGCGAGACGTGGCTGTACTCGGTTTCGTTTTCGGGGCCGCCATTTTTCATCCTGAGATTTAATCGCTAAATTTATCTTAAATCTACAGTCGATGTCTCAGGACCAGATAGCTGCACAGAATCTACATGAACTTTATAAGAGGCTAAGTATAATGAGCACATTAAATAACAAAGTAATCCTTGTGACGGGAGCGTCAAGAGGCATCGGTGCTGAAATAGCAAAACAGCTGGCTGCAGCCGGTGCAAAAGTAATCGTAAACTATGCTGGCGGGAAAGATGCCGCAGACAAGGTCGTGTTTGCTATCAAGGAGCAAGGAGGCGATGCCATTGCCTTACAGGCTGATGTCAGCAAGGCTGAGGAAGTGGCTACTCTTTTTGACAACACGATTAGTCATTATGGAAAGGTTGACGTACTGGTTAATAACGCGGGCATCATGATTACCAAGCTAATTAAAGACACTACTGATGAGGACTTCACCCGCCAGTTCGATGTCAATGTAAAAGGTACGTTCAACACATTAAGGGAGGCTGCTACCAAACTTGCTGATAACGGCAGCATCATTAACTTTTCTTCCACTACCACAAAGCTGTTGATGCCAACCTATGGCACATACGTAGCTACTAAAGGTGCGGTTGAACAATTGACCCGCGTTTTTGCCAAAGAAGTTGGCGCAAGAGGAATCAATGTAAATGCCATCCTTCCCGGACCTACCGATACCGAATTGTTCACGAAAGGCAAATCCCAGGAAGTAATTGACCGTCTGGCTTCGCTAAACGCGTTTAACCGTTTGGGTGAACCGGCAGATATTGCCAAAATAGTGGTCTTCCTTGCCAGCGATGATGCCAAATGGATAAGTGGACAAACGATTGGCGCCAACGGCGCCATGGCCTAATGACGTGAACCTGCAGGTTTCCAGATCTTGAAAATGTTCTGGTGGCCCCCCTCAATTTCCCGGATGACCAGGCAAAGATTGTCTTCCCTTTGGGGGAAATGTTTATCAATGATCTGTTGTGTTTGCTGTAGCAGTTTCCCAAGGTGCTGTTCAAAGTCGATGTTACTTACATATAAGATGACCTGGTTCATTCTGGACGAAATGGTGCATTCAAAGGTGAATTCTTTTTTGAGCGCTTTTACTACTTTTGATCTCAGTTTTTTCATTAGCAGAAATTGTTGCTGTTACATTTTACACTACCTTCGGGTACGAGTAAATATAAGTATTATCTCCGGTTATAACGATGAATGTATTAAAGATATTATAAACCGTTGCTGTCGCTGGTCAGCACCTCAGTCATGTAATCAAAAAACGGGCGCATGGCCTGGAAGGTAAGGCTGGCTTCGGTTAAAAAACTGTCTGACAGAACTTCTTTATCAGTAAACTTTCTCCTGAGCAGGAACTGCTTATAGCGTAAAAGGTCAATGGCCTCGTGGTCCTGGTCAAAACCTTTGGGAGCTGTTTTTAACTGTTCGCCCCTCAATATTTCAAATTTAGTTACAAATGATGGGCTGCTGATGATCTTTTTTAAGGGGGCTGCGTCGAATGCAATGTCCTCCCTGATCAGTTTCAAATCGGCAGGTACCGGGCCCCAGAACCCGCCGGCAATGAAACTGTTGCCGGGTTCAATCTGAAAATAGTATCCACCCCTGCGGTATTTGGTTGCACGTTTAAAGCTACCACTCCAATGGGTTTTATAAGGTGTTTTATCTGTCGAAAAGCGGGTGTCCCTATATATGCGGTACAGGCTTTTTTTACCCGAGGGTGTTTCTATTACATCGTGGAGCGATAGTTTTTCCAGCAAAGCCTCGGCAAAGCCCTCAATAAGGTTTTGCTCTTTTTGGAATTCTGCTTTATGGGTATTGAACCAGTCCCGATTGTTGTTGTCTTTTAAAGTATTCAGGAAACTGAAAGCACTTTCATGGATCAGTTCTTGTTGTTCAGTGAATTTTGACATAGCGATGTGATGTGCTGCAAATATAGGCATAAGCCTTTTCTCTTGAATTGCCTATCTTTGGATATACGATAAAGATATGAAAGCTATAGGATTTAAAACCTCATTACCCATTACTGAAAAAGAAAGTTTTATAGAATTTGAAGCACCGGTACCCAAGGCTGAGGGGCACGACCTGCTGGTAAAAATAAAAGCCATTAGCATAAATCCGGTAGATTTTAAGATACGGCAGAATGCGGCTAAGGATACCATATTGGATACACCAAAGGTAATTGGCTGGGATGCCTGTGGTGTTGTTGAAGCCGTAGGTGACGAGGTAACGCTATTTAAAAAAGGAGATGAGGTGTATTATGCGGGCGATATTAACCGCAGCGGAAGCAATGCGGAATATCAGCTGGTGGATGAGCGGATAACCGGAAAAAAGCCTTTGTCGCTCACAGCTGCGGAGGCTGCGGCAATGCCGCTCACCGTACTTACCGCATGGGAGATCCTGTTCGACAGGATCCGCATCAGTCCTGAAAAAGACAAAGGTAAAAGCCTGCTGATTATTGGTGGCGCTGGTGGTATGGGATCTATAGCCATACAACTGGCAAAAAAAATAGCCGGACTTACCGTGATTGCCACTGCGTCTCGTCCTGAAAGTATCCAGTGGTGTAAGGAAATGGGGGCTGATATAGTCGTAGATCACCGCAACCTGAGCGCAGCCATGAATGCTGCAGGATTCAACACGGTGGATTTTATCCTTGATTTTGTAGATACCAGTGCTTATTGGGATGCCATGGCCGATTTGATCAAGCCGCAAGGCCATATTGCTTCAATTACCGGGGCTGGTACACCTGTTGCACTGAACAAATTGAAAAGTAAAAGTGTGAGCTTTAGCTGGGAATTTATGTTTACCCGCTCTTCATTTCAGACGGATGACATGCAGGAACAGCATCATATATTAAATCGTGTGGCAGATTTGCTGGATGACGGTGTTTTAAAACATACGCTGACCACCACCCTTAACGGACTTACCGCCGGTAATCTTAAAACTGCTCATGGCTTACAGGAGGGCGGTAAAACCATTGGTAAAACCGTAATTTTGCTCTAGGAAAAATTTTTTGCACCAAATGAGGAAGCTTTTGACTGCCAGGATACTGACCATAGGGACAGCATTTATGCTGATGTTCTTGTGTGTTTCTGCTAAAAGCTTTGCCCAGCTTTCTTTTGATCACCTTTCGGTAAGTAATGGCCTTTCGCAAAGTACGGTGCTTGCCATTTGTAAAGACAGCAGGGGCTATATGTGGTTCGGTACACGCGATTGCCTGAACAGGTATGACGGCAAAGGTGTAAAAATCTACAGGAACGATCCGGAGAACCCGGCCTCCATCAGTTCAGAAGATTATATTTATGCCCTGCTGGAAGACAAACAGAAAAATCTGTGGATCGGCACGCAGAATGGTCTTAACCGGTATATTCCTGAAAAAGATGCCTTTGAGCGTATCCCCTTTAGCGCAACAGACCCGAATAGCATTAGCGATAAGATTGTACTTTCCTTATTGGCAGATCGTAAGGGAAGGTTATGGTTTGGAACCAACTTGGGCCTGAGCATGCTGGAGAGCCCTTCTTCAAGAAAATTTAAAAAGTTTTATCAGAAAGATGGCCTGGCCGGAAATTCTGTTTATACTGTTTTTGAAGACAGCAGGGGCAATATCTGGGTCGGTACAACAGAGGGACTGAGCGTAATGAGCCTGAAGAATGGCCAATATCAGATCCGTTCTTTTCATCACAACCCTGCCGATCCCAAAAGTATCAGTGGGAATTCTATACGGACGGTTACTGAAGACCTAAAGGGCAGGATATGGATAGGATCAGAAACCGAAGGTCTGAACCTCTTTGTCCCAGAGTCGGATTCATTTATCAGGTTTAAAAGCAATGCGCTAAACCCTGATGGCCTCAGCAATGACATCATCCGTAAGATACTGCCCGGCAAAAACGGGAAACTGTGGGTAGCCACCATGAATGGTTTGAATGTCCTGGATCCTGAAACGCTTCGTTTTACCATCTATAAACATGATGCGGATAACCGGAAAAGTTTAAGCGACAATTCCATCAAAGAGATTTACGAAGACGATCAGGGTTCTGTATGGATTGGGACGATGTTTGGAGGGGTAAATGTTACGCACCGCAATACCATTCCCTTTACCGTTTATAAATACAATAAATACCGGAACAGCATCAGCAGTGACATCATCAGTGTGATTGAAGCCGACCGGCAGGGCAACCTGTGGATTGGTACCGAAGGACAGGGACTGAATTATTTCGACGTAAAGACTGGTATTTTCAAAAAATATGTAAAAGATCCGCGCGATCCCGGCAGTTTGAGTAATAACACCATTAAAGCCATTTTTAAGGACAGTAAGGACCGAATCTGGGTTGGCCTTTATCAAGGTGGATTGGAACTTTTTAATCCGGCCACCGGTAAATTTAAGCACTACCCGCCTAGCGCTGGCGGCTTAAGTTTCGGCTATATCAGCAGCATTGCCGAAGATGATCAGGGTAGGCTGCTCCTGGGTACTTCTTCAAGGGGGCTTAACATATTCGATCCGCAAAAAGAGCGCTTTCAGGTCATCGGTTCTGAGCCTGATACAGGCTTAAGACTGAGCAGTGGCTACATCAGGTTTGCTTATCAGGACACCAAAAAGAATTTATGGGTAGGAACGCCCAGGGGGCTCAACCTGCTGAGGCCCGGGGCAGCACAGTTCAAGGTCTTTTTAAGAAACGATAGGCATAAGGATAGTCTTAAATCCAACCAGATCAGCTGTATGCTGGAAGACAGCCGTGGCAGCATCTGGATCGGATCCATGCGGGGCGGACTAAGCTTGTACCATCCTGAAACCAGCTCTTTCAGCACCTATAACCGCGCAAACGGACTGGCCAGCGACAACATCATCGATCTGCTGGAAGACAATGATGGTAACTTATGGATCAGTACAGATCGGGGCCTGATTAAGTTCGATTTGCGCAGAAAATCTTTTAAACATTACAACACAGGCGACGGGCTTCCTGCAAATGAGTTCAACATCAATTCAGCCTATAAAGATAAGAATGGCAAACTGTATTTTGGGAGCTACAATGGGCTGGTGGCTTTCACCCCAGGCGAGATCAGGGAAAATACCCTTGTGCCCAAAATTGTTTTTTCAGGCCTTAAGCTGTTCAATAAACCTGTGCTTATTGATGGGCCCGATCATTTGCTGAAGGAAGACATCAGTTTTGCAAAGGTGTTAACCTTTGCCGCCAGCCAGAATATTTTTTCTATAGATTTTCTTGCCCTCAATTACATACAGCCACAACGCAACAAATACGCTTACAAACTGGAAGGGTTTGAAAAGGACTGGAACTATGTGAACATCCCGACAGCAACCTATACCAATTTACCAGCTGGGAAATATAAACTCCTGGTAAAAGGGAGCAACAACGATGGCTTGTGGAACAGTACGCCCGCCAGCCTGGAAATCAGGATACTTCCGCCTTTGTGGAAAACCTGGTGGGCCTATCTGCTGTATTTTATAGCGGGCGTGGCGGTACTTTATTTTGTACTCCGTTTTACCAGACGCCAGCAACGCCTCGAATCTGAACTTTATTACGAGCACCTGAACAATGAACGGCAACAGGAGCTTTACCAGATGAAGCTGGATTTCTTTACCAGGATTTCGCACGAGATTCGTACACCTTTAACCCTGATCTTTGCCCCACTGGAGAAACTGATCAGACTGACAACAGAAAACAAGACGGTAAACCAGCAACTCATGGGCATCAAAAGAAATACAGACCGTTTGCTGGGCCTGATCAGCGAACTGCTCGATTTCAGAAAGATAGAGAGCGGGAATGTCAGTTTGCAGGTATCCGAAAATGACCTGGTTGTTTTTTGCCGCGGTATCTACGACTCCTACACAGGGTTGGCAGAAATAAAGCATATTGACTATCATTTCAATTGCAGCGCCGCGCA
Organism: Pedobacter africanus; assembly: GCF_900176535.1. Classification (NCBI taxonomy): domain Bacteria; kingdom Pseudomonadati; phylum Bacteroidota; class Sphingobacteriia; order Sphingobacteriales; family Sphingobacteriaceae; genus Pedobacter; species Pedobacter africanus. The sequence continues at coordinate 257,434 of NZ_FWXT01000005.1, read as the reverse complement.
GATCCTGGTGTACTACGACATTAGCCAGATGGAGAAAGTCTGCTACAATATCCTTTCCAATGCTTTTAAATACACACCCGACGGGGGGGAAATAACTTTTACGTTAAGCGAAACGGAGGGCCAGGCCATCATTACCATCACAGATACCGGTGTCGGCATTCCTGTAGAGCTTCAGGATAAGATTTTTACCAATTTTTACCAGGTAAAATCGGGTACAGCAAGTGCCGAAGGCTGGGGCATAGGCCTGGCACTGGTTAAAAACATTGTGGAGTTGCACAAAGGGCAGATATTGGTAGAGAGTGAACAGGCCGTTGAAGGCCGAAATGGTAAAACAAGCCTTACAGTTAAACTTCCGATAGGAAAAGATCATTTTAACGCAGATGAGCTCTCGGCTGTACCGGATGGCCTGGCAGTGGTATCCGATAAAATTGTACTGCCCGAACAGCAGGTAACCATTGCAGTTGCAGAAAGTCCCCTTGAAAAAAAATACACCATACTGGTGGTAGAGGACAATGACGAGCTGAGAGGTTTTATTGTGCAATCCCTTCAAAATACCTATCATATCCTGGAAAGTATGAACGGTTTGCGGGGATGGGAAACAGCCCTTGAGCGTGTCCCGGATCTTATCGTCAGCGATGTTACGATGCCGGAGCTGAATGGCCTGGAGCTTTGTGCCAGATTGAAGCAGGAGGAACGGACAAACCATATTCCTGTAATTATGCTTACTGCCATGGCTACGCAGCTACAGCAGGTACATGGGCTCGAAGCAGGTGCAGACGTATACATCACGAAACCTTTTAGCATACAGGTACTGGAACTGAGCATTCGCAACCTTTTAAATGGACGTGAAGAACTCAGGCAAAAGTACGTCCGGCAGATCATGCTTAGTCCCAGGAAGCTGGAAATGGTGTCGCCCGACGAGAAATTTCTAAACAGGCTGATGCAGCTGGTAGAAGATAAGATGGAAGACCCTGACTTCAATGTAGCTAGCCTGGTTGAGGACATCGGCATGAGCCAGACGGTACTGTATAAAAAGATCAAGGCGCTTACAGGTCTGTCCATTACTGATTTTATCAAGTCGCAGCGATTGAAAAGGGCGGCGCAGCTGCTGTCAGATCATAAAATGAACATTGCTGAAGTGGCCTATTCCGTTGGTTTTAATGATAGAAAATATTTCAGTAAAGAATTCCGCAAGCAATTTGGTGTTGCTCCTTCAGACTATTCCCAAAAAACAGATTAGGCCCCCCATTTGAACCGATCTGTGACCGCTATTGGGTAAATTAAAGCCAATATTTGGATCTGTATGAACACCAATTTCAGAAAAAGACCAGATATGAATCGCTTATGGCTTGTTTTTTTATTGTTATTTGCTGTAACAGCAAATAGCAATGCCCAGGCGCAGACAGACCTTTGTGAAGAAAATATTCCCAAAGACTGGCAGGCTGTTAATGGAAGCTTATCGCTTTCCCAACGCCATTTTAAACTGGGCCGGCAAAGCATACAGTGGGACTGGAAAGCAGGTAGTAAAAGTTTGCTTAAGCTAAAGGACAAGGCATTGGCCCAGGTAGCCGGCAATCCCCGCAGTACTTTTGTGATATGGATTTATAATGAATCGCCATTGAATGATAAATTGTTGTTTAAGTTTGGCAAGGAAGGGCAAACGGCCTGCAATTTTGAGTTTAAGCTGAACTTTAAAGGCTGGCGTACTGCATGGGTAATGTATCACCGCGACATGGGCGGTAAACCTGTACCAGGCATGAATACTTTGGAGGTACAGGCCCCGGCAGCTTCGAAGAAGGGAACCCTTTTTATAGATCAGCTGATGTATAATGTGACCATTAATCCACGGTCGCCCATGCGCGACGAACAGTTGCCTTTTATTAATCCCGGAGCGGATAAAGCTGCCAATGCCCATTGGAATGCTTTGTATAGCTTTAGCCATGCACCGGGTTATCTGCCCCTGGCAAAAAGCATTAGCAGTAATGAAATAACCGACCTGGCCACAATCAGCAAACGTTACCGGGAACAGGTATTGCCAACAGAAGACAAAGTGCATACTGTGCTGCCTGAAATAGTTCAGGAATTTGCGTATTGGAACATCCGAAGGGATGGCCAAAATATAACAGGACGCCCGGTATATTCGATGAACGATACGGAACTGGTATCGTTTTCCCCGGCCGGGAACGTAAAGGAAACGAATAGGTTATCGGGCATCAAACGTTATTCGCAGTTTATGCTGCGGGTAGCGCAGGCCCGTGCCACTTCAAAAGATGCGGGCGAACAACGCAGACTCGAAAGCATTTTTATGGATTTGCTGGATCATCTGGACGACCAGGGCTGGGCCTATGGCAGCGGCATGGGTGCGTTACATCACCATGGTTATAACCTGGAAGGATTTTATACTGCCTGTCTGCTGATGAAAGAGCTGATCAAAAGAGAAGGTAAGCTGGACCGGACTTTTAAAAGCATGAGCTGGTTCAGCGGTCTGGGCCGTACACTGCAGCATCCCCATAGCCTGCCCTCATCAAATATAGATGTATTCAATACCCTGCTGGGCAGCATGCTTTCGGCTGTTTTAATGCTGGATGATTCACCCGAAAAATTACGCTATCTGCACAGCTATTCCAATTGGTTGTCGAAAAATGTGGTGCCCGACCATACCATCGAAGGGGCTTTTAAGCCAGATGGCGCCGTTTTTCATCACGGTAACCTTTACCCTGCTTACGGAATAGGAGGTTATACCGGTATTGCACCCATAGTCTATGTGCTTAGCGGGACTTCATTCCGCATGCAGCAGCCTGCCCATGAAAGTTTAAGGAACAGCTTGCTGATGATGCACTACTATACCAATCCTTTTAAGTGGCCTGTAAGTGTATCTGGCAGGCATCCAACCGGCAACTGGGGCATTGCCGATATGCCTTATGCCTGGATGGCCATGGCAGGAACACCGGATGGAAAGCTGAAAACCGATACCCTGATGGCGGCGGTATACCTGAAACTAAACGAGGGAAAAAGAAACCAATGGACCAATGCGTTTAAAAACATGAATATTAGTCCGGCAGGTTATCCGCATGGGCACTGGAACTTAAACTATGGCTTGCTGGATATCCATCGCCGGCAGGACTGGCTCTTAACCCTGCGCGGGCATAACCGCTATTTCATCAGCCATGAGTCTTACCCGGGCGAAAACATGTACGGGCGTTACCTGGCCTATGGGCAGCTGGAAGTTTTGTTTCCACAAAGCAAAACAGATGATGGCAGCAATTTTAAAGATGAGGGCTGGGACTGGAACAACATTCCAGGCACCACTACACTTCAGCTGCCAATGGATAAGCTGCGGGCGAATGTTATCAATGCTGATGATTTTAGTGGCATTGAAGAAATGCTGATCTCTGATGAACCCTTTGCGGGAGGAACCACATTTAAGGGGCAGGGGATGTTTGCCATGAAGCTGCACGGGCACGACAAATACGATATGGGCAGTTTCAGGGCCACAAAATCCTGGTTTATGCTGGATAGCCTGGTGATATGCCTGGGGTCCGATATCCATAACAGCATTACTGAATATCCTACACAAACCACGCTGTTTCAGAACTACCTGAAGCATACCAGCGATCCTGTTGTGGTAAATGGACTGGAACTACGTACTTTTCCATATAAAGAAAATGGGATAGGAAGGAGCATGACAGTAATTGACAACAGGAACATAGGATATTACATTCCTGATGCAGGGAATGTGCTGCTCAGCAAGGACCGGCAGCTATCTCGCGACCAGAAAGATGCCCGCGAAACCAGCGGCAATTTTGCTAAATTGACCCTCGACCACGGAAATGCACCTTTAAACGCGGGTTATGAATATGCCATGCTGGTAAATACAGACAAACAGCAAATGAAAGAAATGAGTTTAAAGATGAACAGTAAAGCTCCTGTATACCGGGTACTGCAGAAGGATAGCATTGCCCATTCAGTTTGGTATGCGACACAGCAGATTACAGCTACAGCCATTTTTGGCAGCAATAAGGTACTTGCCGATTCGCTGCTGATCAGCAATAGCAAAGCATGCTTGCTCATGTACCAGCAGAAGGGAAATAGACTCTCTATGTCGGTTACCGATCCTGACCTCGCCTTCTATGAAGGATCGGATGACAGTCCGAAAGACGCTTCCGGCAAAAGGAAAGAAGTGAGCATTTATTCCAGGAAATGGTACAGGTTGCCGGCCAGGCCTTCTATTGTTAAACTGCGCATTAAAGGTGAATGGGCAACGGTCAGGAACAATGATGGGCTCGTAAAAGCAGTGGTAGGCAAGGATGGTAACACACAACTGGACATCCGGTGCAAAGACGGCCTGGTATCGGCGGTAGAACTGGTTAAACCAAATCAAAAGAAAAAGTAAAATGAAGAAGATAGGTGTATTTTTCTTGGCCCTATGTGTAACGGGGGCTGTTGCACAGGTCAGGCCATCAGCCAAACCCAATGTCATTGTAATTGTAAGCGATGATGCCGGATATGTAGATTTTGGTTGCTATGGAGGCAGGCAGATTCCTACCCCAAATATTGATGCCATTGCAAAGCAGGGTGTACGCTTTACCGATGCCTATGTTTCAGCTTCAGTATGTGCCCCATCCAGGGCTGGTATTTTAACCGGGCGCTACCAGCAGCGCTTTGGTTTTGAGCACAACACTTCCAGCGTGCTTGCTCCGGGCTATCAGCAAACAGACGTAGGAATGGACCCTACCGAAAAAACCATAGGCAATGAAATGCAGTCCAATGGTTATAGAACCATTGCCATAGGTAAATGGCATCAGGGAGATGAAGAAAAGCATTTTCCGCTGAACCGGGGCTTTGATGAGTTTTATGGCTTCACCGGGGGGCACCGTGATTTTTTTGCCTATAAGGGTAAGAGAACCATGGAACATGCGCTATATAATAACAAAGTTGTTGTGCCCGAAAACGAGATTAGCTATCTCACGGATATGCTTACGGATAGGGCGACCTCATTTATTACGGAAAACAAGGCGCGGCCTTTTTTCATGTACCTTTCTTACAATGCGGTCCACACCCCAATGAACGCAAGGAAAGACCTGATGGAACGTTTCAGCAATATTCCTGACAGCGGCCGAAGGGCCTACGCGGCCATGATGACCTCGCTGGATGATGGTGTAGGAAAAGTGATGGCCACATTGAAACAAAACAACCTGGATAAAAACACACTGGTTATTTTCATCAACGACAATGGTGGGGCTACTGTAAACTCGTCAGACAATGGACCATTGCGGGGCATGAAAGGTTCCAAATGGGAAGGTGGGATCCGCGTAGCCATGATGATGCAATGGCCAGGACATATTGCTGCCGGAAAGACCGACAGCAGACCGGTAAGTGCGCTTGATATCCTGCCCACTGCCATAGCGGCCGGAAATGGTAAACAGAAGGGCACAAAGAAACTGGATGGTCTAAACCTGCTGCCATACTTAAATGCAGGTAATAAAAAAGAACCGCATAAAGCCCTTTACTGGCGGAGAGGAGTAGCCGCAGCCATGAGAGCAGGAAACTGGAAGCTGATCCGCATAAAAGAAAAGGACAGCCTCAAAAATGTATTGCTTTTTGACCTGAGCAAGGATATTTCTGAAACAAAGAACCTTGCTGCAAAATACCCTGCTAAAGTAAAGGAAATGTTGGGCAGTCTTGTCCGATGGGAAAAAGGTTTGGACCAGCCCCATTGGTACAGTGCCTATGGAGATTACAACCAGATTATGAAGCACCGTATGGAAACCACAGGCCGTGACATGGAAAGAATGTACCCTTAAACGATTATATCCTATTTAAACAATGAAGAAACTGTTATTGATTTTTGTACTGCTTTTGGCTGTGATGTTACCCCGGTTGGCAAAAGCCCAATTGGCCGCCTCCCGCGAAATTATCATGACCCGGATAGTGATGGACCTGTCAAAGGCCGGCCGTAAAGCTGATAAAATTGCTGCCGCAAACCTATCAGCTTTACAGGCAAACGGAAGCTGGAAGGACGTACCCTATGCTGATCAATCCATAACCAACTGGATGCCTAACGAGCACTTACTAAAAATACAGAGCCTGATACTTGCCTATCTGAATAAGGACAGTAAATTGTATGGCGAGGAAAAGGTGTTTAAAGCAATTTCAAAAGCCTTAAGCTATTGGTATGCGCAGGATCCTAAAAGTAGTAACTGGTGGCACAATGAAATTGCAACACCACAGGCACTGGGTGAAATGCTGATCATGATGCGTTATGGAAAACAGAAGCTGGATGCTGATCTTGAAGGACAGCTTATTGAGCGGATGAAAAGGGGGGATGTAGAGAAGCAGACGGGTGCCAATAAAACTGATGTGGCATTGCATTATTTTTATCGGGCGCTGCTGACCAATGATGATGCCCTGCTTTCTTTTTCTGTTCAGGAATTATTTGATCCCATTCGCTTTGTACATTATGACGAGGGGCTTCAATATGATTATTCATACCTGCAGCATGGCCCGCAGCTGCAGATCTCCAGCTATGGGGCAGTTTTTATTACCGGGATATTGAAACTGGCCGACTATGTAAGGAACACACCCTATGCCATGAGTGCGGAAAAGCTGGCCATGTTCTCTAAATACTACAGGGAAAGTTACCTGAAAGCCATCCGTGGCAGTTATATGGATTTTAATGTAGAGGGCAGAGGTATAAGCCGACCTGGCATCCTGGGAAAGCAAAAGGAAAAAAGCAAGCTGGAAGTGGCCAAGAGAATAGATCCTGAACATGTGCAGGACTGGGACTATGCCATTGCCAGAACCGACAGTACACAATCGGCAAGTTATAAAGTTGAGGACCGTCACCGGCATTTCTGGAGTGGCGACTATACCCAGCACCTTAGGTCCGCTTACTCGTTTAACGTACGTATGGTAAGTAACCGTACCAAACGTAGCGAAGCAGGGAATGGTGAAAACCTTTTGGGAAGGCACCTGTCTGACGGTGCAACAAACATTCAGTTGCGCGGACCGGAATATTACAATATTATGCCGGTATGGGAATGGGATAAAATTCCGGGTACCACCAGCAGGGATTATGTGGAAGACCGCCCGTTGACCAAATTCTGGGGTGAGCAAGGTAGCAATGCCTTTGCGGGCGGTGTTTCAGATGGTGTGTATGGTGCAAGCGCCTATGCGCTTGATTACGACAGCCTGCAGGCCAAAAAAGCCTGGTTCTTTTTCGACAAGGAAGTTGTATGCCTGGGCGCGGGCATCAGTAGCAATACATCGGAGCACATCACTACAACGTTAAATCAGTGCTGGTTAGACAGTGAGGTCAGCGAAAATGCAAATTGGATCTGGCATAGTGGTGTGGGTTATTTTTTTCCAGAAGGTGGTAACATTAAGCTAAGCACAGCAGTTCAAAAGGGCAACTGGTACCACATCAACCATTCCCATTCAAAAAAGGAAGTTTCGGGAAAGGTGTTCAAACTCTGGTTTGACCATGGGGCCAGGCCGGTAAATGCACATTATGCATACCTGATACTTCCGGGGGTTGCTAAACCTGCTGAGCTGAAGAAGTTCAAACCCTCCGGTATACAGATCGTATCGAATACAGCAGAGCTACAGGCAGTTTACCATCAGCAGCTGGATATGCTGCAAGTCATTTTTTATCAGGCGGGTACAGTTAAGTTACCGGCACAGGAAATCAGTGTGAGTAAGCCCTGTGCATTGATGGTCAGCGAGCTGAACGGAAAGCAGGTGATCACAGTAGCCGATCCTTTGCAGAAAGAGCAGGGACTAGACATAACGCTCAGGGAGTTGAAAACGGGGCGTACCAGGACCTATAATGTCGAATTGCCGCAAAAAGGCTTTGCAGGTTCAACGGTTGTTGTTAATTGAATAAAAGCCAAAAAAAGCCTTGGATTGGCATATACGGATAATGTTAACTGATTATTACCCTTATATAAACTAATCTCTGCCCCCTTTTTCGATGTTTCCTTTTGCAAATTTGAGAACAGTAATCAGGGGGATGATTACGAGAAACCAAATTTAAACTTTTTAAGTATGAGAAAGATTTACCTTTTTTTAATGTGTATGATCTGTTCCATTACAGTTTTTGCCCAGCAAACACGGCGGGTAGAAGGTAAGGTTACAGAACAGGGCTCTGGCCTTCCCTTAGTCGGGGTAAGTGTGCAGGTCAAAGGTACCAAGACCGGCGCTACTACCGATAAAGATGGGCATTATGCTATCCAGGTTCCTTCGCAGGGCAACAGCACCCTGGTCTATACGTATATTGGTTACCTGCAAAGGGAAATGAGTGTTGGAGATAAAGGCGTAATCAACATTACACTTGCCGAAGATAACAAAACCCTGAACGATGTGGTAGTTATCGGATATGGAACGAGTAAAAAGGCCGATCTTGTAAGCTCAGTAGGGCAGGTGGACATGAAGGATATGGTAAAGGCCCCTGTTCGCTCTATAGACGAGTCGCTTGCCGGCCGTGTGGCAGGCGTGCAGGTAAATTCATCTGATGGCCAGCCCGGATCTTCTGTTAATATTGTCATCAGGGGTGCCAATTCCATTACACAAAACAACAGCCCGTTATATGTGGTAGATGGTTTTCCGATGGAAGATTTTAACCTGAATATATTCGACCCGCAGGAAGTGGAATCTATTGATGTATTGAAGGATGCATCTGCAACCGCAATTTATGGTGCCAGAGGTGCAAACGGCGTAATTATGATCACCACCAAAAAGGGGAAAATAGGGGCGCCTGTAATTTCACTTAACTCCACGGTCAGTCTTGACAACAACATCAAAACGATGAAGCTGATGGATACCTACGAGTTTGCCAAGATGCAGCTGGAACTGGTACCGGGGGCACAGGGCTCTGCAGCAGATCCTACACCAATCTATGTATTGCTGACCAGACCTGGTAAGACATTGGAAGATTACAGAAACGTTGCAGCTACAGACTGGCAGTCGCCGTTTTTCCAGACAGGCGTAAGGCAAGACTATTCGCTGGCTTTACGCGGCGGCACAGATAAAACCGTTTATGCCATTTCAGGAAATTTAAATGACCAGAAAGGTACAATTATCAATACCGCCTATAAAAGATATCAGGGGCGGATTACCCTGGATCAGACCCTGACCGATAAAATAAAGGTGGGGATCAATGCGAATTATGCTTACCTGCTCCGTTCTGGAAATTCTGCAGCACAAGGTACCGGAGGTAGTGGAACAACCAATATTTTATACAGTGTATGGGGCTACAGTCCGCTGAGTGAACTTACGGAAGAGGAACAGATCGATGAAACCACAGCCAGTGGAACAGACTATAAGTTCAACCCTATTTTGAATCAGAAAAACCTGCTGCGCAACAACAAAACCCACAATTTGAATGTAAGCGGGTATTTGGACTATAGCATCACCAAAGACCTCAGGTTAAAAATAACCGGTGGCATTAACAATACGAGGGTGATTAATGAAATATTTAACAATTCGAATACCTATCCCGGCAGCCCGAATACCACGCCAGGCCGCACCAGTGGGGTAAACGGTTCAATTTCGGAAGCCAATACCAATAACTGGTCTAACGAAAATACACTGACCTGGACCAAAACCTATAATAAAAGCCATAACCTGAACATATTGGGCGGTTTTTCGGCCCAGGGCAATACCAGTAGCCTGTACGGCTTTGGCGCTACCTTTTTGCCTAATGAAAAATTGGGAATAAGCGGCCTGAATGAAGGGATTGTGAACCCGGTAACTACAGCAGTGAGCTCACTATGGTCTTTATCTTCTTTTTATGGAAGGGCAAAGTATAACTATAAGTCGAAATATTATATTGAGGCTTCTTACCGTGCAGATGGTTCTTCGAAATTTGCTCCTGGCAATAAATGGAGCTATTTCCCTTCGGTTGGAGCGTCATGGCGTTTTATTAAGGAAGATTTTTTTAAAGACAGCAAGATACTTTCTGATGGTAAGCTAAGGGCCAGCTATGGTAAAACGGGTAACAACAGGGTAAATGACTTTGCCTACCTATCGTCCAACGATGTCGTACCCGGAAATTCCTATCCATGGAACAATGGATATGTAGCCAGTATCATCCCCACATCATTGGGTAACCCAAAAGTGAAATGGGAGACTACAGACCAGTACGATGCTGGTTTAGATGTTGCTTTTTTGAAGAACAGGATTTCACTAACAGCTGATGTATATAAAAAGAATACCAAGGACTTATTGCTGCGTGCCACTTTACCTACCTCTTCAGGTTATGCCACTGCATTTAAAAATGTAGGTGCCGTTGCTAACAAGGGGCTGGAACTTACCCTGAGCACTGTAAACATCAGCAATAAAGATTTTCAGTGGAACAGTAGCTTTAATATTTCATTCAACAGAAGCAAAGTGCTGGCATTGGCGGAAGATCAGCAGACCCTGCTGTCGACCACCAACTGGGACAACGGCTACACCAATATCCCTTCCTATATTGCAAAGATCGGAGAGCCGCTGGGTATGATGTATGGCTTCATCTGGGACGGCGTATATCAGTACAGTGATTTTAACAAAACTTCTACCGGCGAATACCTTTTAAAAGACAATGTACCTGCAAACGGAGCTAACCGCCAGAACATACAGCCTGGGGACATTAAGTATCGCGATATTAACGGTGATGGAAACGTAAATGCTGCCGACTATGCCATCATAGGCAACAGCCTGCCCCTGCATACCGGCGGTTTTACGAATAATTTTACCTATAAGAATTTTGACCTCAATATCTTCTTCCAGTGGTCGTACGGTAATGACATTCAAAACGTAAACCGTATGGTGTTTGAAGGGAATGCATTGGGCAAAAGATTTTTACAGCAATACGCCGGTTATGTCGATCGCTGGTCGCCCGAAAACCAGGGATCTTCCAACTACCGGACAGGCGGTTTTTCTGTAGCCGGATATTCGTCAAGAACAATTGAAGATGGTTCATTTCTACGTTTAAAAACAGTTTCACTAGGTTACAATATCCCTAAAACTTTGCTGGATAAAATTAAAGTTAAAGGGGCAAGGGTATTTGTTTCCGGGCAAAACCTGTATACCTGGACAAAATATACCGGGCTGGACCCAGAGGTGAGTACCTACAATTCCGTACTTACCGGAGGTTTTGATTATAGTGGTTATCCAAGGGCCAGGATTGTTGCTTTTGGTGCTAACGTTACTTTTTAAATTCAATTGACATGAAAAAGTTATTATTTTCTCTACTCATACTCAGCACAGGTCTGGTTTCCTGCAAAAAGTTTTTGGATACTGTTCCCACTGATAATTTATTGCCTGAAGAGTATTACGATTCAGAGGCAAAATTACTGAATGCACTGGCCGGGGTATATTATCCACTAGCCACCCCATCCATGTACGGCAATTTTCTGAACAGCGATTTTAACATTTCAGACGAAGCCTTTTATCAGCGCAGTGCACAGACAACCGGCGTACCGGTATATAATTTTGACTACTCGGAGAATACTGTGGCAGCCTTATGGCAACAATGTTATGTAGGGATTGAAAGAGCAAACATGCTCATTGCCAATATTAAAGTGGCCAAAATAGACGAGGCCAAGCGGGCGCCTATATTGGGTGAGGCCCTGTTTTTACGTGGTTATTACTATTTCTTATTAGCCAGCAATTTTGGTGATGTGCCGCTCAAGATTGTACCGACTAATTCTCCTGCCGCCGAAGACGTGCAGGTTCCACGTACCCCTGTGAAAGAAGTTTATGCGCAGATACTGGCTGATATGACTAAAGCCGAGGGGCTAGCCAGCAAGATCAGCGATATTGGCTTTGCAGGCCGCGTAGGTAAAACAACTGTTCAGGGCATCCTGGCCAGAGTCTGCCTAACTATGGCCGGTGCACCGCTAAAAGATGAAGCCAAGTACGCAGATGCAAAAACATGGGCCCTGAAAGTTAGGGAGTCAGGCGAACACAGGCTAAACCCAAGCTATAAGCAACTGTTTGTCAATATGCACCAGGACTTATACGATATCAAGGAAAGCATGTGGGAAGTGGAATTTAAAGGAAACGGCGCAGACGGTTTTGGCTCTAATGGCAGGGTAGGCAATTTAGGAGGCATTCAGATGCAGGTAGCTACGGGAATAGGACTTAAAATTGGCTATTGCTATGGCTTTTTGCATACGACGGCAAGGTTGTTCAACCTTTTTTCGCCGGGAGATTTAAGACGTGACTGGAACCTGGCTCAGTTCAACTATATTACAAGCTATTCTGACAGGTATTATTACAACTATTACACCGCTGCACAGGTTTATAACCGCGATGCTGCCAAATTTAGAAGGGAAGCCTATGTGTTGGACAATAAAAACCAGAATACTACGCCCATCAATTATCCACTGTTAAGGTACTCAGATGTACTCCTGATGCTGGCAGAAGCAGAAAATCAGATCAATGGGCCTACGCAATTGGCATATGATGCAATCAACGAAGTGAGAAGAAGGGCATATGGGATCGATCCCGGAACAGCAGGCGCTACAGTTTCTGTAGTAAATAACATTAACCTGGCCACCGCAGGCAATACAGGGTATTTAACTACCCTGAACAACATTCCGGTAACACTTACAGGAGGCGGAGGTACAGGTGCCACTGCCGAAGCTACGGTTTCGACCAGCACAGGAAAAGTTACCGCTATAGCAGTACTCAATCCGGGAAGGGGCTACACCTCGGTTCCGACTGTTAATATAGGAACGCAGTGGACAAGCAACACGGATTATGCGGCCAATACCCAGGTATTTAACGGCAATAACGTTTATACAGTAACAACCGCGGGCAAATCTACTGCCACCGCACCAGTACAAACTTCGGGTGCTTCTTCGGCGGCAGTAACCGGAGCGGTATTTACCTGGGCAGGTGCCAGGGCAACTGCCACAGCCACTATTGCGACTTCAACAGTGGACCTGGGTGGATTAGACAAAATCAGCTTCCAGCAGGCTATTGAAGATGAACGTTCTAGAGAACTTTGTTTTGAGTCGCTCCGAAAGGGAGACCTGGTGCGTTGGGGCAAATGGGTAAGCACTATGAATGCTGTAGGTGCCGAAATCAGGTCTGGTGCCGGAACAACTTTTTCTTATGGAGGTTTGGCTGGCTCAAACGTGGTTCCTAAACATGTATTGTTCCCTATCCCTGCCGCAGAAATTACAGTAAACAAGGCCGCAACCCAAAACCCGGGCTGGTAGCCTTTTAAACCAACGAAATATGAAAGCTTTATATACCATCATACTGGCCGGGACTTTAATGCTGGCAGCATGCGATAAATCTATAGATGAAAAACCGGTTTCATTTGATGTAACCAGTACAAAAACGAACGGGCAGGCAAGCAGCGATTTTAAAACAACTGATACCATTGTGTACCAGATCAGCGGAAATGCCGACATCGTAACTTTTTATTCAGGAGCAACAGGACAACGCTATGAATTCAGGGACAGGACTACTGCCAATGGCGTTCCACAACTTCAGTTCAGTTCAGTTAGGGCCAATGGCACGCAGGCAAATTCCATCCAGTTGCTCGTTTCTTCGGATTTCAAAGGTGTAGTGGCTAAGTCGCAAACAATTACCGGTGTGATCACCCGTGATACTGCGGCTACAAACGCCAATATTGCTGCTGCAAACTGGACAGACATCAGCAGCCGAGCGGCCTGGTCAACAGGAAGTACAACTGCAACGCCGTCAGGCAAGGTAGATTTGTCGGATTTTGCCGCACAGGGAAAGCCAGTGTTCATTGCTTTTAAATATAAGGCCCTGGCAGGCAGCATACAGAATAAGTGGACGATCACTGCATTTTCGCTTAACAATTTGCTGGAAGACAATACCAGCTATACGCTGGCTAATTTTGCTGCCTCCAACCAATCCATCACCAATTATGGGGTAAATACCCCGGGCCTGGGCTGGCTAAGTATTTATGATGAAAGCCTGAATGCCAATAAATATGGCTGGGTGTATACTACAGGTACAGGCGCCGCAGGATCGCTTGTGATTACCGGTGCCGCTACTGTAGCAGCAGCTACATCCCCTGCGGAATCATGGGCAATAGTAGGACCGGTAGACCTGCGTAAGGTAACACCTGATGCTGGTGTCGGCATCAAAGAAATTACGGCCCTGGTAAAACGTTATGTGTCAACGGCAGTATATCCTGCAGGTAATTACAAAGCAACTTTTGTTGCCTCGAACAATACGGTCGATGGCACATCGGTAGCTGTTAAACAATTGCCAATCAATATTACCAATCCATAATCCTGATCTGTTTGCATGAAAAGATTGCTGAAAATAAAGCTGCTCCTGCTGTGTGTACCTGCAATTTTAGTTGCCCAGCAGCCTAAAAACTCGGGAACTGCAATGCAATGGTGGAATGAAGCCAAATTTGGGATGTTTGTTCATTGGGGCTTATATTCGGTTGCTGCGGGCGACTGGAAAGGTAAACCATCAAGGGGCAATGAACATTTTATGCTGTACGAGCGTATTCCTTTAAAAGAATACGCTGCAATAGCGGATGATTTTCATCCGGTTAAATTTGATGCAGATGCCTGGGCAAAGGCCGCAAAAGATGCGGGGATGAAATACCTGGTATTTACCACCAAACATCACGATGGTTATGCCATGTATGGGTCAAAAGTCAGTGATTATAACATTGTCGGCACAACAAGATGGGCCAGGGATCCGCTTAAGGAACTCGCCGCGGCCTGTAAAAAATATAATTTGAAATTAGGCTTGTATTATTCGCTGGGCCGCGACTGGGAGGATCCCGATGTGCCTACCAACTGGCCGGAAAAGGGCGGACGTAGCAATACCTGGGATTATCCGGACGAGGATGCAAAAGACTTTTCCAAATATTTTGAGCGTAAAGTAAAACCGCAGATCACTGAATTGCTGACCGGATATGGACCTGTTGCCGTGATGTGGTTCGACACGCCTGAGCAGATCATTTCTAAAGCACAGAGTGCAGATCTGGAGGTACTGATCAGGAAGTTGCAACCTGGCTGCATCATCAACAGCAGGATTGGTAACGGGCTGGGCGATTACCTCGTGTCGGAACAGCAGATTTCCGCGGCAAAAATGTCTAAACCCTGGGAAGCATGTATTACCATGAGCGGTAAATGGAGCTATAACCGGCACGATAATGCATGGAAGTCGCCCGAGCTGATGGTTCGCCAACTGGTAGAGATTGTGAGTAAAGGTGGCAATCTGTTGTTAAATGTTAGTCCGGATGGTGAAGGGGCATTGCTGGATAAGACCAAAGAGCGTATGAACGAGATTGGCAAATGGATGAAGGTGAACCATGAGGCCATCTACGGTACCCGTCCATGGCTCATCACTAATGAAAACAGTGTTGCAGAAGACCTGGGTAAGGCCGGTGAAATAGCGCTCAAAAGTACAATGAAGGATACGGACAATGACAATACTTCGAAGCAGATTAATCCGGATGTATATTTTACGACTAAAGCCAATACCGTCTATGTGTTTGCGAGGAGTTGGAAAGCTGCAGATATCAATGTAAAATCCCTGGCAGCGGACCGGTATAAAATAAAGAAAGTGTCTCTTTTAGGGACTTCGGCAAAGATAAAGTGGAAGCAAACTGAAAAGGCCCTGCATATGGATCTTCCTGCATCATTGCCCGCTACTGTACCGGTTTACGTATTTAAAATAATCCTATGATAAAGAGGGCAATAGCACTGATTGTATTTACAGTTTTCCTTGTATGTCAGAGTTTGACCGTTACGGCACAGACGGAGAAGGGGATAAACTGGCCGAAGTTCCTTTCTGGTTGTGACCTCATTGCTGATAACTTAAGTGACAGCTGGAACGAAGGGCTTTTTACAGGAAATGGATTGCTGGGTACAATGATCTACCGCGAGGGGAACGCTTTGCGCATAGATGTTGGCAGAAGCGATGTTCGCGACCATCAGCAGGGCAATATGCCCATACTGTTTACAAAGGCACGGCTGCCGATAGGTCATTTTCTTTTGAAGCCCATGGGCCGAATTGAGAAGGTAAGCGCAAGACTGGATTTATGGAATGCGGAAATAAAGGGCATAATTTATACTGACAAGGGTACTATTGAATTCAGGAACCTTACCTTGTCTGAGACAGACCTGATTTATTGCAGCGTTGTTTACACCGGCGAGGAAAGCGGATTTACCTGGCAGTGGGTACCCGATGAATCCGTAAGTACAAGAACAAAATACGCGCACATTAAAGTGCCTGAACAGTATAAGGGCAACCCCAATGGTAAGCAAGGTAAAAAGGGGGAAGTTGAATTTTATAAGCAGGCCATGAACGCAGGAGGCGGCTATACCACTGCCTGGAAACGCCTGACTTCAAGTTCAGGGGCAGATTTTGTCATGACAGTGGCCTATGCCAAATCGGGGAATCGGTATAACGATGAGGCTGTTCAAACCCTCAGGGCTTTTGACCGGACTGAAATCGACAAACAGATTCGGAAGCATAAAGTATGGTGGCATAACTATTATCCGCAGAGCTTTTTAACATTGAACGATTCGCGGATGCAATCCTTTTATTGGCTCCAGCAGTATAAAATTGCTTCAGCAACCAGGGCGGGGAAGCCTGCATTGGATTTAATGGGACCCTGGTTTAAGCAGACCCCCTGGCCGGCGTATTGGTTTAACCTGAATTTGCAGCTAACCTACAGTCCGCTTTACACTGCCAACCGGCTTGAAATAGCCAGTTCATTAGTACAGCTCATTGATCAGCAGCAGGGCAATCTCATTAAAAATGTTCCGGAGGAGTACCAGTATAATTCTGCCGGACTGTCAAGAGCCGGAGGTGCAGACCTTGTCTCCCCCATAAAACTTGTGGCAGGTTCAACTGCCACGATCTCTAATGGGGAAGCAGAACTCAGTAATTTAACCTGGATATTGTATTATTACTGGCAGCACTACAGGTATAGCATGGATCAGGCATTATTAAAAAAGATCTATCCGCTGTTAAAGAGAAGTATCAATTATCCGCTGCACCTGCTAAAAAAAGAAGGCGATGGCAAATGGCATTTTAGTGTTAAAACGCATTCTCCTGAATATCCTGTTGGAAGGGGAAGCGATACCAACTATGATATTGCCTTGCTGAACTGGGGATGCAAAACCCTGCTCAGTATCAACCAGGAATTGAAATTGAATGATCCTTTGGCCCCCAAATGGAGAGAGGTGCTGAATAACCTGGTGCCTTACCCGAGGGATGAAAACGGCTTTCGTATTGCCGCTGATGTGCCGTTTAACCAATCTCACCGGCATTATTCGCATTTGTTGATGATTTATCCTTTGTATCTTGTAAACTGGGACCAGCAGAATAACCGTGATCTCATTAGTAAATCACTTGCACATTGGCATAGCTTTCCTTCAGCCCTGCAAGGGTATTCTTTTACAGGCGGGGCATCAATATATGCCATGATGGGTAAGGGCGGGGCAGCAAGAGATTATTTGAATCAGCTGCTGGATAAATTTGTGCTGCCCAATACCATGTACCTCGAAAGCGGACCGGTGATTGAAACGCCTTTGGCTGCCGCTGCCAGCATACAGGAACTTTACCTTCAATATTTTGACAATACAGCAAGGATATTTCCAGCTGTACCATCCGACTGGGCCAATGCTGCATTTCAGAACCTGCGTACCGAGGGCGCGTTTTTATTGAGCGCAGTACGTAAGGAAGGTAAAACCCGTTGGGTCAGGGTTGAAAGCCTGAACGGGGGAACGCTGAATCTGAAGACGGGATTTGACCCGACCCCAAAGTTGAAGGCCCCGCCCGCTGTGAAATGCCTGGATAAAGGTAATGGCATTTGCAGTTTAACTATGCCAAAGGGCAGTTCGGCCATATTGTATGTTGATGAGCAGGATTTGAGTATAGCTGTTGAAAATGTAATTACATATAGCAACAACGACAGCAGCTTTGGGAGATTAGGTAAAAAAAAGTGATTTAATTCGATATTTAGATAAAACAAATACACATGAAACGAACCGCATTTAACTTAAAAAAACGCAGCCTTTTGTTTGGGGTGGCATTGGCAGTCACGGCCTCAGCTTCTGCATTTTTATGGCTTTCGCCAAAAACAGAGCTCATCAAGAAGGATTTTACTGTTGCTGAGCAGCAATACCGGCAGCTCTTAAAAACATCGACCGATCTGACGCAGTTTCCCCGTACCAGCAACAAAGACGGCTCTGTAAGAACAACGGATATATGGGACTGGACCCAGGGCTTTTTTGCGGGAGGGCTTTGGTACATCTATGAGTACACGAAAAACCCGGAGTGGAAAGCAGCAGCTACCAAATGGACCGAGGCTTTGGAGAAGGCGCAGTTTTTAACCCAGCATCATGACATAGGTTTTGTGATGTATTGCTCTTATGGTCATGCGATCAGGTTTGAGAAAGATCCTGCAAAGCTGGCTTTGTACCATAAAATCCTGATCCAGTCAGCAGAATCTGCCTTAACCCGTTTTGACCCGAAAGTGGGCCTGATCAAATCCTGGAATGCAAAGAAGTCATGGGACAACAAAACGATGTGGCAATACCCGGTAATTATCGACAACATGATGAACCTGGAAATGCTGTGTTATGTATCTAAACTGACAGGCAATCCGAAATACAAAGATGTAGCGGTAAGTCATGCACTGAATACCATGAAGAATCACTTCCGCGCAGACTACAGCACCTATCATGTGGTTGACTATGCACCGGATGGGAAAGTGCTCCACCAGCAGACCAACCAGGGCTTTGCCGACAATTCGACCTGGTCCAGAGGTCAGGGCTGGGCCATTTACGGCTTCACCATGATGTACAGAGAGACCAAAGACAAGCGTTTTCTGGAAGCTGCACAGAAGGCGGCGAATTTCTACCTCACCCACCCGAACCTTCCGAAAGACAAAATCCCATACTGGGACTTTAATGTGGGGCAAAAGGGGTATCATGCCGACTGGGATTATGCATCCAGAAAGCTGTCTTACATTCCGCGTGATGCATCAGCCGGGGCCTTGGTCGCTTCTGCTTTATTGGAACTGAGTACCTTCAGTAAGGATGGGTCTAAATATTTTAAACCGGCAGAGCAGATGTTGAAATCGCTATCTGGCACCGAATACCTGGCTAAGCCGGGGACCAATTCAGGCTTTATCTTAAAACATTCTGTCGGTAGCTTCCCGCATAACTCTGAAATTGATGTACCATTGGTCTATGCAGATTATTACTTTCTGGAGGCCCTGTTGAGGTATCAGAAAATCAAAGGGTAAAGAATGATTGTGTTTCAGCTGCGTTTGGGATGCGCCTGAGTTTGAGCAACGATTGAGCAAGCTTTGGTTAGGGTTTGAGTAGGCCTTTGGGTATATCAACTCCTATCCAACCCCTAACCAAGGACTAACCAAGGGTTAAGCAACCTAAAGCACATCCCAAGCGCACTTTAAACGATAGTGAATCCGGTCTGAACACAGATGGAAATTATTTTTCCTCTTTTAACGCCCTGTTCAGACTCCTTAAAGTAATGCCCAGGTACTCTGAAAGGTCTTTTTTTGTGAATTCGATCTGCTGGGCCTCTAATGCCGACAGTAAGCGGGGCAGCAATTCGGAAATAGGTTGCAATTGCTGTCTGGCTCCTTTGAGTGAAATATCAGACAGCCGAATGGCCATAAGCTCAAGTAAAATCCGGGAAAATTCAGGGATGGTTTCCAGAAAGTGCAGGAATTGCACATTGCTGATCTTATAAACGCATAGTGGGGTTAGTGCTTCTATGCTGCAAATGGTGGGCAATTTCCTGATGGCTTCTATTTCGCCCAGGGTTTCCCCTTCTCCCAGAAAGGCGAGGATATATTCCTTTCCACTTTCTTCTGTAAACAGACATTTGGCAACACCGGATTTGATGACGTATACATTCCCGTTTGCTTCGCCCTGATGGATCAGCCTGGTGCCTGCATCCAGTTTTCTTAAGATAATAGCACCCGGCACATCTGGTTTTTCGGCCAGCTGCATAATGAAGTTCAGCAATTGTTCGTTTTTTCTGATCATAACTGTATCCGGGACAAATGTCCGAAATTAAAGATAAGTTAAGCCTAATTTTGTCAGCAGATTAAAATTAACAAATCAAAAAAGCACATGAAAGTATTGGTTACAGGAAGTGCCGGACATTTGGGAGAGGCACTGGTTCGTACATTAAGAAATAGAGGCGATGAAGTGATCGGGGTCGACATTCAGGCTTCTCCTTTTACAACGCATAAAGGTTCCATAGAAAATGCAGCCTTTGTAAAAAGAATCTCCAATGGGGTTGACGTGATCTTTCATACTGCCACATTGCATAAACCCCATGTTGCCACGCATAGCGAACAGGATTTTATAGATACCAATATTACAGGTACGCTTAACCTGTTGCAGGCTGCTATTGCTAACGGCATAAAAAAGTTCATTTTTACCAGTACAACCAGTGTTTTTGGTGATGCACTTGTACCGCCGCCGGGAATGCCTGCGGCCTGGATTAACGAAGAGGTGAAAACTGTTCCGAAAAATATATATGGTGTAACCAAGACTGCTGCTGAAGACCTTGTCAGTTGTTCCATAGAAATCAGGGTTTACCGGTGATCATTTTAAGAACATCCCGGTTTTTTCCTGAAGAGGATGATGTGAAGCAGATGCAGGATGCCTATGCCGGTGACAACCTTAAGGCAAATGAGATGCTTTTCAGGCGTGTAGAACTGGAAGATGCAGTAAGTGCACATCTTCTGGCAGCAGAGCGTGCAGCGGAGATTGGTTTTGGCAGGTACATTATCAGCGCCACAAGTCCTTTTTCAAAAGAAGACCTGGCCGAGTTGAGGACGAACACTCCTGGCGTGCTGAAAAAATATTTTCCGGATTACGAAGAAATATTTGAGCGCCGCAACTGGAAGATGCTACCACAAATAGACCGGGTGTATGTTAACCAGAAAGCCCGGGAAGAGCTTGGCTGGCAGCCGAAATACGACTTCAGGTACGTGCTGGACTGTATTAAGAGAGGTAAAAGTATAAAAAGTAAACTTGCCGGTGCTGTTGGTGCCAAAGGTTACCATCCGCTGCGGTTTGCAAAAGGATTTTTGTGGTAAGAAATTAACTTTGGAATTTAAAATACTTTTATATTTTTGAATGGGCATTTGAATTGATGCCTATTTAAATTAATGCACTACAAACCAGGTCTGCACATCCTTTCTGAATTTAACGCCGGAAAACCGGAATACCTTTTCTCATTTGAGAGCTGTAAAGTTCTTTTTGACGGCTTGATTGTTAAATATAGGCTGTCAAAAGTGGGAGAGGTGTACCATAATTTTGATGGAGGAGGTTTTACAGCTGTAGTTTGCCTTACCGAATCCCATTTATCTATTCATACCTGGCCTGAATTTAAGCTGGCTACATTTGACGTGTTTTTATCCAACTATCAAAAAGATAATGAGGATAAAGTGAGGGGGATTTATGCCGAGGTATTGGCCTTTTTTGAAGCTTCGGAACGTCAGAAAACAGAATTGACCAGATAGGTATGGCAACAACAGCGCTGACATCCTTCCCTGAAAAAGAACTGGCAGAATGCCCGGAATGCCAGGCCGGAATTACCCTTTACGATCCTGCCGGAAGTGAATTCTGTACCTGTACATCCTGCAAATCCTATATCCAGTTTGTAAATGAACAACCAAAGAAAATAAAAGCCACAAAGGGACCGCTATTACCTCCTGTTATTCCACTGGGAACCCTGGGCGCGTTAAAGGATATCCCTTTTAAGGTAATTGCCTACATTGAACGGGATGAAGATAATGTAAATTACGCCTGGAGGGAGTATGTCCTGTACAATTATGAAAAAGGGTATGCCATGCTGTCTGAATATGATGGACACTGGAACCTCATTTTTGGCAAGAATTTTTTACCCGGATTGGAGAAACCGCTAGACGGAAATGACTACATCATGTATCAGGATGTGGAGTACAAATTATTTCATAAATATGCCCCCCGGACAACTTTTGTAACCGGGGAATTTGATTGGGATGTGTTGAAGGAGCAAATGAATGTACGGGAATACATCGCACCCCCTTATATCCTGATTAAAGAGCAGGCCAGGTTTGACAAAGAAAAAGACTATTACCAGGGAGAGTATCTGGAACCCAAAGTAATTGCTGCAGCATTTGGCCTGGATGTAAATCTGTTTCCCTCAAAAACTGGTGTCCTTGCTAACCAGCCTTCCAAGGCCTACCACGATTGGAAATGGTCGTTGATGGTCGGACTTTATCTGATCTTAGGTGTGATGGTTATCCAGTTTTTTATTGCCTTCTTAAAACCCGAGCAGGTTATATTTGACGAAAACCTAGAACTTACCTATACACCCGACAAAGGACTGAATGAATTTAAACCCGTTATGTCCCCTAGTTTTGAACTCCGAGATGCTGCTTCGGCATTGGACATGACCATCAGTTCAGATGTAAGTAACAGCTGGCTGGAAGCCACGGTCGTGTTGGTAAATGAAGCCACAAATCAAACCTGGGAAGTTACCAAAGGAGTGGAATACTACGAAGGAATTGAAGATGGGGAAAGATGGAGCGAAGGTGAGAAATCAGCAGAAATTGTGGTTTCAGGGATTCCCAGGGGCAAATACCATATGAACATATATCCGGCCGCCGGAAGCCCGGCGAGTAATATGATGAGCATTAAGGTTACAACCAATACCATTTTGTGGCGGAATATTTTTGTTGCTTTGGCTGTTCTTTGTCTGATTCCAGTGGTCAATCTAATCAGAATGAGCATGTTTGAAAGAAAGAGATGGGAAAATAGTGAGTATTCACCTTATCATAGTTAACATGAACTCAGGATTAAAATACTTGTATCTTATCATTGGAACAATCGTTCTGACGTACTATGCTTACGCTTCGTACTACGGGAAGGCAATATGGGAGGGACAGGTAAAGCGGAATACAGAATATACCGGGAAAAGGTTTTACGGTGGTTACGGAAACAGATTAAATCATAAATAACATTATCAATATGGGTATAGATGAACTAATTAATTACAAATACATTGTAGCCTCTGTGCTGTACTCTGTATTGGGAATTGCGATATTGGTGATCGCATTCTGGATCATAGAAAAAATTACACCTGAAAACCTGTGGAAGGAAATTGTAGATAAACAGAATATGGCACTTGCAATAGTTTGCGCTGCATTCATTATTGCAGTAGCTATTATAGTCAGCTCTTCTATTCATGGATAGCCATGCATAAAAGGTTACCCGTTCTACTGCTGACTTCTGTATTTGTTGTTGCCACCTGCGGACTCATCTATGAACTGATTGCAGGGACCCTGGCAAGTTACCTGCTGGGCGACTCCGTTACGCAATTCTCGACCATTATAGGCTTGTATCTTTTCTCTATGGGCATAGGCTCGTGGATTTCAAAGTATTTTGAGAAGGATATTCTTTTCTGGTTTATACAGATCGAGATCCTGGTGGGTCTTGTGGGAGGGACAAGTTCCAGCATTTTGTACCTTGTTTTTGAAAGTGCCGCCTCTTTCCGGATCATCCTTTACAGTCTGGTCGGCATTACCGGAATCCTGGTTGGACTGGAAATACCCCTGTTAATGCGGATATTAAAAGACCGGTATGAATTTAAGGACCTGGTGTCTAAAGTGTTTACTTTCGACTACATCGGGGCTTTACTCGCATCTATAATTTTTCCTCTGTTGCTGATCCCTTATCTGGGACTGATCAAAACTTCTTATCTCTTCGGCATGCTGAATGTGGCTATAGCATTTATTGTCTGTTTAAGTTTCAGAAAGGAGATCAAGCGTGTAATTTATCTTAAGACCTCTGCCGTAATGTGCCTCTTTGCCTTGCTTGCCGGCTTTGTGTTTGCCAATGCCATTACGAGTTATTCAGAAAGTCTGGGCTATACGGATACTATTATTTATTCTAAAAGCACCAATTATCAGCGTATTGTTTTAACCAAAAAAGGTAAGATGCTAAGGCTTTACCTGAACGGAAACCTGCAATTCAGTTCGGATGACGAATACCGGTATCACGAGGCCTTAGTACATCCCGGGCTGTCTTCCGTTCCTCATGCTAGAAAGGTACTGATTATGGGTGGTGGCGATGGACTTGCGGTGCGGGAGGTGCTTAAATATCCTGATGTGAAGGAAATTATACTGGTAGATCTGGATCCAGGAATGACAAACCTGTTTAAATCCAATAGTATGTTGCTGGAATTGAACAAATCTTCCCTGCTGTCGCCCAAAGTAAAGGTGATTAATGCCGATGCCTTTACCTGGATAAGAAACCAGCAACAGAAATATGATTTTATTATTATTGATTTTCCTGATCCTTCCAATTATTCGGTTGGAAAATTATACACCAACTCATTTTACCGCTTGGTGAGGTCAGTACTTTCAGATCGTGGGCTGATTGTGGTCCAGTCTACTTCACCCTATGTTGCCCCGAAATCTTACTGGTGTGTAAACCAGACCCTGGAGTCGGTAGGCTTTCATACCATTCCATATCACAATTACGTACCCTCTTTTGGCGATTGGGGTTACATTATGGCTACAACAGGCCGCTTCGATGTAAAACCTTCAAATTTTCCCGCTGATGTAAGATTTATTACCGTTGAGGGTATGTCGCAAATGCTGTATTTTCCTAAAGACATGAAAAGGGTTGATGCTGAGGTGAATAAACTCAATAATCAGGTATTGGTAAAGTACTTTGAAGATGAGTGGGGGGCAGTAACCTATCAATAATATGAGCAGGGGGATTGCAAGGAAAGGTTTTTTACTGCGTGCAGGACTGATAGCCGCCGGTATATTTTTAAAAGGATGTGCCGGAAAGGTAGGTGGGAGACCCGACCGATATAAACATATCACAGGTGGTCTTAAGGGACCCGATCAGAAAGCGGGACATATGCTCAGGGATAAAGTCTCATTAACAGACCCTGTATACCAGCGCGAGGTAAAAACACTGATCATAGGCGGCGGCATTTCCGGATTGTCGGCCGCACGCTGGCTAAAAAAGGCGGGATACCAGGATTTTGAGCTATTTGAGCTTGAAGGCCATATTGGGGGCAATGCCCATGCCGGGGGCAACCGGTTTTCTGCCTATCCCAGAGGAGCCCACTATGTTACTATTGCCAATAACGATGATGAATTGTTAATCGAATTTTTTAAGGAACAGGGTATCATTACTCATTTTGAGAACGGACTGCCCTTTTACAATGAGTATTACCTGTGTTTTGATCCTGAAGAACGGTTGTTGATTAACGGACAATGGCAGGAAGGTTTGATCCCTAAATTTGGCATTTCGCCGGCTGACCAGGAGCAGATAGATCTTTTCTTTAAACTGATGGAAAAATTGAAACATGAAAAGGGACGGGACGGGAAGTATGCCTTCAATATTCCGGTAAATGATGCCTCTGCAGATGAAAAGTACAGAAACCTGGATAAACTATCTTTTAAAAGCTATCTGAGTAGGGAAGGTTTTACTTCTGAATACCTTTTGTGGTACCTGAGCTATTGCTGCAAGGACGATTACGGGCAGAAAATAGAGCGGGTTTCGGCATGGGCGGGTTTAAATTATTTTGCAGGTCATAAAGGAACTTCAGCAAATTCTGACGCTGGCGCAGTGCTTACCTGGCCCGAAGGGAATGCTTTTTTGGTAGGATTGTTAAAGAAAGGTTTGGAAAAGCACATCAAAACTTCGGCTATGGTATGCGGACTTGCTACAAACTCAGGGGGCAGGGTTGAAGTCAGCGTGCTGGATTTGAATAAAAACCAGGTCTATACGATACTGGCTGAAAATGTAATTCTTGCTGCACCTCAGTTTGTGAATAAACGTTTGCTGGGACATGAAAGACTGGACAGACTCAACTATGATGCAGTAAATTATGCACCCTGGGCAGTTGCCAATATTACGATTAATAATTTTTCCTCCTCCGGGTTACAAGACTTTTCCTGGGACAATGTGCCTTACGGAATGCCTTCGGTAGGTTATGTATACGCCGGACATCAGCAGACAAAACAGGAAAGTAACACCAGAGTGATTACTTTTTACCTGCCCTTGTGTGACAGGGAGCCGAGGATTTCACGATTGGCTGCTTATGCCAGAAACTATGAGCAGTGGCTGGATATGATTATCCCTGAACTGGAATACATGCATCCTGGAATCACGTCTATGATTGCTGCAGTGGAGGTATGGATATGGGGGCATGGGATGGTGGTGCCGGCGGTAAATTATATCTGGGGTCCCGAACGTCAGAAAGCACAGCAGCCTATTGACAACAAGATTTTCTTCGCGCATACGGATCTCAGTGGTATATCCTTATTTGAAGAAGGTTTTCATCAGGGGATACGCGCAGCAAAATCATTACTTGAAGCAAAAAAATGATCAAAAACGAGAACCGTACTGCGCAACCCTGGCTAAATTCAGCATGGTCTGATAGTATTTTTATCCTATTGCCCCCATTTTTATCGCTTTTGCTGGTATGTCTTTTTCCAGAAAAGTTTAAGGTTACGCCCTTAATGCCTGTGATGTATTGGTTTTTTCTTGTTGTATTCATCGATGTGGCCCACGTTTATTCTACTTTGTACAGGACATATTTTAATCCTGAACGTTTCAGAAAGGAGTCTGGACTGCTGATCGGTATTCCGCTGGTATGTTATTTTTCTGGTGTATTGTTGTATCATATCGATGGCCTGTTGTTCTGGCGGATGCTTGCTTATTTAGCGGTGTTTCATTTTATCAGGCAACAATACGGTTTTATGCGCTTGTACTCGCGTACCGAAAGTACGAGTAGCATGATGAAAATGATAGACAGCACTGCTATATATACAGCCACAGTTTATCCGATTCTTTATTGGCATTTTGGCGAAAGCAGAAACTTTAACTGGTTTGTAGCAGATGATTTTATCCATTTTCCTTCGACAACATTGACTTCCCTATTTACCGGTCTGTACTTTATTGTTATTGTGGTTTACCTCCTGAAAGAGGTTTGGCTGTCTTTGAAATGCAGGCGAATAAATCTGCCGCGAAACCTGTTGATATTGGGGACCTTCCTTTCCTGGTACTTCGGAATTGTTTATTTTAACGGTGACATGGCCTTTACCACATTAAATGTGATCTCGCACGGCATTCCCTATATGGCGCTGATCTGGTTTTTTGAGAAGAAAAATTACGGTAAGGAAACGCGCCGGACCGGGCAGTTGCAGCGTATTACGTTTGGTAAATACGGTGTGCTGGTGTTTATGCTAACCATCCTTTTGCTGGCCTATCTGGAAGAAGGCCTATGGGATGGATTTATATGGAAAGAACATACCCATGTGTTTTCTTTGTTTTCTGCTTTGCCTCAGATTGAGGGAAACTTACTTACTTTGCTCATCCCTCTGCTGGCGCTGCCGCAGAGCACACATTATGTGCTTGACGGATTTATATGGCGAAACAAAGACAGGCATACATGATAATATATTATAAAAAGTAGGTAAAAACCTGTAAAGTTTTCAAGGCAATGCTTGTCATATTTGTCTGACCAGGTATAATTCTTCAGATATGACAACATTTAATGAAAAACAGGTTTATCTTGTAAGCAGCGGAGATTTGCGGCTATCGGCCAATCAGAACTGCTGGGCCGCCCAGGAGGAAATGGAACGGCTGTTAACACAGGCCATCGCACGCATGGGCTGGCAGGTAAAAAGGGCCCATGCCTATAATGAAGAGAAAAAACATGGTTTTATAGATTCCCAGCGCATGGGAATCGAAGTGTTTAAGAACATCAATCCTTATGCGCCATTGATTGTTGCTGAAAGCGTTTGGCAGTATACCCATCATGTGCTTGCCGGTTTAACTACCCATAAAGGACCCATTTTAACCGTTGCCAATTGGAGCGGACAATGGCCGGGGCTGGTTGGCATGCTTAATCTTAACGGCTCCCTTACCAAGGCTGGAGTCAATTACAGCAGTTTATGGAGTGAGGATTTTAGTGATGATTTTTTCATCAAGGGTTTAACAGAATGGTTTACCCGGGGTAAGGTTACTCACGATAGGAGCCATGTTAAAAATCTGGATGCGGTATCATTGCCGCCCGAAGATGAGCGCAGGGGAAGGGCATTTGGCCGTAAAATTCGTGGTAACAAAGCAATTATGGGGGTGTTTGACGAAGGCTGTATGGGGATGTTCAATGCCATTGTACCTGATGATCTGTTGCATAAAACCGGCATATTTAAGGAACGATTAAGCCAATCGGCCTTGTATGCCAGGATGAGATTGGTGACCGACAGGGAGGCAGAAGAGGTTCTGAACTGGCTGATACAAAAAGGCATGACTTTTAACTGGGGTACAGACGGGACAATCGAACTGACACCGGGGCAAACACTTGAACAATGTAAAATGTACATTGCTGCAATGCGTATTGCAGATGAATTTGGCTGTGATACTATCGGCATCCAATACCAGCAAGGCTTGAAGGACCTGACAGTAGCGAGTGACCTGGTGGAAGGACTGCTGAACAACCAGGACCGGCCACCGGTATACAATGAAGCCGGAAAGGAATTGTATGCCAATGAGGCTTTGCCACATTTCAACGAAGTGGATGAATGTGCAGGAATTGATGCGCTGTTAACCTATCACCTGTGGAAGGAACTTGGGATGCCGGGAGAAACCACGTTGCATGATATCCGCTGGGGTGCGCATTATAAAGGTGAAGGTATTGATGATTTTGTATGGTTGTTCCTGATCTCAGGAGCAGCACCTCCGGCCCATTTTATAGATGGGTATAGGGGGGCAGCCAGTGACCGGCAGCCTGCTATGTATTTCCGTTTGGGGGGAGGTAGCCTTAAAGGGATCAGTAAACCGGGAAGTTTGGTTTGGAGCCGCATTTATGTAATGGACAATGCTTTACATTGTGATCTGGGCGTGGGCGAGGCTGTATTCCTGCCAAAAGAGGAAACACAGAAGCGTTGGCAGGAGACTACCCCGCAATGGCCGATTATGCATGCTACACTTAAGGGTGTGAGCCGGGACCAGCTAATGGCGCAACACCAGGCCAATCATATACAGGTGGTGTATGCTCCAGACCAGGCCGCTGCACATAAGGCTTGCCGTATTAAGGCAGCAGCATTAGCGGAAATGGGAATTTCTGTGCATTTTTGCGGAGATGTGGACCATGAAGGAAGACAATTTGCATAAGATTATCAATGAAAGAAACCCAGCTTACCTTTTCCCCCAACGGTCATTTTCTAAACAACTTTCAATGCTTTTCATCAGATGGAAAATGGTTGGTTTATGATATCCGCAACGATGATGCCCATATCGGAAAGACTGGCAGTATTGAAATGGTAAACGCAGAAACCGCTGAAGTTAAAGTGCTTTACCGTACACAGAACCAGACCGGGTTTGGACCGGGCGTGGGCGCGGCGGCCTTTTCTCCGGTTGCAAACCGTGTCGTATTTATCCATGGTATAAGGAATGCCAGTGAAGCAAACCCTTATGGTTTTAGCCGCAGGACCGGTGTGGCAATTGATATCAATACCCCTGGCCAAGCTATTTTTATGGATGCCCGTAATGTAAATGCACCTTTTATTAGGGGGGCGCTAAGAGGTGGCACGCATGCACATTCCTGGAGTGGCGACGGACAATGGTTGAGTTTTACTTACAACGATGATGTTGTTGCAAAGCTTGGAGAATTAAGTCCGGAAATTCAGGATCTCAGGACTGTTGGTGTAATGTTCCCTCGTAAGGTACAAGTTAGTGCTGATGAAGATGGGGAACATAACAACGGTGAAATGTATTCGATCATTGTTACAGACGTAAAAGAAAAACCGGCCCCAGGAAGTGACGAAATTGATAAGGCTTTTGACGAATGCTGGGTGGGGAACCAGGGTTACTTGAAAACCAATGGCAATTGGCAGAAAAAGGCTGTTGCTTTTCAGGGAAATATCAAGACTAAAAAAGGAGAAACAAAGACTGAAGTTTTTATCGTTGATTTGCCTGACGAGCTGCCCGAAACCCTGCCCGAGGGGCAATGGCCAGGAATGACAGCATGCCGGTTGCCCGTGCCGGACGGCGTCACTCAAAAACGACTCACCTATACGGAAAAAGGCGTTATTGGTCCGCGCCATTGGCTGCGCTCCAGTCCAGATGGAGCGCAGATCGCTTTTCTTTCAAAAGATGCAGCAGGCTTTATCAACATTTTTACTGTTTCTCCCAATGGCGGCGAGGTAAGGCAACTTAGTTTTCATTCATTTGATATCCAAAGCGGCATTAATTTTAGTCCGGATGGAAGGTGGGTAGCATATATCGCTAAAAATGCAGTGAATATTACTGAAATTGAAACAGGAAGCTCAGAGCAGCTAACGGATTCATCATTGGAAGCTGAAAAACCTGTTGGAACTGTAAACTGGTCTCCAGACGGGAAGCTACTGGCTTATAACCGTTATGTAAACAATTACCTGCAGGTTTTTTTAGGGCGCCTCTGAGCGTACGAAATTATAATCCACGCTTTGTCCGTTCCCGGAGATAACAGCTTTTATATTTTTGCCATTGCGCTGGTAACTTATTTTTTTAGGAAAATCATGCTTCGGGTTCTCGCACGTAAAGCTGTTAGCGCTTAGTGCTGTCAGTTTAAAGTAAACAGGCTGTTTTTCGTCGCCAGCAATCACGGCGCAGTAAATGTCGTTGTCCTTTTCAACAAACGACATATCTTCTACAAAGATGGTTTCTTTTCCCTTCAGCGTTACCCCTTTGCCCGTCAGTTTTAAATCGGAAACTTTAGCCCAGGTCTCGTAGCCGGACTGCCCTGCCTTGGCGTTGGTTCTGATCCATTTTCCCACCAACCACTCCAGCTTTTTAAATTTCTCTTTGTTGCTTTCCTGGGCGTAGCTGGTGTGTACCAGTAAAAATAGTGCCGTAACCAGCAGTAGAGTTCTTGTTTTCATGTTGCTTTTTTCTGCCAAAGATAATTTTCCTGACGGCCTTGGTATTGTACAAAGCCGACCTTACTCTTTGTTGAGAAAAAAATTGGCCATATTTTTCTCTTCAAAAAAATAGGAAGAAGGATCTTCGCCGGTGAAGGCTTTGAAATTACGGATAAAATGAGATTGATCGTAATATCCGGACTGGTAAACGATTTCTGCCCAATTGCTTTTTTTTGATTTGATGAGCTGAAAAATATAATTAAACCGGATGATACGGGCGTAGTATTTTGGAGACAGTCCGATATACTTTTTAAACAGTCGTTCCAGCTGACGTTCTCCAACTCCTGCCGCGGCAGACATTTCGGCTACGGTCACCATCCCGTTCGAGCTAAAGATAAGGTTAAGCGGGCCTTTAAGCGGGTTCTCTGATGCAGCTTTATTGAGCGCAGTAAAATAATTGTCCAAAACCTGTTTAACCTGTTTTTCCTGTTTATTCCTGCCGATATCGCCGAATGCGAGTATGAGTTCTTTTAATTGCCTGAGCTCCGGATTGCTGAAGGAATCCAGATCGACAATTTTATCAAGGTACTGGTCCATGCTCAAACCGAATAGCTGTGTTAAAGCCGCAGGCTTCAACTTAATGGCAACAGAACCTGTGCGCCCGGTATTCTGAAGAAAGAAATAGGTTCTGAGTTGCCCTGCCAGTAAATTCGGCGATTGCAGCTTCCAATCGTGTCCGTTGGTTTTAGCACTGTAAACGTCCCTGTAATTAAAAATGAGCTCGGTAAACCCATCCGGAATGATCTTCTCGATGTTTGGTTCAGGATCATCATTATACATCATCCAGTAACATTCGATGAGCTGGTCTAAATCGGGTTGAGGGGCAATTCTGGTGAAATTCATTTTTAAATTTTGAAATTATAAGATAGACATTTGGGTTCGAATGTTAAAATTATTGAAGCAATGGCCAATTTAAGCGCATTTTTAAGCCCTTATAAAGCCTATTTTAGAGGTCCGGTTCTATATCCGGATTTTCGGGCATGACAATAAACAAATCACTTACATGGATAACGCTCCTGTTCCTGGCTTCTGCTGCTGGTGCACAAACTAAAAATATTTATCATAAGGGCTGGGTAGACTTTAATAAGAACGGCAAAAAAGATGTTTTTGAAGATCCTTCTAAAGCTATTGATATAAGGGTAAAGGATCTGCTGAGCCAGATGAACCTGGATGAGAAAACCTGTCAGACTGCTACCCTGTATGGTTATGGCCGGGTGTTAAAAGATGAAATGCCAACAGCGGAATGGAAAACGAAGATATGGAAAGATGGGATCGCAAATATAGACGAGGAGCTGAACAGCCTGCCTTACAATAAAAAAGCGGTAACCCAATACTCATACCCTTTCAGCAAACACGCCAACGCTATCAATACTGTACAAAAGTGGTTTGTTGAGGAAACGCGGCTCGGCATCCCTGTAGACTTCAGCAATGAAGGCATCCATGGGCTGTGCCATGATCGGGCGACGCCTTTTCCTGCTCCGGTTAACATTGGCAGTACCTGGAACAGAGACCTGGTTTACCGGGCTGGAAGTATAGTGGGGCGTGAAGCAAAAGCATTAGGCTATACCAATATTTACGCTCCCATACTTGATGTAGCACGCGATCAGCGCTGGGGTAGGGTGGTGGAGTGTTATGCAGAAGACCCTTACTTAATTGCCGAACTGGGTAAACAGATGACCCTGGGGATTCAGGACCAGGGGGTAGCTGCCACTTTAAAACACTATGCCGTTTATAGCGTGCCCAAAGGCGGGCGCGACGGGCAGGCGCGTACCGACCCGCATGTGGCGCCAAGGGAAATGCACGAAATGTTTCTTTATCCTTTCAAAAGGGTGATCAGGGAAGCAAAACCAATGGGGGTGATGAGCAGCTATAACGACTGGAACGGTGAGCCTGTAACCGGCAGCTATTATTTCCTGACAGAACTTTTGCGCAAACAGTTCGGGTTTGAGGGCTACGTGGTTTCAGACAGTGAGGCTGTAGAATTTCTATCTGGAAAGCACCATGTGGCGGAGAACTACAAGCAGGCTGTAAAACAGACCATAGAAGCCGGACTAAATGTGCGCACCCATTTTACGCAGCCGGAGAACTTTATACTCCCATTAAGGGAGTTGGTTAAGGAAGGTTCGGTATCCATGAAAACCCTTGACGAGCGAGTAGCTGATGTGCTGCGTGTCAAATTTCGATTGGGGTTGTTTGACGATCCTTATGTAAAAGACCCAGCCGCTTCCGATAAAAAGGTACATACCCCGGTTGATGAAGAATTGGCGGTACGACTGAACAGGGAATCGATGGTATTGCTGAAAAACGATAAAAATCTGTTGCCCTTAAATGTGAAAAACTACAGAAATATCCTGGTAACGGGGCCGCTGGCAACAGAAGTGAATTACACTACCAGCAGATACGGGCCATCCAATAACCCTATAATTTCGGTTCTTGAGGGGATTAAAACTTTTGTGGGTAAAGCAGCAAAAATAGATTATTCAAAAGGCTGTGAGGTGATCGACGCAAAATGGCCTGAAAGCGAGATCATTCCTACGGAACTGACCAGCGAGGAACAAAACCAGATCAACCAGGCGGTGGCAGTGGCAAAGACATCAGACGTTGTTATTGCAGTTGTGGGGGAAACGGATGAGCAGGTAGGAGAGAGCAAATCGCGGACGGGCCTGAATTTGCCAGGCAGACAGTTGCAGCTTTTGCAGGCTTTATATGCTACCGGAAAGCCGGTGGTACTGGTGCTGATCAATGGCAGGCCTTTAACCATCAACTGGGAAAACAGGTTTTTGCCGGCTATTCTGCAGGCCGGTTTCCCCGGGCCATCTTCCGGTAAAGTAGTAGCCGAAACCTTGTTTGGAGAGAACAATCCAGGCGGCAAATTAACGATGACCTATCCAAAATCCATCGGGCAGATTGAATTGAACTTTCCATTTAAACCTGGCTCACAGGCAGGTCAGGGTAAAAACGATGACCCGAATGGCAATGGTAAGACCAGGGTACTTGGTGCACTCTATCCCTTTGGATATGGGTTAAGCTATACTACTTTCGAATTGAGTAATCTTGATCTGAGTGCCACCGAAATCAACAATCAGGCAGATGTCCAGATTAGCGTTACAGTAAAAAACACCGGAACCCGCAAAGGCGACGAAGTGGTACAATTGTACCTGAAAGATATGGTCAGCAGTGTAACTACCTACGAGTCGGTATTAAGGGGCTTTGAAAGAGTAAGTCTGGCTCCAGGGGAAAGCAAAACCCTTAAGTTTACTTTGCACCCGGATGATCTGGCCATCCTCGATAAAAATATGAACTGGACCGTTGAACCAGGAAAGTTTCAGGTCATGATCGGGACATCCTCAGAAGACATTAAACTAAAAAAGGAATTTACCGTGCTTAAATAAGCATCACATTTTCAAACAAAAATTACCTTCTCAGAGGGAGCATCATGCGCTTTTGGCGCCTTAAAAATCAGCTCACGAAGAGAACGGTTATTTTTATTTCTGAGGAGCTGCCGCCGCTGCTTCCGCTTTGGCTTTTTTCTTGAAGAAACCGCGAAGCAGGAAATTGTGCTGCAGCGCTTCCATATTCTCATCCAGTTTCTGGCTGCTGGTTTCCAGGTTCTTCATGATGCCTTTTATTCTATCGGCAGTCTGTTGGTCATTGATCAGCAAGCCTACAGCATTATCTGTCTGGTTAAACTTGGCAGTTGCCTTGTTCAGGTTTTCGGTCATGGCAGATGCAGAAGCTGCTGTCTTTTGAAGTTCATTTACCGATTGCTGTAATTTTGCAAACACAGCAGTATCTGTCATCAGCTTATCTGCCAGTCCGCCTTTGGTATTTAAGGTTTTGGTAAAAGTATTCATTTCGGCTGCCATCCTGTTTGCTGATTCGGTTGTGGTTTTCAGGTTCTCAACAATGGCTTTAAAATTGTTGGCAATCTTTTCATCAGCCAGCAGTGCACCAGCCGTTCCTTTGCCTTCAACCAGGTTTTTTGCCAGCACTTTAAAGTCGGAAGTTACATCTACCAGATTTTTGTTATTTACCTGGAATGTTTTCATGATATCATCTGTAGAAAGCGTATTGGCAACTTGTAACTGGTCCCCATCTTCAACGAAAGGAAATTTAGGGCTACCACCGCTGATCACAACAATCTTGTTCCCGATTAATCCGTCTGAGCTGATACTTGCCGAAGCATTTTTATGAATGTATTTATGGGCGTCCTCTTCAATGTTCATAAATACCTGGACCTGTGAGATGCCGTAAAACTGGATCTTCTTGATCGTTCCGATTTTTACGCCTGAGAACCAAACATTGTTCCCGGCTTTGAGTCCTTGAATATCACTAAAAACAGCATTTACGGTGAAGCTTTTTACAAACGCTTTTCTCTGGCTTCCTAAAGTGAAAACCCCTAAAACGAATATGACCAGACCAAGCAGTATAAAAACTCCTACTGTTATCTGTTTACGGTTGTCTGTTACTTGCATATCTTTTACTGGATAAAATTATAATCGTAAAAAGGTTTAACCCTTTCGTCGCTTGTGTTAAAAACTTCTTCAAATGTTCCAATACGCTGGAACTGTCCGTCTAACAGCATGGCCACCCGGTTGCCAACTGCTTTTGCACAGGTAAGGTCGTGTGTAATAACAATAGAACTGGTATGGAAACGCTCCTGAACCTCGTTGATCAGGCTGTTTATTTCCAGACAGGTAATAGGGTCCAGTCCGGCCGTAGGTTCGTCGTAAAGCATAATTTCTGGTCGCAGGATCAAAGTACGGGCAATCCCGATCCTTTTTCTTTGTCCGCCAGACAATTCGGAGGGCATCTGGTTAATGGTTTGTAGCAGACCTACCGCATCCAGCATTTCTTCAACGGCCAGGTTCACTTCCGATTTGGTAAGTTTTCGCTGGTTCCTTACCAATGGAAATTCCAGGTTCTGCCTTACGGTCATACTGTCGTACAAAGCACTGTTCTGAAAGGAGAAGCCTACTTTTAAGCGTAGAGCAAGCAGTTCTTTATAAGAAATCTGGTCCACATAGCGGTCGAGTACTTTAACCATGCCCTCATCGGGGGTAAGCAAGCCAACAATGATCTTAATCAGTACGGACTTTCCGGTTCCCGATTTGCCAAGCACAACCAGGTTCTCTCCTTTGTACAGATCGAGGTCTACACCCTTTAACACATGATAGTTACCAAAAGATTTATTTAATCCTTTGATCTCTATGACCTTTTCGTTGTGATGAAATGTTGCTGTTTTTCCCATAAGATCAACCCCTGAATAAACCAAAAAACTGAACGGAAACAACCTCTTCAATAAAAATAAGGAACATGGCAATTACTACTGCAGAATTGGCGGCCTTACCTACGCCTTCAGTTCCTTTGGATGAGTTATAGCCCTGGTAACAGCCAACCATACCAATGGTAAAGCCAAAAAGTATGGCCTTGATGGTAGATGCAGTAATATCGAGGAAGGTAATCTGTTCTAAGGAGGACTGAAAGAAAGCCTTTGCGCTTGTACCTTCGCTGAGCGAAACGTTCAGCAAAGCACCCAGCATGCCTACCATTGCCGTATAAAAGGTGAGGATAGGGATGGTGATGGTGGCAGCAAGTACACGTGTGGATACCAGGAACTTAAAAGGGTTGGTGGCCGAAACTTCCATCGCATCTATTTGCTCGGTAACCCGCATGGAACCCAGTTCGGCCCCGATGCTGGAACCCACTTTACCTGCAGCAATCAGGCCCGTAAGCAAAGGGGCCAGTGTTCTGAGCAGCGCGATCCCAACCAGGGAAGGGAGCCATGAAGTTGCTCCGAATTCTGATAAAGAAGGCCGCGATTGCTTGGTAAATACAATTCCGGTAATGAAACCTGTTGTTGAAATCAATAAAGCGGAGCGGTAGCCTATTTCATAACATTGGCGAAACAGTTCTTTTGCCTCGTATGGAGGAAGAAAACCCTCTTTAAAAAAACGGGCTATGAATTTATAAACGTCATATAAGGTTAAAAACATCCGGGCCAATTTGCCCGGTCCTTTAGCTACTTCTTTATTCTCCATGCAATAAGCTCTTGCTTTAAGCC
Source organism: Pedobacter africanus (assembly GCF_900176535.1). Lineage (NCBI taxonomy): Bacteria > Pseudomonadati > Bacteroidota > Sphingobacteriia > Sphingobacteriales > Sphingobacteriaceae > Pedobacter > Pedobacter africanus. The sequence continues at coordinate 220,400 of NZ_FWXT01000005.1, read as the reverse complement.
TTACCATCAAACGCTAAGCCAGAATTTTGTAAAGTTAATTTTTGCGGGAGAAAATGAATGTAATTTTATAATTGAGTTTGTTGTTTTTTATTTATTTAGAATGATTATAAAAAGTTTATAAGTTTGTATAAGAACGGAGTAATATGAAAGAACCATTAAGTGAAGAAGTGTTAATGCACATAGCCAGCCAGCTAAGCAAGCCTGAGGGGGCAGACGGACTTGTAACGGCCGAACGCATGGCACATACCAATAACAATATGACCCTTGCGGCAATTGGGGCACTGGCTTTAGCAGAACGGGATGTGGTGCTGGAAATTGGCCCGGGTAATGGCAGTCATGTAAGTCAGCTGATGAGCAAAGCTGCTGATTTGCGTTATTATGGAGCAGATATCTCTGCTACCATGGTTGCTGAGGCGGCTGCCATAAATAAAAAACTGCTGGATACAGGAAAAGTTAGTTTTGAGCTTACTGAAGCCGATAAGTTGAATTTTGGCACTGGTTTTTTTGACAAGATCTTTACTGTAAACACACTTTATTTCTGGGAAGAACCAATGTTGTATGCTGGGGAAGTACTTAGGGTACTAAAAGCTGGAGGTATATTTTGCCTTGCCATTGCTACGGAAGAATTCATGAAAGAGCTGCCTTTTACCAAATACCGGTTTAAACTGTATAATGCCGCTGCAGCTGAAAACCTTTTGCTGGGGGCGGGTTTCTCTATTCTTAACATCAGCGAGCAAAAAGATCTTACCAGCAGCCATACAGGAGAGGTGGTTAACAGGGACATTATTGTGATTACGGCTACAAAGCATTAACGCACAACAGTTAGGCTGGTTAAAAAAAATCAAAAAATCTTTCAGTTGATTTGGAATAAATCTAAATAATAATCACCTTTGTCTCCGTCAAGATTTATCAATGCAAAATTTAACCATTCAGTCATCAGTCGATTTTGTTGAGGTGTTTAGCACTAAAGCTGGTGCTATTTATCAGTCTGACGCAGAGAATTGCTGGTATGTAGACTTTGCCGGCAAGCTGGCCCGTTTTGATTACCGCAACATTCTGAAATTGAAAAAGGCGGTTTATCAAATTGATATTGAAGACCTGCTGCTAAACAATACCAAATCTCCTGATGTAGAGATCCTCTTTATCTGTGCTTGTGATCACTGCTACGTTTTGTCGCTGATGCAGATCATTGAACTAAAGGAGTTGCTGCAGGGTACATTTGTAATGCTTGAACTGAACCATATCATTCAGGACCGCTTGCACCGTATTGTCATCTAAATCTAAGCAGACGTAACTGGACTTAGATTCTTTCCATATTAACCTTATTTTCACTATTTTAAATCCTTAGCCCTATTTTTGTGTTAGAAAATAATACGATTAATATATAGGATTATGAAAGACATCATGCGTGTTAAGTGTTTAATCTCCTCAGATGTAGAAGCACTTATTAACCAGCAAATAAAAAAAGAAGCACATTCATCTGCCATTTACCTTTCTATGGCTTCATGGTGCAACCGTAATGGTTATGATTTTTCTGCAGATTACTTTTTTAAACAGGCAGAAGAAGAAAGAATGCACCAGTTGAAATTCTTTAAATATGTACTCGATATGGGCGGAAATGCAATTTCTCCTGAAATCACAAATGTTAAAGCTGAGTACAATTCTTTCCGCGAGGTTTTTGAAGAAGCCCTTGAGCAGGAGATCAGTGTAACCCAATCCATCAAAAATATAGCGGCCCGTTGCCACAAAGAGCAGGATTTTGTAACACTCGAATTCTTAAACTGGTTCTTTAAAGAGCAAAGAGAAGAGGAATATAAAGCCAGAAGGGCAGTTGAGCTGTTTGACGTGATTGGTGAAGAGGGAACTGGCAGGTGGCAAATAGACAAGCACGTAGGCCAAATCAGCTACAGCGAAGCGTAAACAATATTGTTCCCGGTTCTCCGGTGTTAAGGTTAAGGTACATACTCATGCAACAGGCAAAACAGTATGTACCTTTTTTTGTTTAACACTTATTAAACAGGCCATGTCAAAGAAAAAAGATAAAAAAAAGAAAAAGGACAAAAAGAAAAAGGAATGCTGTGAAAAGTATAAAGAGGGGAAAAGATGCAAAAACTGTCCTAATGGCTAAAGAAATAATCCTTGGGTTTTATACTGTAAATTCTTAAGCATCTCTGGTCTGACTCTGTGATAGCCCTGCATAAAATTCATTATAGTTCAAAATTTTAAAGAAATTATTCTGCGTCCATGTATTGGCTGGGTGTTTTACCAAATTGTTTTTTGAACTCCCTGCTGAAATACTTGCGGTCTGCAAAACCAACCATATAGCCAATTTCATATACGGTGTGTTGTTTTTGCAGCAATAGCTGGGCTGCCCTTTTTAAACGTATCGATTTTGCAAAGTCATTTACAGACATATTGGTGAGCGCCTTGAGCTTTTTGTAGAGGACAGACTGGCTCATACCAATCCCCTCGGCCAGTTGCTCTACGCCGAAATGCTCATTTTCCATGTTCTTTTCAATGATCAGGACGAGCTTTGAGAGGAATTGCTCTTCTACAGGGGCCAGGGCAATTTGCTGAGGTTCAAGGACCAGCTGCCTGCTGAATTTCTGACGCATTACCGCTCTTGCTGTAAGCAGGTTACGGACATTTAGCTGGAGTATTTTTTGGCTGAACGGTTTTGTCAGGTAAACATCTGCCCCGCCCGTAAGGCCGCTGATCTGATCTGTTTCGGCGCTTTTGGCCGTTAACAGGATAACAGGGATATGACTTGTTCTTTCGTCCGATTTCAGTTTGCTGCAAAACGTAAAACCATCCATCTGGGGCATCATTACGTCACTTACAATTAGGTCTGGCACTTCTTCTGTAGCCTTTGTCCAACCTTGTACACCATTTTTAGCGGTAATGATATGGTATTCCTGCTGCAGTGATTCCGTAATCAGTTGTCGTAAGGCAGCATTGTCTTCCACGATTAAAACGGTATAAGCTTTTGTTCTGGCTCTGTCGTCTATTGTTTTTGAAGTGTCGCTAAGTTCGGCTGGTGGTGTAATGCGGCTTTTATTGTTTTCTGTAGATGAATCTTCAGGTTGCAGGTAACCGGTGTTTTTAAAATGCCCATTGCCCAACTGTAGTGTGACTGTAAAATTGGTATAACCCGGCCCCTCGTGTTGGGCAGGTATGCTGTTTACCGCAATGCTGCCCTTGTGAAGTTCTGTTATATGCTTTGAAAGGGCCAGGCCAATTCCATAGCCCGTATTCTGGATGTTATGATCGTCTATCTGGAAAAAATTAGTAAATAGACGATCCAGGTATTCAGGGGCTATGCCTCTTCCTGTGTCTGTAATACTAATAACCACTTTATCAGATAAGGTATTAAAGGCAATGGCAATCCGGCCACAGGGTGGGGTAAATTTAAATGCATTGGAGATCAGGTTAAAAAAGACTTTTTCAAGCTGCTCCTTATCAAAATAAACCACCAGGCTTTCCTGATCATGCGTCAGCGTATAATCGATCTGTTTTTTTTCTGATAGCGCTTCAAAGGAACTATAGATGTTTTTAATGAAATCGACCAGGTCATGGGCAGCAATCCGGAGTTTCAGGTGCCTGGTTTCTGCTTTTCTGAAGTCCATAAGCTCGCTAACCAGTTTCAGAAGTCTGTCGGCATTGCTTTTTACGCTGCTCATTTCTTTATTTAGTTCTGCTGTTTGCCAGCTGCTGTCCAGCATCTTTTCTATCGGAGCCATAATCAGCGTCAGGTGTGTGCGGATTTCATGAGATACATTTGTGAAAAAATTGAGTTTGTTCTGATGAAGCTCTTCATCTTTGATCAGCAACTCCCTCAGGTAGAAGAACCTGGTAATAAAGAACACGATGGCAACCACTAAAATGCTATAGATACAAAATGCCCACCAGGTTTTCCAGAATGGTGGTAGAATTTCGATTTGTATACTTGCAGGCTTACTCCATAGCCCATCATTGTTAGCTCCTTTAACTAAAAGTGTATAATTTCCTGAAGGCAGGTTAGTATAAGATGCGGCCGGAATACTGGTTTCAATCCATTGCGTATTTACGCCCTGCAGTTTGTAAGCATATTTGTTCTTTTTCGATTTGATATAGTTCAGCAAAGCAAACTGTATCGTAAAAATATTCTGATCGTATTTAAGCTGTAGCTTGCTGGTGAAACCCAAATCCTGTTTCAGCAGTCCATCTGAAGTGCCGATTTTTACGGGTTTATTGAAAAGCAGCAGGTCGGTGAACACAACAGGCGCCCTGTAATTATTTTTATTGATCTGATCGGGGAAGAAGTGGGTCAGACCATTATAACCGCCAAAAAAGAATTCCCGGTCTTTACCTTTAAAAAAAGAATAATAATTGAATTCATCGCCCGCAAGACCATCACTAGTAATATAGGTTTGGAAGGTATGTGTTTGCGGATCAAATTTCGAAAGGCCATTTGAGGTGCTGATCCATAGCTGACGCTTGTCATCTTCAATGATGCCCAGCACGTTACTGCTGAGCAGCCCGTCTTTAACCCCATAGGTGCGTGAAAAACTGCATTTTTTCGGATCATACATCTTTAAACCGCCATAATAGAGCCCTATCCAGATATTTCCTCCCTGATCTTCAATAATACAGTTGATGAAGTTGGAATTATTGCTGACACTGTTATTCACTTTGAGTAAACGAAAGGACTGAAGCATTTTAAGGTCTCCTGAAAAAGCATAGAGGCCAGTAGTGGCGGCTATCCAGATGTTCTTTTTAGAATCTTCGAACAGGAACTTGATATTTTTATCTTCAAATATTTTCAGTTTACCTGAAAGGGGCTTAGGCTGTAGTTTGCTATTGGCCTTGTCAAATATTCTTAATCCTGTTTGGCTGCCCACCCAGAACCTTCCGTAGCTATCTTCAAGCAATGCAACAATTTCAGACCTGGTGGTATTGAGGTCGTCCTTATGGGTTAAGAACCTGGTAAATTTTCCGGTTGATTGATTCAACAAATTTAAGCCTCCTCCATGCGTACCCACCCATATATCTCCTGTTTTGTCCTTGTAAACTGCTTTTACAAGGTTGGATCCCAGACTTTCCGGATCATTTGGATTATAGGTATAAGCACCAAAGTGTTTATTGTTCCCGTTGTAGTAGTTTAATCCGCCTCCCTCCGTTCCAATCCATAGTTTGCCATTTCTGTCTTCCGTAATCGCACTTACCACATTATGGTTCAAACCAGGGTGTTGCTCATGATATTGCCAGGTTTTAAAGTTTGTAGGGGCAGCGTAAACTACATTTACCCCGCCATAATATGTCCCAATCCATACTGATCCATTGATGTCCTGGTAAATACTGTATATTGAATTTTGGTTCAGGCTCTTTGGGTTCGCTTTGCGGTGCTGGAAATTCCTGAATTTTCTGGTTTGCGGGTTTAATATGCTAAGTCCTTCCTGGGTGCCGATCCATAGTTCGCCGGAGCGTGTCATGATCATTTTCCGGATGGCATTGTGTGCAGGTCCGTCATTGTTTAACGGCTCATGTTTGAAGGCAGTAAAAGTTTGGGAGTTCCTGTCAAATAAATTTATTCCACCATTTTCGGTTGCAAACCACAGTTTTTTTTGCAGGTCCTCTACTGTTCCGGTAACGGAATTGTCGCTGATGCTGCCTGGGCGATTGTTGTTTACAAATATTTTGATGGCTTCGATGCTTTTTTTGATAGAAAGCAATACCAAGCCATTGTTGGTGCCTATCCAAAGACGATGATCATGATCTTCAAATACACTTAAAATGTCGCTTTTTGCAATATTCAAAGGTAGTCCCAGTTTTTCAGCACCTGAAAAATTATCGGAATTTCGGTCACTAAGAAAAAAGAGCCCCTTGTTGCTGGCAATCCATAGCCGTCCATGACTGTCTTCCTGAATATTTCTTATCAAAATGTAAGGCCTTTCGCCGGTTACCTTTGCCAGTGTAATGCGTTTAAACGTGTTTTTCCTGGGGTCAAATTTATTCAGACCATTGGCTGTGCCCACCCATAATATTCCCTTGGTGTCGTTATACAAAGCCGTTACATAGTCATCGCTAAGTGTGCTTGTATCTGTTGCACTGCTTTTATACAAACTAAACCTGATGCCGTCATATCGGTTTAATCCAAACCTGGAGCCATACCACATAAAGCCGCGGCTGTCCTGAGTAATGGAAAATATAGAATTTTGCGACAAGCCATCTTCGGCCATCAGATGGTTGAAAACAAGTTCTTGTCCTTTACAGTACAATTGTACCAGAATGACCAAGACTGTCAAAATGGTTCGTTTGATGATCACTGGTTAAATTCAGATGGTTAGTTTAGCAACTGAAGATACTGTTTTTTGATATTAAAACAAGATTTTCTCCCCAAATAGCGAGGATTTTCATCCTTCTGTTTTTTTTAATCCAGGCAACTTTACAAAAGCCAAATTAATTTTTGATGCCCAACATCAATAAACTTAACTAAACAAACTATGATGAAATTTTACTTAAAGGTATTGGAACCGCATGCGTACGGGAAGGTCTTGTTTAAGGGACTGCTGTTTGCAATGCTTTTTCCCGTTTCGTCCTTTGCTCAGAACAATAACGGAGGCAAAGGAACAACAGGTGCTGTACAAACATCGGGCGTGCTGAGTGGTATGCTAACAAATATCTACGGAGAACCTCTTTTTGGGGTGCAGATTAAGAGCAAATCTGATGGGGCAGTCGCTACGTCAGACAATAAAGGACAATATTCCTTATTGATTGATTCTGGAGAAGTAGCCGTTTTTTCTTTAAAAGGTTACCTGACCAGAGAGGTGAATGTTTCGGGCGGTAAGCTGGACCTGGTTTTAACAGAAGCAGAAAAACAGCAAAACAGCGTTTACCGTCTGTATGATACCCAAAATAGAGTCTCAAGTATTTTGTCCACAGAAAGTGTGTATACCAGGGATTTGCTCAGTTCACCAGTTACCGCCATTAATAACGCACTGACCGGGAGAATGTCTGGACTAAGTACCCTTCAGTCAACCGGTATACCAGGTCTGGATGCCTCAAACTACTTTTTAAGGGGACAGTCGCCAACGATCCTGATCAATGGCGTACCCAGAGACGTGAGTTCAATAGATCCGGAAGAGATCGAGTCTGTTACCGTCCTGAAAGACGCGCTTGCTACTGCAATGCTGGGCGTTCGTGGATCGGGCGGAGCGATACTGATCACAACAAGAAAAGGTGAGGTTGGTAAACAAAAGATTTCCTTTACTGCACAGCGAGGACTGCAAACACCAATGCGTATGCCTAAACCCTTAAATGCCTTTAATTATGCTACGCTCTATAACGAGGCTTTGGTTAACGATGGAAAAGCACCCGTTTACACTGCCGAAGATTTGGAAGCTTACCGTACCGGTTCCGACCCGATGGGGCATCCGGATGTAAACTGGTATAAAGAGATATTGCGGAATAATGCTCCTTTTACCCGGTACAACCTTCATACTTCGGGTGGAGGAAACAATGCGCGTTACTTTGTAGGTGTGGATTACCTGGATCAGAAGGGGCTTTTAAAGACATCTGACGAGAATACCTACAATACCAATTCAGATTTCAAAAGGTACATCGTACGTACCAATATTGATGTTGACCTGACCAGTAACCTGATGCTCAACCTGAACTTGTTTGGGAGGATTGAAAATGGTACTGCTCCGGGGGGAAGCGGGATTGCCACTTTCAATGGAAGATCGGTAAACCTGGGGATAAATACGATTTTTGCTTCACTGGCCACTACACCTAATGGTGCCTATCCTTTGTTTAATCCAGATGGCTCTTTAGGAGGAAATAAGGACTACCAAAGAAACATTTATGGACAAAGCGTGCGCTCAGGCTATACTTTGAGTTATTCCAGGGAAATGTCAGCAGACCTTTCTTTAAAAAGGGATTTGAAAGATGTGCTCAAGGGTTTGTGGGTAAAAGGTTTTGCCACCTTTAACACCAACCTGGCGGAGGTAACCCCCAGGGGAAAAACATTTGCAGTTTATCAGGGAAAAAATGATCCTTCTGGTATCACTTACCAGCGTTTTGGTACTGATGGAACAATTACAGCGGGTACCAGTACAAATACCTATCAGTACAAAAATTTCTATTCTGAGCTTTCTGCAGGTTACGACCAGTCTTTTGGCGGGCATCACATAAAAGCCTTAGCTACAGCCAACATTCAGTCTATCAGTATTTATAGTGATCTGCCACTAACTTACAAAACCCTTGGCGGAACATTTTCATACGATTACAAAACAAAGTACCTCGCAGAGGTTGTGATGAGCTATAGCGGACTGAACCGCTACCGTGATGGCAAACGTTATGGTTTCTTTCCTGCTGCTGGCTTAGGTTGGAATATGGCAAAGGAAGACTTTATCGCAAATCACGTAAAATGGCTCAATACTTTAAAACTGCGCAGCAGTTATGGCCGGACGGGAAATGCCAATGCGGGTTATTTTGTTTATAACCAGTATTTTGCTGATGGCGATGGTTATTATTTCGGAACCGGATCGGGTACCTTCGTTTTTTCTGTAGGAGAGCAGACCTTAGCTAATCCGAATGTAACCTGGGAAAAAGCGGATAAATTTAACCTAGGAGTTGATCTTGGATTGTTTCAGGACAAACTTACACTGACTGCAGAGTACTATAACAACAAGTTTTTTGATTTACTACAAACCAGGGGGAAAAATACCAGTATTATTGGAAATACCTTTCCCCTGGAAAACATTGGCATAATAAGGTATAAAGGGGTTGATCTGACTGCGGCCTATCGTGATCATGTTAAGAATTTCAATTATTTCATCTCCGGAAATGTAACATCCAACAACAATGTCATTGAGTATAGTGATGAGGTGCTGAGAGCATACGATTGGATGAAAAGAACCGGACAAAGGACAGACCAGACCTTTGGATATATTGCAGAGGGCTTTTATCAGAATGCAGCAGATATTGCAAACAGTCCTAAAACAGAAGGTTATAACCCTGTTCCGGGAGACATTAAATATAGCGATTTGAACAAAGATGGGATCATTAACCAGTTTGATGTAACCGGGTTGAAAAATAAAAGACCGATTATTTATTATGGACTGAATTTTGGTTTTGACTACAAAGGTTTTGATTTCAGTGCTTTGCTGCAAGGTGCACAAAACCGTAGTGTGTATGTAAGCGGTCCTACCCAATGGGAATTTCAGAGTGAAGGGAAAGGGCAGGCCTTTGAACAGCACCTGAACCGCTGGACCCCTGCAACTGCAGCAACAGCTACATATCCCCGTCTTTCAGTTGGAAGCAATCCGAATAACCAGGCCAGCTCTTCTTTCTGGCTGCGCTCGGGCAATTATATGCGGTTAAAAAATATGGAACTGGGCTATTCCTTGCCTTCGCGACTGGCTGCAAAAGTTAGACTGGCATCGATCCGTGTTTTTGTAAACGGAATGAACCTTTACACCTTCTCGGAGACAAAAGATTATGACCCCGAAACCTTTGGCGTTGCCTACCCGGCACAAAGAATCGTTAACGCTGGAATCAACATTAAACTTTAATCCTATGAAACATTTTATATACATCTTCTTGGGCGGACTATTGTGTTTAACCGCATGTAAGAAAAATAATATTGAAGAAGTCCCGCTGGAAAGATGGACCGAGGACCTGATCTTTGATACAACAGATTCATTGGGCAATTATGCCAAGAATTTTCTTAATGATATCTATACTTTACTTCCTACAGGTTACAACCGCATAGGCTCAAATTTTGCAGGATTGTCTACCAATGATATGTTGGATGCCGCTACCGATGATGCCATTTCCTCAAGGGCCTCGAGTAACATAGAGTCTTTTACAAACGGAAGGATCAGCTCTTTCAGTGTGGTAGACGACGCCTGGGACAAAAATTACAGGGGCATCAGAAAAGTAAATATTTTCCTGGCCAATGTTGGAAAGGTACCTTTTCTCAAAACTATGATTACCGAGAAAAACTACTGGATAGCCGAAAGCCGGTTTTTGCGGGCCATGTTTTATTTTGAACTTTTTAAACGCTACGGCGGTGTTCCTCTGCTTGGAGATCGGATACTGACGCTCAATGATGACCTGGCAATTAAAAGAAATACTGCAGAGGAATGCAGTCAGTATATACTTTCTGAACTCGAGGCGGTAAAAGATCAGCTCAGGCCTAATCCGCTTCAGGATGCCGATTTAGGCCGGGTTTCCAAGGCTGCCGCACTTGCACTAAAGTCGCGCCTATTATTGTATCTGGCGAGTCCATTATATAACAGCAACAATGACCCTTCGAAATGGCTTGCGGCGGCGAATGCAGCGAGAGACCTGATGACATTAACGAATACGATTGGATTGGAAAGCGCTTACCTGAATGTATTTACTGCACGCAAGAATAAAGAAGTTATTCTGGCTTTTCAACGTACACCAGATATTTCTGTTGAGCGGAACAATGCACCAATAGGGTATACGGATGCAGTAGCCAGCAACGGCCTGACCAGCCCCACTCAGGAACTGGTAGATGCTTTTGAAATGAAAAACGGAAAAGCAATTACTGATCCGACATCAGGCTATAGTGGGTCAAACCCATACTTTTCGCGTGATCCGCGTTTTTACCATACGATTTTCCACAATGGAATGACTTGGGTAAAACGGGCAGTAGAAACCTTTGAGGGGGGCTTGGATAAACCGGGCGGCATCGTTACACAAACCCGCACCGGTTACTATGCCAGGAAGTTTATGGCCGATTTTTCTAATGCCACAACTTATAGCAACCAGACGCACAACCCCATTATTTTTCGCTTTGCAGAGACCCTGTTAAATTTTGCAGAGGCACAGAATGAATATGCCGGACCAACGGCGGAGGTAAAAAAGGCAATTGAAGATATCAGACAACGGGCAGGGTTGGTCCCTTTTACATTGGCTGCAAATCTTACAAAGGATCAGATGAGAGAAGTGATCCGTCATGAAAGAAGGGTAGAGATGGCTTTTGAAGAGCAACGGTTCTGGGATATCAGAAGATGGAAGATTGCTGAGCAGGTGATGAATGGAAAGCTGCATGGAATAAAAATTATACGTACAGCCCCTGGGGTGTTTACCTATACCCCTATTGAAGCAGCAACAGTAACATTTGATGCAGGAAAAATGTACAGTTATCCGATTCCATACAGTGAGATCACTAAAAACACAAATTTAATCCAAAACCAGGGCTGGTAGACCATTTGGTTCTCTGGAAATAAACTAAACAAACAAGGTTATGCAAAGAATTATATATATCACACTTGCAATGGTTTTCTTCGGGCCGGGCATTTTGCTGGCACAGACCAAAGTGATAAAAGGATTGGTCAGGGAAAGCGGGGGACCGATGCCTGGTGCCACTATTACGGAAAAGGGACTTCCTAACAACGGAGCCCAGACCGGGGCAGATGGGAGGTTTCAGTTGACACTCAAGGGAGGCAGTCAAACCATTATCGTAAGGAGTATAGGTTTTATTTCCCAGGAAGTAAACGTTGCCGGAAAATCGGAAGTAAATGTTACCCTTGCCGTTGATGCCAAAGGACTTGAAGAAGTAATCGTTGTGGGTTTTGGTAAGCAAAAGAAGATTACCAATACCGGGGCAGTGAGTTCCATTAATGCGGCTGAAATCCGGCAAAACCCTACAGCCAGCGTTCAGAATACCCTGGCAGGTAGATTACCAGGCTTCTTTTCTCAGCAGAGAAGCGGCCAGCCGGGAAAAGACGGTGCAGATTTCTTTATTCGCGGGGTGAGTAGTTATACTTCAGGGCAACGGCCCTTGATCATTGTCGATGATATTGAATACAGCTATTCTGACGTTGCCCAGCTAGATCCAAATGAGATTGAAAGCATCTCTATTCTTAAAGATGCATCTACAACTGCGATTTATGGTGTCAAAGGCGCAAACGGAGTAATGGTGATTACCACCAGAAGAGGTGTAGCCGGAGCACCTGTGATCAATTTTAAATCTGAACTCGGATTGCAGCAGAAAACATTTACCCCTAAGTTCCTGGGTTCTTATGAAGCTGCTGTACTTACCAACGATGCCCTGGTGAACAGTGACCAGACCAAGCGTTTTACAGACAGGGACCTTGAACTTTTTAAAGATGGCAGTGATCCATATGGACATCCTGATGTAGACTGGTTTAAGACACTCATGAAGCCAACTTCGCTGATTTCAAGAAACAACCTGGATATTTCTGGCGGCACGGAAAGTGTTAAGTATTTCGTTTCATTAGGCTATTTGTGGCAGAATGGAGCACTGAGAGATTTCAGTAAAAAAAGCGAAGTAAACAATACCCATTACTACAAGCGCTACAATTTCAGGTCAAACCTGGATATTCAGGCCACCAAAACATTAAATTTCAGACTGGATATGACAGGCCGCTTTGGGGAAACCAATGAGCCGATCACAAATAGCCCTAACTCAAATGGATTGATCGGTGAGATCTATAGCTTTAATTTTTTGCCACCTTTTGCCTATGCGGTATACAATCCGGATGGTAGTTATGGAACCAATGCCAGCTTAAGTGGTGTAAACGTGGTAGGAAGGATAGCTACACAGGGCTATACCAGAAGTTTTGACAATGATCTGAACATCACTTTCGGGGGAACACAGAAATTGGAGATGCTTACCCAGGGCTTATCAGCAAAGGCATTGATCTCTTATGCTAGCTCACAGACCAATACCAGGGGATTGTCAAGGACCAGCACAAGCTTTCCAATGTATTACTACAACCAGGAAACAGGGTCCTATACGCCTAAAGATGCCACCATTTACCGGATACCAGCCTATAATCTGAGCCGTTCAGCAGGAGGTGTTTCCAGAACCACCAATATTCAGGCTTCCTTGAATTATGATCACAATTTTGATGACCACCGGGTATATGCATTGGGATTGTACAATAGGAACAGCTATATAGAAAATGACAATAGTAAGGCAGGATCAAGTTTGCCTACCAACTTCAGGGGTGTTACCCTAAGGGCCGGATATGATTATAAGCAAAAGTACTTGCTGGAATTTAATGCAGCCCGAAACGGTACAGATAAATTTGTTGGCAAAAAACGCAATGGCTGGTTCCCGGCAATATCTGCGGGATGGAACATTGCCGAAGAACCCTTTTTTAAAAAGAGCATTCCATTTATCAACCTGTTTAAAGTCCGTGGATCGTATGGTTTAGTTGGCTCCGATAATATTGGTGGTGCGCAATTTGTTTACGATCAGGTTTATACCAACAATGGTAGCTATTCTTTTGGACAGCAGCACAACAGCTATGCCGGGATACTGGAGGGAACCCTTGGCAATGATAATGTGACCTGGGAAAAGGAGAAGAAGGCAGATGTTGGTTTGGATATGAGTATGTTTGAGGGAAAATTTACGGTTACGGTAGATTATTTCAACAACAATAGGTTTGACATTCTGACCAGCCGGGCAAGTGTTCCCCTTATTGTTGGGATTGGTCTTCCTCCTGTTAACCTGGGTAAGGTGAATAACAGGGGCTGGGACGGTGAACTGAACTACAGGGACAACATCAACAACTTCCAGTATTTTGCCCGCGCGACCTTCTCCTACGCCAAAAATAAAATTGTTTTTAGAGATGAGGCAAACCCGAGATATCCCTGGCTGGCAAGAACCGGTCAGCCTGTAGGCCAGGGTTTTGGTTATGTATTTGACGGATATTACCAGGATGCAGATGATATAGCGAACAGTGCCAAACCTACCACAAGCATCAAGCCCGGCGACTTAAAATATAAGGACCTGAACGGAGATGGAATCATTGACGCATTGGATCAACGTCCGGTAGGAAGCCCGAATTTACCAAGTACTACGATGGGCCTAACCCTGGGTTTCAATTATAAAGGTTTTAGTTTCAGTGCTTTGTTGCAAGGGTCGTATGATTATTCCATGTATTTTGCTTCGGAAGCCATTGAGGGCCTAAGCTCTAATTTTCAGCCCATACACAAACAATCCTGGACGCCTGAACTGGGCAATAATGCAAAACTTCCTTTATTGGGAACCAATAGTACCATCAGCCGTGCCAACGTATCTTTATCAGACTTCTGGCTAATAGATGCCAAGTATCTCAGACTTAAAACCATGGAGGTAGGGTACCAGTTGCCGGTTCAGTGGACAAAGGCTATTGGTTTCAAAGGTATCAGGGTATATGCAAACGGTTATAACCTGCTAACCTGGACAAATGTAAATAAGTTCTATCAGGCAGATCCGGAGTCCGTAAATGCATCGGGTGGAATTATCAATACCGGGGCAATTACCGCATATCCTAATCAACGCATCTATAATTTCGGTGCTAACTTTTCATTATAATGAGCAAGACCATGAAAAAAAATATATACTTTATAGTGGCAGTGCTCCTGTTGGGAGTGGGAGCCTGTAAAAAAGGAAGTTTTCTTGACGCCAAACAACCTAGTGACCTGAATGAGGAATCTACTTTTACAGATAGCGTACGAACTATTGCATTCCTCACACGTTCTTACGTGGATGTCGGTTTTAACTTCGACGCCAACCGCTGGGAAGGTGGTGGGCATCCGGTATTAGCAGATGAAGCCATCCCTGTTCGTTTTACGGGGCCACAGAATGATGCGATATTAATGGCCAGCGGAGCACTTTCTGCCTCAAGCACCAATGTTGCCAAGCAGGTTCAGGTTTTAAATAACTGGAAAACGCCATGGGAAAACATAAGAAGGACCAACGTTTTTCTCCTGAATGTTGGACGTAGTCCTTTGAGTGAGCGGTTAAAGAAACAATTAAAGGCGGAAGCCCGCTTCCTCAGGGCCTGGTATTATTTTCAGCTGGTAAAAGTATATGGAGGGGTACCTTTGATAGGGGATGCAACCTATACCGCTACGGATAACATTGATCTGCCCCGCTCTAATTATGGTGACTGTGTAGATTATATTGTAAAGGAGTGCGAAGCGGCGGCAGCCGATCTCCCCTCGTTTAGTGAGCAGCCACAGCAGGACTATGGTCGCATTACCAAAGGAGCTTGTATGGGCCTGAAGTCGAGAATGTTATTGTATGCTGCCAGTCCACTGTTTAACGGAGGCGGGATTGCCAATGACGCAGCGCTTAAGAATATTGCCGGCTATGCTACAGCGGATCCGGAACGCTGGAGCAAGGCCGCGCAGGCAGCAAAAGATATCATCAGTTCAGGCAGCTACACTTTGATGGAGGATAATGTAACGCGGATGGGCTATGGGTTTTACAATGTTTTTCTGAAGCGGTACAATAATGAGTACCTCTTTGCTGCAATGAAGGCTCCAAACAGGGAGTATGAAAATAATTTACTGCCTACTTCCAGAACCGGAAGTGGTAAGTCGAGTGCGCCTACCCAGCAACTGGTGGATGCTTTTGGGATGGAAAATGGATTGCCGATAACTGATCCTGCTTCTGGATACAACGCCAATGATCCTTATGTTAAAAGGGACCCGCGCTTTGGGAACAGCATCATTTACAATGGCTCCAGGTTCTTTCTGGCCAGCAGCAACGCCATGGTTGCCGTAAATACTTTTGTAGGTTCGAGCCCAGACGGACCAGCAGCAACAGGGCCAATCAGTATTCCGGGGTACTATTGGAGAAAGATGATGATTGAAGATGGTTCAGGTAATACTGAGCGCTGCTACCCTTTAATCCGTTATGCTGAAATTCTGCTCAATTATGCGGAAGCATTAAATGAGTACCAGGGTCCCATAGCTGAAGTATACAATACCCTGATACAAGTCAGGAAGCGGGCAGGCATATTGCCGGGATTAAATAGCAATTACGGACTAAAGAGCGGCATTACCAAGGACGAGATGCGTTTGGTTATCCAGAATGAGCGTCGGGTAGAACTCGCACTGGAAGAGCATAGGGTATGGGATGTAAGGAGATGGAAAATTGCGGAAGTAACAGACAATGTAATGTTAAAAGGGATGAAAATCACAAAAACAGGAAATAATTTCAGCTATGAAGTGATTGATATCAAACCTCATGCATTCAGACCGGCATTTTACCTGTTCCCTATCCCTGAGTCTGAGATTGCAAAATCTCCTAAACTGCTACAAAACCCAGGTTGGTAATTACAATTCCCCCTCCGGATATATCGGAGGGGGATGCTAACTTAGCGCAAAATCAAATTAACCTGATTGTTTATATAAAGAAATGGTAATGACAAAAACTATACTGCTTAATTTTTTACTTCTGCTTTGCAGTTTAACAGTACCTGGAACATTAAGTGCAAAATATACTGGCGCAGTGAAATACTACATAGATCAGGAGAATGGAAATGACAACCAAGAAGGGACATCGGAAAAACGGCCATGGAAAACACTGCAAAAAGTGAATGCGCAGGTTTTTAAGCCTGGCGATCAGATCCTTTTTAAACGCGGAGGCAAATGGCAGGGGCAATTGGTGCCCAAAGGTTCGGGAACTAAAGAACAGCCCATTGTTTTTGGGGCTTATGGCAAGGGTGCTTTGCCAGTTATTGCTGCCGAGGGCAAGTTTATTGATGCAGTTTTGATAAAAAATATCAGCCATGTGACTATAGCGTTTTTGGATGTCTCCAATCTTGATACAGGGGTCAAAGAACAAAAAACAGGCCCTACAGGGATTCGTATTCTTTCTGAAGACATCGGTACGATTTCAAATATCCGTATTTCAAATTTGTTCGTGCATGACATTAATGGCGACAACAAAAAAGGCAGTAAAGAGGGCCACGGAATTTTTTGGGATTGCCAGGGGCCTAAAGCAAGTAATATAGAAAATCTGCTTATTGAAAATTGCAGGCTGGAACGTGTAGACCGGAATGGTATCCGCGGAAATGGGACATTCGGCTTCAGGAACAATTGGTTCCCGAACAGGAACCTGACGATCAGGGGCTGTACCCTTTCAGATATCGGTGGAGATGGAATTGTGATCAAGGCTTTTGATGGTGCTTTGGTAGAGCATAATAAACTGTTTTACATCCGAACAAGAGCAAAAGACAATGCAGTAGGGATATGGCCGCACAGCAGCGACAATACGGTAATTCAGTTTAATGAAGTAGCCTATACCCAAAATGACGATTGGTCTAACGATGGTCAGTCGTTTGATATTGACGGCAATTGTAACCATACCATTATTCAGAATAACTACAGTCATGATAACGAAGGTGGATTTATGCTGGTTATTTCTGATGCCATAAATGTAAAAAGCAAGATGACTAAGAATAGCATTATCAGAGATAACCTGAGTGTAAATGACGGCAATAACCGTAAAAGGCTTTTTAATTTCGCAATGGCTTCAGATAGCACGCTGGTTTCAGATAATGTGTTTTATAACAATTCAAAAGATTCTGTTAAGATAGAATTTGTTGATTTGGAATACACTGGCCAGAAAAACGTGCTGTTTGAGCGCAATGTTATCCATTATACCGGGGCCTCATCAGCGGTTTTTAGTAAAACAGCAAAACAGTATGGAAGGCTGAACTGGAAGGATAACACTTTTAATGGTAATATCTCGGGTAGGGAAAACCTGTTAAATGTCATTAATGGCGAGGCCTTGCTCAAAGACAAGGACAGCAAAAAATATCCCTGGTCGCTTTTAAAAAAATTAAAACTTAACAAGTATAAATAGTTGAAGAAACAGACGGAAATACAAAATCATATCATGCAGTATAAAAAAATCATTGCCTTTATTCTTTTAATATCTTGGGCAGTATCCGGATATGGCAGTAATGCCAGACAGATCCTTCCTTTAAATAAGAACTGGCAGTTTTATTTTGCATATAATTTTGAACAAAACATAGAAAAGCAAAAGGTTAACCTGCCCCACACCTGGAATGCCGAAGAAACCCTGAAGGGTATAGCCAATTACAATCGTACCTCGGCTATTTATGAAAACACTCTTACAGTAACCGATGCAATGAAAGGGAAGCGATTATTCCTGTATTTTGAAGGGGCAAACAGTGTGGCCACGATATTGCTGAACAATAAATTCGTAGACGAGCATAAAGGCGGATATACCGGTTTTTGTATTGAAATAACAAAATTTGTGGGTCTGGGAGCAAATGCGCTTACAGTCCAGGTTAGCAATGCCTACCGTTTAGATGTAATCCCCCTGCACGGCGATTTTAATGTCTACGGAGGGATTCACCGTCCGGTTTCTTTGATTGTTACAGACCAGGATTGCATCAGCCTTTTGGATCATGGTTCTTCAGGAGTATACATCAGTCAGCAACAAGTGTCCCCGCAATCCGCCAAAATTAATGTCCTGAGTAAAATGTCTGTTGGAAATCACTCTGGATTGTCATTAAAAACCACAATATATGACCGGGAGAAAAATGTGGTTGCATCATCAGTAGCGAACATTACTGATGCAAATAGCAAGGAGGCGAGGCAGGATATCAGCATTAGCAATCCACGTTTGTGGAACGGGAAAGCCGACCCATACCTTTATACGGTAGAAGTCAGCCTTTTAAAAAATGACCAGTTGATTGATCAGGTGTCGCAGCCCCTGGGACTGCGCTTTTTTCAGGTAGACCCTGATAAAGGTTTCTTTCTGAACGGGAAATACCTGGATCTGTATGGTGCGGGCCGCCATGAAGATCTGGCAGGAAAGGGCTCGGCTTTGAGCGATGCAGATCATGAGAATGACATGGAACTCATCAAAGAACTGGGTGCTACGGCCATGCGTTTAACGCACTACCCTCAAAACAAACATTTTTATGATATGTGTGACCGCAATGGAATTATCCTTTGGTCGGAGATTCCTTTTGTAGGGCCTGGTGGGTATACAGGTACAGGTTATCTAAAAAATAAAGAACTGGAAGCCAATATCAGGACAATGCTTATTGAGCTGATCAGGCAGAATTTCAACCATCCCTCCATTTGTTTCTGGGGGATGTTCAATGAACTAAAACTCAATTATGATGATCCACAGCCTTTTATCAAGGAGTTGAACACTTTGGCTAAACAGGAAGATCCGGGTAGGCTAACTACGCTTGCGTCAAATCTGGAGCCCGAAAAATTTAACGGACTGACGGATCTGATGGGCTGGAACAAATATTACGGCTGGTATGGTGGCAATTTTGATGAAGTGGGGAAATGGGCTGATGATGTACATCGGGTCCTGCCGTTTACCCCGATCTCAGTAAGTGAGTATGGGGCAGGAGCCAGCCCTTTTAAGCACACTGAGGTGCTGACCAAACCTGCCCCGACCGGGCGTTTTCATCCCGAAGAGTGGCAGACTGCTTTCCATGAAAAACACTGGGAAGCACTAAAGCGACGGACATTTGTATGGGGTAAATTTGTCTGGGTGCTAGCTGATTTTGGATCTTCTATCCGCACCGAAGGGGACCGCACTGCCATTAACGACAAGGGGCTGGTGACTTACGACAGAAAAGTCAAAAAGGACGCTTTCTATTTTTATAAAGCCAACTGGAACCCGGAACCTATGCTGTACATTGCAGAGCGGAGGAACAACATCCGGTATAGCAAAACAGCGGCCGTTAAAGTGTTTTGTAATGCGGGAACAGTTAGTTTATGGGTAAATGGCAAGATATATCCGAAGAAGGTACCGAACGATTTGAAAACCATTTTATGGCAAAATATTAAACTGCAGCCAGGTAAAAATACGATCCTGGTGAGGTCTGTAACCAGAGGGAAAGTATTGGAGGATAGTTGCGTCTGGAACCAGATATAACCAGGTTCAGGCCATATCGCCTAAATGAAAACAGTGCCTGCACCTGGGTTCATAGCTGTCTTTTTCGCCCAGCAGTACCCTGCTTTCGCTGGCGGCGGTTCGATAGGAATATACAGCCGGACTGCCGCAGCGTACACAAACTGCATTTACTTTGGTTACCAGTTCGGCAATGGCCATTAAGGCCGGGACCGGGCCAAAAGGCTTGCCCTGAAAGTCCATATCCAGTCCGGCAACAATAACCCTGATTCCCTTTTGTGCAAGTTTGTTACAAACTTCGGGCAGGTTGTCGTCAAAGAACTGAGCTTCATCAATACCTACTACCTGTGTATTGGCACCTAAAAGTAAAATTGCCGATGAACTTTCTACCGGGGTAGACTGGATGGAATTCAGGTCGTGCGAAACCACCGCAGTTTCGTCATATCTGGTGTCTGTTTTTGGTTTAAAGATCTCTACATTCAGTTTGGCGATCTGCGCACGTTTTAAACGCCTTAACAATTCCTCTGTTTTGCCGGAAAACATAGAGCCGCAAATTACTTCAATACTGCCGCAATACTCACCCCGCCTGTAATTTTGTTCGCTGAATAACATGTTGAATAGGATCTTAAAGCCTGCTAATATCAGAATTTTGTAGTACTTTTGAATGGCAAGTTACCAACATAAAACATCAAATCTCCCGTTATTAAGCTATGATGAACCAAGAGGATATTTTTAAGAAAGTAGGTCAGATACTAAATGAGCTTCAGGATCAGTACGATTTTTTGGCGCAAAACCCAGGTCAGCTCAATGAGCTGGAACTGGAACTTTTCCTGGCGAATGCAAACTTTTTATCAGATCACGTTCAGATTGTAAAGAAAATTAATAGCAACAGGCCACAGCGTGCAATAGCAGAACACATTGTAAAGGAGCCAGCCGAGCCAGAAATAACAGTAATTCATGAAGAACCAGCTGCCCGGATGGAAGAACCAGCTGCTGCAGAACCTGCTTTTCAGGATGAATTGTTTAAGCTGGAATCTGAACCTTCAAAACTGGAATTCCTGTTGAATGAAACTCCTGTAATAGACAAGTTTGAATTTGAAGAGCAACCGGTAGAGGCTATTTTTGACAGGCCTTTAAGCGCTGAAGAAGAAGAGATCATTGCCCAAAAACAAAAACTGAGGGATACTCAGCCGGAACCCATTGCAGGTGTGATTGTCGAAGAGCAGAAAACGGAGCCAGTTCTTGCAACAGCACCTGAGCAGGAAAGCATTCCTGAACCAGAGCCGCTGCCAGAACTTGTACCCGATATTGTTGAAGAGAAGACCGTCCAGACTTTTACTTCTGAACCGGTACCAGATAAAATAGAAGCAAAGGTAGTGCTGCCCGAACCAGAAGCCAGTGTAGTAAAGCCAACGTTAAACGACTTGCTGGCAGGTAAAAACAACCTGGCGGGAAGCCTGAA
Organism: Pedobacter africanus; assembly: GCF_900176535.1. Lineage (NCBI taxonomy): Bacteria > Pseudomonadati > Bacteroidota > Sphingobacteriia > Sphingobacteriales > Sphingobacteriaceae > Pedobacter > Pedobacter africanus. The sequence continues at coordinate 199,266 of NZ_FWXT01000005.1, read as the reverse complement.
CGAGGAGAGCAACAAGGCTGCGATTACAGATCTGAAACAGGCTATTAACCTTAACCAGAAATTGCTATTCATAAAGGATCTTTTTAATGGTTACAACCTTGCTTATGCAGAGGCGATTGAACTGCTTAACAAAATGCCGGATTTTAAAACCGCCGATACATTTTTACAGCACAATTATGCGGTAAAAAATAATTGGGCTGCCAAACAGGGTACTGTTGACCAATTTTATGAACTGCTGAACCAACGTTTTCCGGTTGGCTAAATAAACCCCATCCGGTTCGAGTCCAGCTTCAGGAAGATAAATAACAATACCGTAAAACTCCAGAGTGATGAGCCTCCATAGCTGATGAAGGGCAAAGGAATGCCTATAACCGGTATAATTCCGATGGTCATCCCTATGTTGATGAACACATGGAAAAAGATGATACAGGCTACGCAATAACCGTAAACCCTTGAAAAGGTAGAACGCTGCCGTTCAGCCAGGTTAATGATGCGCAACAGCATAAAAATGTATAAAGCGATTACGGTAAAACAGCCGACAAAGCCCCATTCTTCTCCAATGGTCGAAAAAATAAAGTCAGTACTCTGTTCCGGCACGTATCCGTATTTAGTTTGTGTTCCCTCCATAAAACCACGGCCGGTAAGCTGGCCTGAGCCTATGGCTATTTTGGATTGGTTCACATTATATCCCGCACCTTTAGGGTCGGTCTTTAAGCCAAGGCTCACTTCTATACGTGTGCGCTGCCGTGTGGTCAATACGTTTTCAAATATGGCTTTGGCAATGAACAGGTAACCTATTGCAGCTATGGTAATGACCCCTATGGTGATCATCCTTTGCTGTTTTTTCTTGTTGAAGTAAATAAACAAACCACCCATTGCCAGGATAGCAGAAATCAATATCCAGGGCGGTACAAAAAGGTTGAGGATAAACAAAAATGCCATTCCCCAGAAAATAACCAGTAAATACCCCGGTAAGCCTTCCCGGTAAAGGGGAAACATAAAAGATAGAAACACGAGCATAGAGCCTGCATCCGGCTGAAGCATAATCAGTGCCATTGGCAAGCCAACAATTATCACTGCCATCATTATGGGCTTCAAAGTATTGAGTTTCGGACTGTAAGAACTGATATACCTTGCCAGAAGCAAGGCTGTTCCAAATTTGGCCAGCTCGGAAGGCTGTAAACGAAAAGACCCGATCGGGATCCAAGCCTGGTTACCACCTACATTACGGCCAACTACCAGTACGGCCAGTAAAAGTAGCATCGTTACACCATAGATGATAGGTGAGAAGACACTGAAAAACTTGCCGTCGAGCAATAAAATGGAAAGGCCTAATATCAATCCGGTAATCACAAAGATCAGTTGCTTACCATAGTTACTGGCAAAATTAAAAGTAGTGGATTCCTCAGGGTTAAATACGGTGGCATAAATATTCACGAAACCAATCGTACACAATGCGATGTAAACCAGGATAGTGATCCAGTCTACATTGAAGAAAAACCTGTTGCTTTGCTGATTGCTCATTTGGTAGTAGGAATGGGTTTATTGATCGTTTTATCTTCAGGTTTGATTCCTGTGGAAGGTATTGGCGGAAGAACCTTTACCCCTGAATCGGTACCTTTTGGCTTAGGTTTTACCTTTGGTTTTGGCGGTTCAGGCAATACTACCTGTTTCTTCATCCATTCTACTTGTGCAAGTTTGTTTTTTGGCAATGCACCTTTTAAATATAACTCGGTGATGTAGCTGGCAATAGGTGCGGCATAGGTACTACCATAACCTGCATTCTCTACAATTACGGCAATAGCAATCTTAGGGTTGTCCCTAGGGGCAAAGCCGATAAAAACAGAGTGGTTTTTACCACGTGGATTTTGTACGGTTCCTGTTTTTCCGCACATCATTATCCCCTCAATTCTGGACTGTATGGCTGTTCCCCAGGGCGTATTTACAGCATCCTGCATTCCATCGATTACCGGCTCAAAATGCCGGGCCTCCACATCTACATAGTTCTTTTTGACATATTCTTTTTTGATGACCCTGTTTTTACCGATGGCCTTTACCAGGTGGGGTTTAATGTAATAACCCCTGTTGGCAATAATAGCCATAATATTGGCCATTTGCAAAGGTGTGGCATCCATTTCTCCCTGCCCTATGGCCAGGGAAATTACTGTCCCAAAATTCCAGTATTTGCTGTATTTTTTTGAATAATAAGCGGCATCATAAAGCCTTCCTGCTTTTTCTGAAGGCAGGTCTATCCCCAGTTTATCGCCCAAACCAAATTTTCTGACTTTCTTTTGCCATTCATCGTAAGCCACTTTCTGGTTGGCATACTTACGCTGGGTAATCAGTTGCTGGAAAACGTAACAGGCATAAGTGTTGCAGGATCTGGCCAGCCCTCTGCGCAAGGCAATATTTCCATCAACATGTTCACATTTTACGGTATGGCTCCCTACTTTGAAGTAACCCGGACAATTAAAAGTTGTATTCGGGTCAATTACCCCTTCCTGCAAGCCTAGCAAGGCATCCAAGGGCTTAAAAGAAGAACCTGGTGAGTAGTACCCCTGTATGGGCCGAATGTTAAATGCGCGGTTGGGGTTGCTGAGCAGGGCCATATAATTGTTGCCCTGACTACGGCCCACCATTAAGTTTGGATCATATCCCGGGCTGCTTACAAAGGCAAGTATTTCTCCGCTGGCGGGCTCTATGGCTACAATACTCCCTACTTTGTTCTGCATCAGCTGCTCACCGAGCTTTTGCAGTTTAAGATCTAAAGAAGAGATCAGACGGTCACCCGAAACAGCAGTGGTATCAAACCTACCCTCGGCATAACTGCCTTTAGGTACATTATGGACGTCGTACATCATATTCACCACACCTCTTTCGCCCCTTAGCAAAGTTTCATAAGATTTTTCCACACCAGATTTACCAATATAATCACCCGGACGGTAATATCCTTCCGAGTTTTGGATGTCTTTTGGGGATACCTCCTTGATATAGCCCAAAAAATGTGCAGCTACACTGTCTGGATAGTGACGGATGGTACGGCTTTGTACAAAAAAACCCGGAAAACGCGAAAGCTGTTCTGAAAGCGCAGCATAAGTTTGAATAGAGAGCTGCTTTTCAAAAATGCCTGGCTGGTACCTGGACTGGTTGGAAACCTTTTTGAAGTTCTTTTTAAAAGTAATGGTATCTATACCTATGAGCTGGCAAAGCGCTAAAGTGTCCATATTTTTGACCTGGTTTGGGATGACCATCAGGTCGTACACCGCTTCGTTCTGGGCCAGGGGCTTTTCATTGCGGTCAAAAATTACACCCCTTGCCGGAAAGGTATAGATTTTGCGTAACACATTACTCTCGGCCGAGATGAAATATTTGTCGCTGGCCACCTGTATATAAAACAGGGTGCCTATCAGTATCAGCGCAACTGCAATGAATAAACCCTGTATTACATATTTCCGACCAAACAGATTATCCATTAGCGCATTTTTCTATTATAGAATATAAATTCTATCAATACAACAGTAAATAAGGTGAATATGCCGCTAAAGAAGCACCTGAGCAGGGTATAAGAAAATTCCGTCAGCCGGAATGTTTCCAGAAAGAACAGTACCAGGTGATGGGAAAATGTACACAAAACGGCATATAGAATAAACCACTTAAAACCCATATTTCCTAGAGTAGGCTCCGGCTCGTCGAAACCATCGCGGTTCACCGTTACAGAAATGAACAGTATCCTTACAAACGCCAGCATAACACAGGCTGCGGTGTGTACACCCAGGGTGTCGTAAAAGGCATCGAGTGTTAAGCCTGTAATAAATGCAACCAGGTAGAGCAACAGGTTGGGCATGCCAAAAGGAAGCAGCAGCAGAAACAGGATGTATACAAATGGAGTTGCAATGTTGTAAAAACTCAGGTTCCTTAGCAAAAGGATCTGGATCAATACAAGCACAAACCACCTGATTATATTTATCAATATCAATCTGCTATTCATTGGGCAATTTTGCTTCTAATTCTTTCTGTTCAACGGCATATTTATCAAAAATTACGTACACATATTGTAAGGTACTGAAATCATTGAAAAGTTTAATTTCGAGCGACATAAAATTATCTCCTGTAGCCACTCCGGTATTGGTAACGGTTCCAACAGGAATTCCCGGAGGGAAAGACCCGAATCCTGAAGTTACAATGCTGTCTTTCAGGTTCACTTTAAAATGGTTCGGTACGTCTTTAACATAAGCCTTCCTGTAATCGGCATTGGCAACGCCCCATACCAGTGTACCGATGGCCTTGGTATTTTTAACCACCACACTGATTTTGGCGTCTTTGTGCAACAGGGATCGGATAGTGGCCAAATGTTCAGAAACATCCAGCACATGACCAACTACACCTTTTCCGGGCGATATTACCGACATTCCCGGGGCAATCCCATCTGCGCTTCCTTTGTTGATGGTAATTACATTGTTGCGCAGTGTAATGGAGTTTTTAATTACCCTTGCCGAGAGGTAGGTGTACTGGGGAGCGCCTGAAGTATCTGTAACAGTTGTTTTTTTTGCACTGTCTATACTTTTTAATGTCAGCAATTCGGTTTTTAGTTTCGCATTTTCCTGGGCCAGGCTGTCGTTCACATTCCCAAGATTAATGTACTTCTTTAAAACATTCAGGTTCTGATATACTTCTCCAACAACCTCATTGGTAGAATTGACCATGATACTGCGCTGGTAAGCGTTGTTCTTTACCGTAAGGATAACACCAATAGCGAAAAAAATAATAAAAAGAAAAAATGCGTTATATCTGTTTATGAAAATCCAAAGGTTACGCATTTCGATTTACAATTAGGGAATAAAGTTTGGGCTTTAACCCAAACCTTATTGCATTAAAAATTTATAGCCACCAATGTTCTTTAAGGCGATGCCTGTTCCACGTACTACAGCACGAAGCGGATCTTCGGCCACGTGAACCGGAAGTTTGGTTTTTGCTGCCACACGTTTATCCAGGCCACGAAGCAAAGCTCCGCCACCGGTCAAATAAATTCCGGTCTGGTAGATGTCTGCAGAAAGCTCTGGCGGAGTAATTTCCAGGGCCTTAAGTATGGCCTCTTCAATTTTAGAGATCGATTTATCCAGGCAGTGCGCAATTTCTGTGTAGGAAACTGTGATCTGCTTAGGAACGCCTGTCATGAGGTCCCTGCCCTGAACAGCGAAGTCTGATGGCGGGTCCTGAAGTTCAGGTAAAGCAGCACCTACCTCTATTTTAATTTTCTCAGCGGTACGGTCTCCAATCATGATATTGTGCTGACGACGGATGTAGTTTACAATGTCCGAATCAAAATTGTCACCGGCAACGCGGATAGATTGATCACACACGATACCTGATAAAGCTATTACAGCGATTTCGGTAGTACCACCACCTATATCAATGATCATATTACCCATTGGTTCTTCCACATCAATGCCGATACCTACTGCCGCAGCCATAGGCTCATGGATCAGGTACACTTCTTTGGCACCGGCAATCTCAGCTGAATCTCTTACGGCACGTTTTTCAACTTCGGTAATCCCTGAAGGGATACAGATCACCATTCTTAAGGATGGGAACATCCAGCCTTTACCCCCGTTCAGCATACGGATCATTCCTTTGATCATAGCTTCGGCGGCATTAAAGTCGGCAATTACACCATCTTTAAGCGGTCTTACAGTACGAATATTGTCATGGGTTTTACCTTCCATCTGCATGGCTTGCCTGCCAATTGCGATAATTTTATTTGTCTGCCTGTCAAAAGCAACGATTGAAGGTTCATCAACTACTACTTTGTCGTTATGTATAATCAAGGTGTTTGCTGTGCCTAAGTCGATAGCAACCTCTTGTGTAAACCAATTAAATAAACCCATTTATAGGTGATAGTTAAATATTAAAAATTCTGTGTACTATATAATGTAAAACTACAGCTTTTTATTGTATTCGCAGACAAATAAATTAGTGTTTAAAATGTCTTACCCCTGTGGTCACCATTGCAATTCCTTTTTCATTGGCCATGTTTATAGAATCTGCGTCTTTGATAGAACCGCCTGGCTGTAAAACAGCCGTAATCCCTGCTTCGGCTGCAATTTCCACGCAGTCCGGGAAAGGGAAGAACGCATCTGAAGCCATTACAGATCCTTTAAGGTCAAAACCAAAGGCATCTGCTTTAACGATGGCCTGTTTCAGGGCATCAACCCTGGAGGTCTGGCCTACGCCGCTCGACAGCAGTTGGTTGTTCTTCACAAATACAATGGTATTTGATTTGGTATGTTTTACAATTTTATTGGCAAAATGCAGGTCTTTCAGCTCCTGTGCTGTCGGCGCTTTTTCAGTTACCGGTGTCATTTCCTCAGGGCCTTCAATAACCAGGTCTTTGTCTTGCTCAATTACCCCATTCAACAAGGTTTTAAATTGCTTTTCGCTTAGCGCTACCTCATTGCGCTGTAAAATCACCCTGTTCTTTTTGGCACGGAAAAGCTCAACAGCTTCGGCCTGGTAAGCAGGGGCAATCAGTACTTCAAAAAACAGCTTGTTGATCTCGGCTGCTGTAGCCAGGTCTATCTCTCTGTTGGCAATCAGCACACCGCCAAAGGCCGAAACCGGATCGCAGGCCAATGCCACATTCCAGGCATCAAGAATACTTGGTTTAGAGGCCACACCACAGGCATTGGTATGTTTTAAAATGGCAAAAGTGGGCTCTTCAAACTCGTCTATTAATGCTACTGCGGCGTCTACATCGACCAGGTTGTTGTAAGAAAGCTCTTTGCCGTTAAGTTTGGTGAACATTTCATCCAGGTTGCCATAAAATACACCCTGTTGATGTGGGTTTTCGCCATACCTTAATGTCTGTGAATCGCTGATGCTGTGTTTAAATACATTCAGCGGCTCTTCGGTATTGAAATAATTGAAAATTGCAGTATCATAATGCGATGAGGTGTGGAATGCCTTTTTAGCAAAAGCTTTACGCTGTGCCAGTGTAGTTTCTCCATTCTGGGCCTCCAACTGCTGCTGCAAAGTTGAATAATCATCTTTAGAAGCAAGGATAACTACATCGTTGAAATTTTTGGCCGCAGCCCTGATCAGGGAAATGCCGCCTATGTCAATCTTTTCGATGATCTCCTGCTCGGTGCCACCAGCTTTAACGGTTTCCTCGAAAGGATACAGATCAACAATAACCAGGTCGATCTCCGGGATCTCGTATTGGGCAATTTGTTCCTGGTCGGATGCCAGAGCCCTGCGGTTTAAAATACCGCCAAAAACTTTAGGGTGCAAGGTTTTTACCCGTCCCCCTAAAATAGAAGGATAACCGGTAAGGTCTTCAACAGCTGTAACAGGTATATTCAGGTCTTTAATAAACTGCTCGGTACCTCCTGTAGAGAATAACTGCACACCTTGCTGGGCAAGTAAACGTACCAGGGGTTCCAAACCATCTTTATAATAAACTGAAATTAAGGCGTTTTTGATCTTTATAGATTGACTCATCGGAGAAAAAATTTGAGCCGCAAAATTAAGATTTTTATAGGATAAATTTTTAAGAGAATTTAAAAATTAGTAAATTGATTATTGAATCTAACTAACTCTTATGCCAGGAATTACAACTTTTAAGACCAGCCCGCTTTTTAAGATGATATTGGCGAGCCATTTTTCCTTACTCAACAGCCGCGCAAACAAGATCATATTTATTGGCCTGGTTACCCTGATCAGCCTGCTTTTTATGTATACTTTCGTGCCTTTTAACATCAACAAATGGTATGATGTAGGGAAGCTTGACCTTTTAAAGATTTTCAGCATCTTTTCCCTGGCCGGAACCCTTACACTACTGTTTACACAGTTTGGGTTGCGCAAATGGCTGCGCCTGCAGTACCTTACCTATGCACATTATTTCTTTTTCTTTATTGCTGAAATTATGATCCTGACTTTTGGGGTGCTGGCTTGCGATTGGACCTTAAACCACCACCCCGAACTTTCTTTACGCAATTACCTGGATACCTTTAACTATACCATCCTCATTGCTATCCCTCCGTATGCAATTGCCCTGCTTATTTTATTTGGGGCACAGCAATACAAGCTGGCGCATCACCTGTCCCTGTCGGTAACCGCGCATAAGCCGGTGTCAGATCAGCTGCTGATCAGCGATGAAAACGGGAAACTCATTTTAACCCTGCAGCCCAGTCATGTCCTGTTTTTCAAATCGGAAGACAATTATGTGGATGTCCATTACCTGCTGGGAGGGGAATTGAAAAGAGAACTGGTCCGGACTACACTCAAAAGGATTGAATCCTCCTGCAATTATGCCGGCCTGATCAGGGTACACCGGTCGTACACCATTAACATGACTACGGTTTCTTCGGCCAGAAAAACAAACCGGGGTTATGTTATTCAGTTTGATGCTTTGCCGGACCTGCGCATACCGGTGTCGGCTTCCCATCAAAAACATTTCGAGGCCCGCTCATTCACCCCATTATAGGCCTGGTTCGTCCCAAACACAGTTCAGTCATTGTATCGCAAGGGTTCTGTAATCTATATTGCATTAACCAATTACAAACCAAACTCTAGCGCAATGAAGGTAACCAAACTATTTTTATTGATCCTTTTTCTGATGATATCATCTGGACTGAACGCCCAGATGATCAGAGGAACAATCAGGAGCAGCGCCACACAGGAGGGGCTCTCTGCAGTATCGGTCAAAGTGAAAAATTCGGCCGAAGGAACATATTCGGACGACCGCGGAAGGTTTCAGCTTAGCATCAAAAAGAAATTTCCGATAGTACTGATCGTTTCTTCCATAGGCTTTGAAGCCAGGGAAATTGATGTGAACAGCAGTGCAGGCCCTATAGATATTATGCTTACACCCGGGGCCATACTCGGACAGGAGGTTGTGGTTTCCGCCAGCAGGGTGGTACAGAAAAAGCTGTCATCGCCGGTAACTATCGAGCAGATCAGCAGTAAGGATATCAGTAATTCGCCCCAGTTAAACTATATGGATATGATTCAGGGTCTCAAGGGCGTTGATGTAACAGTGTCGAGTATCGGCTTCACCAGTATTTCTACCCGGGGCTTTAACACCAGTGGTAATACCAATTTTACGCAAATTGTAGATGGAATGGACAACCAGGCACCGGGACTTAATTTTCCCCTGGGGTCCGCCATCAGTTTAACCCAGCTGGATGTAGACAATATAGAGGTGCTGTCGGGGGCTTCTTCGGCTTTATACGGATCCAGGGGTTTAAACGGAACCATGGTCATGACCGGAAAAGACCCTTTTAAATACCAGGGTTTAAGTGTGCTGGTAACGCAGGGTGTTAACCATGTGAAAAACGGGAATACCTACGATCCGGTTGGGGCCTCGCCATATTACGACTGGGCCATTCGTTACGCCACTAAGATCAATGAAAAAATGGCATTTAAAGTAAATGGGCAGTACACACAGGCCAACGACTGGGTGGCAACCGACAGCACCAACAAAAACGGACCGGGAACCCGGTTTACAGACCCCAACTATAACGGTGTGAATTTTTACGGGGGTGCTACCAATGCCGATATTAATCCTTTTCTGCAAGGCGCACTTGCCGGAGATCCTTCGCTTGCCCCGCTGATCGAACCTTTGCTGGCCAAACCCAATTATGTAAGCCGGACAGGATATCCGGAATATGGTTACCTGGACAATAAGGCAAAATTGCTGAAAGTAAATGCGGAATTCAGGTATAAGATCAATCCGAAACTGGAAGCTATTGTTTCGGGTACCTACGGTACGGGCAATATTGTATATACCAACGATACCAGGTACCAGCTTAAAAATTTTAAAGTGGGGCAGTACCGGGCCGAACTGAAAAGCAACAACTGGTTTGTAAGGGGCTACACCACTTCTGAAAACTCGGGAAGGACCATTATTGCAGGGCCGACGTCCCAGTACATCAATGAAGGCTGGAAAACCAGTTACGACGGTGCAACAGGCGGCTGGTACCCCGAGTATACGGGGGCGTTGCTGGAAGCTCTGGCCGGAGGTACAAGCATCGGCGATGCACATTTGGCGGCCAGGGCTTTTGCGGATAAAGGAAGGGCAGAACTGGGCAGTGCCCAATTTAATACACTCAAAGAAAAGGTTTCCAATACACCCATTTCTGAAGGAGGAACATTGTTTCTGGACCGGAGTAAATTGTACAATGCAGAGGCCCAGTATAATTTTGCGGAGCATATAAAGTTTATAAACATCATTGCCGGGGTAAACTGGCGACTATACAGCCTCAACAGTAAGAACACTTTGTTTCCCGATAAAGACAAGCCGATCAATGTAAAGGAATACAGTGCCTATTTGCAACTGGCCAAAAAGCTGGCGGCCGACAGGCTCAGCCTGAGCACTTCCTTCCGCTACGATAAAAACACCTTATTTTCTTCTCCTAAAGTAACCTCAAGGGCTTCGGCCGTATATGAACCGGTTAAAGAAAATTTTATCCGTTTCTCTTATCAGAATGCGTATAGTTTTCCATCCAATATCCAGGCCCTGCAAAACACACTTAATGGATACAACAGCTATTCTTCGGGCGGTTCTTCCTTGCTGCTGAACGATAACTATCAGTTTAACAAGTACCCGCCATACACTCTGGAAAGTGTTTCGGCCTACCAACAGTCCGGCGATGCGAACCAACTCAAAAGGTTTGAATACAATGATATCAAGCCGCAATCTGTAAATGCCTTTGAACTGGGCTATGCTGCGTTGATAGGAAAACGGGTGATGTTTGATGTTCTGGGGTATTTCTCTACCTGGAAAAACTTTATTGGTTATGCCAACGTAGCGAATACCCCCGGCACCAATGATGTCACTGCTTTTAAAGACCACAGTACTTATGTACAATATAATATTGCTTTTAATGGCGGGCAAACGGTGAACACCTACGGTTATGCGGCCAGCGTGAGCGTAGATATGTCCCATAACTTCCTGGCAAAGGTAAATTACTTTTCAGACCACATTAAAAACAAGAACAACAGCCAGATTAACAACTTCAATACGCCAAATTACCACATCAATATGGAATTCGGGAACAGCGGCTTTGGAAAAAAACAGGTCTGGTCGTTCGGTACAACCCTGCGCTATAAACCGGGGTACTTTTATGTGGTGTCCGGCGGACTGGCAGAGGGGCATGTGCCAAGCTCTGCAGTTATCGACGCGCAGGTTAGCTATAAGCTGATTAAAGCACGTTCAGGAATCAGACTGGGTGCTACAAATATTACCAATAAATACTATTCAACAGGTGTGGCAAACCCTAATATCGGGGCCGTTTACTACGTAACCTACGCCTATAATATTCTATAAATATGAAACCATTACATTTAGCTGTTGCCCTGTTCGGTGCAAGCGTACTACTGTTTTCCTGCGGCGGAAACCAAACGGCCCGGCAAGGGAAGTACAATACAGTTCTGACTTTTAAACCTGGTGATGAGCAAAAGATAGCAGAAGCTTTTCTCAGCATAAAGGACAGCACAGAGCTTGTTTTAAAACAGGGGACCTATCAGTTCGATAACCTGAGCATTGCACAGGTAAAGCAGGTCCTCATCAGGGGCGAGGGATACGACAAGACCATTCTTGATTTTAAGGCCCAGAGCCAGGGTGGTGAAGGGATCAGGGTAACGGATGTCAATGGCTTTACTATTGATGGGATGACCATACGTGACTCAAAGGGCGACTTGCTCAAAATCAACAAAAGCCGGAATATTACCATTACCAATCTGCATGCGGTATGGAGCAAGGCCGATTCGACCAGCGGGGGTTATGCCATTTACCCGGTAATGTGTAAAAATGTACTGATTGAAAACTGTTATACGGAAGGCTCTTCGGATGCAGGTATTTACGTAGGTCAAACAGATAGTGCCATCGTAAGGAAATGTCGGGCGGCCAAAAACGTTGCCGGCTGCGAAATTGAAAATACTTCACATGCAGAGGTGTATGACAACGAGTTTTACAACAATACCGCAGGTTTCCTGGTGTTCGACCTGCCTGACCTCTCTAAAAAAGGAGGCTACGTAAAGGCCTATAACAATTACATTCACGACAATAATTTCAGGAATTTTGCCAAAGCCGGCAGCTTTGGTACCTCATGGGGAGTGGGTAATGCGTCACCGGGAAGCGGGATCATTATCCTTGCGGCATCAGACATAGAACTTTATAACAACCGCATCATTAACAACAATTCCTCATCCATTACCATTGCATCGGGTTTTGCTGTAGACGACAAGGCTGCTGAGAAAATAAATGCCAATTATTCACCCATTTCGAAAAATATCAATATCCACAACAACAAGATCGAAATGGGTGCTGCTTTCCCTCAGGCAGCTTATGAGCACCGTATTGGGAAAATCTTGGTAGCTGTTGAACAGCAGCTGAATGCTGCTGATCCGTCAAGGAAAAATAAAAGGATCCCTCTGATCATGTACGATGGCATTTCCAGCAATGTGCTGACCAAAGGTAATGCTGCCAATCCCGATAACATCTGTATCAGGCAGGCCGGAGAAAATGTTTTTGTCAACGCCGATTTTCTCCACATCGGCAAACCTGAAAACTGGAAGCCCAACACCAATATGGTCCCTTTTACATGTAAATAAAATTTTTCTGATGCGCAATACTTTCATTTTAGGATTTATCTTTCTTTTCAGCGTTTCGCTGTCGTTAATTAGTGGCGGGGGCTGCAAAAATAAAAGCAATACTGCTGTTCAGCACAATGTCTTTGAATTTAAAGAGCAGCTATCCGACTATGGTTTCTTTAAGGGACCGCTTAAATTGCTTCAGCCTGTGGAGGGGCTTTTGCCTTATGACATCAGTACTCCGCTGTTTACAGACTATGCGCTTAAAGACCGCTTTATTGTATTGCCCAAAGGGGCAGTGATGCGCTATAAAGATGACGGACTGCCCGATTTCCCTGACTCGACCATCATCATCAAAAATTTCGCCTACACCAATGTAAAACATGAAAAGATCATGATTGAGACCCGGCTCCTGGTTAAAGATCCGGCAAGTAAAAGCTGGAGAGTGATGAATTACCTCTGGAAAAAGGAGCAGACAGATGCAATAAGGCACATTACAGGGGCCAAAATTCCCGTCACCCTCCTGGATAATGAAGGGAATAAGCTGTTCACCAATTATCAGGTACCCAATACCAATGATTGCAAGCGCTGCCATATCAAAGATGACCAGCTGATCCCCATAGGGCCAAAAATCAGGAACCTGAACATAACGCTTGCAGGGCACCAGCTGAACCAGCTTAGCTCCTGGGCTGCGAAAGGTGTATTAAAAGGCTTGCCAGATACCGGCTTGGCACAATTGCCGAACTGGGCGGATGCGAAACGCTTTAGCCTGGAACAGCGTGCAAGGGCTTATCTGGACGTAAATTGTGCGCATTGCCATACCCGCGGAGGGGATGCCTACAACACCGGGTTGTTCCTGGAATATGAACAAAACAATCCAAATCATCTGGGGATAAGAAAGGTGCCGGTTTCTGCCGGTGGGGGCGCTGGGGGCTTAGACTATGATATTATTCCGGGCGATGCAGCACATTCTATCCTGGCCTACCGGATGAACAGTACTGAGCCCGGAACGGCTATGCCTGAACTGGCCAGGACTCTGCCCCATAGAGAAGGTATTCAGCTGATCCGGGACTGGATTAACAGCATGCCCAGGTAAGTTATTTTTTAATTTTTTTTATGATGCTTTCCACAACACGCGGATAGTGCAGGTGTTCCAGTTGCTGACCTTTAAATTTGATCATCTCCAGGTTGTCCGACTTATCGATGCGGTACCTGGCCTGGTAAATGTATTCACCCTCATCGTAGTTTTCATTTACATAGTGAATCGTAATGCCGCCTTCAGGTTCTTTTGCTTCCATCACGGCCAGGTGTACATGGTCGCCATACATGCCTTTGCCACCAAATTTAGGCAAAATTGCGGGGTGGATATTGATAATACGGCCCGGATATTCGGCGATGAGTTTTTTAGGGATAAGCCATAAGAAGCCTGCCAGTACAATCAGGTCAATTTCCAGGTTCTTGAGCATGTCAATAATGCTGTCGCTATGGTAGAATTCCTTTTTGTCAAAAATGTGGGAGGGAATTTCAAAATTGTCTGCACGTTGTAGAACATATGCATCAGGGTTATTCGTCAATACCAAAGCAATCTCTACTTCGGTACTTCTTTTAAAATGCTCCATTAATTTCTGGGCGTTTGATCCTGATCCTGATGCAAATATGGCAATGCGTTTCTTCATATAGAGGTCAAAGATAAAATTTTTGTAAAAATATAGTCACACTCAGCAACAATTTAGGTATATCGTTAGTTATAATAGCGCAATGATTTAGTATTGCATCATTATTCTTTTAATCCCGTAAATACTCCTGATCATGGAAACAAACACCCGCAGAGATTTTATTAAAAATACATTAACCGCATCACTGGCTGTAGCTATGGCCTCGCCACTGGCTGCTGTTGCCGGCACAGAAAACGCAGATGCTGTGGCCTTAAAGTTTACTCAGCTGCCCTTAAAATTTCCTTACAATGCATTTGAGCCTAATATAGATGCGCTGACTATGGAAATTCATTATACCAAACACCATACCGCGTACATCAAGAATGTAAACGATGCTATCGCTGCCGAAAGTATAACTTATGCTACAGAAAAGGATTTTTTTAACAATGCTTCCAGGCTTTCGGCCAAGGCCCGTAACAATGGGGGCGGTGCATGGAACCATAACTTCTTTTTTGAAACCTTGAAGCCGGGAACTTCAGCCGGTCCTCAGGGCAAGCTAAAAGCTGCAATTGAGCGGACCTTTGGCTCTTTGGATAAGTTTAAAGAGCAATTTTCTGCTGCGGCTGCAGCGCGGTTCGGTTCGGGCTGGGCATGGCTGGTAAATGACAATGGTACCTTAAAGATCAGTTCTACCGCCAATCAGGACAATCCTTTATTTGACAATGCCGAAGTAAAAGGTACACCATTGCTTGGATTGGATGTATGGGAGCATGCCTACTACTTAAAATACCAGAATAAACGTGCAGATTATATTGCCAACTGGTGGAATGTGGTAGACTGGGACGTTGTTGGCAGAAGATTTAAGTAGGCGTTCGTCGAAAACGACCTGAATTGGTCGAGAAGTTTAGGGTGTTGGTCGTGGCTATGGCTGAGCTGGTATATTGCTGAAAAAAGGGCTGCAACGTTTTGAAATTGAAGGCGTCTTATCTACAAACAAATAAGACAACAATTTTAAAACATAAGATTATGAAAACCCTTACAAAAACATTATTTGCAACAGTACTGGCAGTAGTACTTTTAGCATCATCATCAGTTAAAGCCCTGGCAGTAAATACAATTCAGTTAGCGGTGCCAGCTACAGGATTCAATAAAATATGGGTTAGCGGAAACGTTAAGGTCTTCTTAACCCAGAGCGATAAAGAAGGCGTGTTTGTGGAGGAGGATTTTAATCCTGCTTTCACATCGGTGATGGGAAAAGGCAATACCTTATATATTAACTCCACAGAAATAGGTTGTGTGGTCATCCGGGTCTCTGTAAAAGATCTGCAAAGAATAGAAGCAGCCGGGAATGCCCAGGTGGTAACCAGCAACAAATTTGACGTGAAGTGCCTCCAGGTGATTTTGAGCCAGAGTGCTTCTGCAAAAGTAAATGCCATTGCGGGTAGTTTGTATACCAATGTACGTGAAGATGCCCGTTTGAAAATGAGCGGGGTAACCGATCAGCATACTGCTGTTGCGACGAATGCAAAAAATGTGCAACTGGATGGGCTTTTAAGTCTAAGCACCAAACGGCCACAGGCAGACATGGAGCTGGGACTGGTTGCAGCACAGCTTACAGCAATAAAATAAAACACAGAGGGATAAGCGACAGGGGAGCAAAAGCGGCAGGTAAAACCTGTCGCTTTTTATTTGTCCCGAAATCTAAATATGGCAGAGGATGTTCAGCAGCTTGCCAAATGGGTCCCGGGTATAAAATCTTTTTACACCCCATGGTTCAACTGCCGGGCCATATTCAATTAGAAATCCGGCCGCTTTTGTGCGGTTTAATGTTTCTTCAAAATCGTCCACTTCAATTGACAGGTCCGGGGTTGGTGTCCCGGAACCACCTTCTGAAGCAAAACTGATCTGGGTATTCATTTTTTGATTTTCAATTCCATAAGTGGCAATCCAGCCATGATCCATCAGGATTTCCAGGCCCAGTACAGTTTTGTAAAAGGCTTCGGCCCTGTTAATGTCCTCAGTATGAATATTTGCAACAATCCGTTTAACCATGAGCTAAAAGTAGGTTATAAAAAATAATTTGCATAATGCTTTTGTAATTTAAAAACATTAATTCTATATTTGCAGTCCGAAAATTAGAACAATAAAAGAGCGGTAGCGCTAAAATAAAAATATTAACAATAAGAAATGGCAAATCATAAGTCTTCACTAAAGAGAATCAGAGCAAACGCTGCTAAACGTTTACGTAACAGGTACCAGGCAAAAACAACGCGTACGTTTATCAAAAGATTGCGTGCTGCAGAAGATAAAAAAACTGGATTGGAATTACTTCCTAAAGTAGTTTCTATGCTGGATCGTTTGGCCAAAAAGAATGTTATACACAAAAACAAAGCGGCTAACAATAAATCTAAGCTGACTAAATTTGTGAATGGCTTAAAATAAACATAGCTTTACAATATTGTAAAAGGGATATGCATAGCATATCCCTTTTTTTGTTTCAATGAATTTATGCTATGAAGGTTTACCAGGAAAAATTGGGCATTAAGCTATGGGCTGAGGCCGACAGGCCCCGAGAAAAACTTTTGCTTAACGGAAGGAGGCACCTTACAGATGCTGAACTGATCGCTGTCCTGATAGGTTCGGGAAATAAGAACGAAACCGCTGTAGACTTGAGTAAGCGTATACTCGCTTCCTGTAAGAATGATCTGGATGCACTGGGTAAGTTATCAGTAAAAGACCTCTCCAGGTTCAGAGGGATAGGCGAAGCAAAGGCAATCAGTATTGTGGCAGCCCTCGAACTGGGCAGGCGCAGAAAGGAAACAGCTGGCGAAGAGGCCATGAAAATTACCACATCAATGGATGTCTATAAAATGCTGCTCCCTGTTTTTGCAGACCTGAATCACGAAGAGTTCTGGATCCTGATGCTAAACCAGGCCCATTATGTAATCGGCAAACAGCTGGTCAGCAAAGGGGGGATGGCAGGCACAGTAGCCGATCCAAAGATCATTTTTAAAACCGCATTGGAGCATAATGCTGCATATATTATCCTGGTCCATAACCACCCCTCTGGAAATCTGAAGCCAAGTGCTGAGGATTTGAGCATAACCAAAAAACTGGTTGCAGCTGGGGAAATGCTCGATTTATATGTGCTGGATCATCTTATTGTAACGAATAAGTTGTTTTTTAGTTTCGGAGATGAGGGCTTAATTTAACATTGAAGCTGTAAATTGGCCTTATGAAGATGATGATGAAACTATGTATGGGCCTGTTGTTGCTGATGACAGCTGTTAAGGCCCAAAGGAAGCCTGCGGATTACCTCAATGTAATGAGTTATAACATTCGCTACAACAATACTACGGATGGAGAAGATGCCTGGCCTAACAGAAAGGACAATGTAAAAGCGCTGGTGAAATTTCATGATGCAGATATTTTGTGTGTACAGGAAGCGCTGGCCTTACAGGCTGATCAGCTGCTGGAAAATACAAATTATGAAATGGTTGGTGTAGGCCGTACAGATGGGAAGCGTGAGGGCGAATTTTCTGCTATTTATTTTGATAAAACAAGATTTGTGAAAAAAGATGGCGGTACTTTCTGGTTGTCGGATACACCTGAAAAACCATCCAGGGGCTGGGATGCGGCCATTGTCAGAATTTGTACCTGGGTACGGCTGTACGACAAATGGAATAAAAAAGAGTTTATGGTTTTTAATACCCATTACGATCATGTGGGGGTGCAGGCCAGAATTGAATCGGCTAAGCTGATCAAAAAGAAGATCCAGGAAATTGCACCCAAATTGCCCGTGGTACTCACCGGCGATTTAAACGTTACGCCAGAAACAGGAGCTGTTGCTACCATCAAAACCTTTTTAAGTGATACCAAAGAAATCTCTATAGAACCTGCTTATGGCCCTGAAGGTACGTTCAACAGTTTTAAATGGAACGCTCCATTAAAGGACAAGATCGATTATATTTTTGTGAACAGAGGCTTTAAGGTGCAAAAGTTCGGCGTGCTGAGTGATAGTAAAAACAGGCGTTACCCCTCAGATCACCTTCCTATCATGGCCCGGTTGTTTTTTTAAAGCACTAGTTTTGAGTTTTCCCGTTCAATTTAAGCTCTTCGGAGAATTATACCACTGGCATTATATTTTTGAGTTGCTGGCCTTCTTTGTTGGTGTACGTTTATACTATTTCCTGAAAAGAGGGATTAAAGATCCGATTTCTGATGAAAACAGGATGTGGATTATGCTTGGGGCAATGCTGGGTGCTTTGGTCGGTTCCAGGGTAGTTGCCATACTGGAAACGCCAGGACAACTTGGACAGCTCAGTTTTTTTATGCTTTACCAGAGTAAAACCATTGCAGGGGGCTTACTTGGCGGCTTGTTTGGGGTAGAGCTTGTTAAAAAGGCAATTGGGGTAAAAATAGCATCGGGCGATATTTATGTAATCCCTATTATAGTTGCGTTGTTCATCGGACGGATCGGCTGTTTCCTGATGGGTATTGATGAACCCGTGTTTGGAAATGCGACTACGTTTTTTATGGGGATGGATCTGGGCGATGGCTTGAAAAGGCATCCGGTAGCCTTGTACGAGATGTTGTATATGGTATTGCTATGTGGTCTTTTTATCGGGCTTAGCAAAAAGGAAATGGTCAATGGTGATCGCTTTAAGCTGTTTATGGTGCTGTATTTTTTATACCGGTTTGCCGTGGAGTTCATCAAACCTTACCATCCCCTTTTTTTAAATTTAAGCAGTATACACTGGGCAGCATTGTTTATATTTCTGTATTATTATAAATTCATCATCCGCACAGCGAAACAATTATGCCCATGAAAACCAGAGATTACATTTACTACGATTATACCAAAAGCCTTTGCCCGGAATGTTTACAGCTTTGCGATGCCAAAATCGTATTTCAGGACGCAAAAGTATTTATGCTGAAAAACTGCAGGGTACATGGCGATAGTAAGGTCATGATAGCCGACGATATTGAATATTACAAGCAGATCAGGAATTACAATAAGCAATCGGAGATGCCCCTGAAGTTTAATACAAAGGTACACTATGGCTGCCCTTACGATTGTGGCCTGTGCACAGATCATGAGCAGCATTCCTGCCTAACCATCATAGAAGTGACAGATCGCTGCAACCTGAGTTGTCCTACCTGTTATGCCATGTCATCCCCAAATTATGGACGGCACCGTACATTGGAGGAAATCAATAAAATGATGGATGTGGTAGTTGCCAATGAAGGCGAGCCGGATGTGGTCCAGCTTTCGGGCGGTGAGCCTACCGTTCATCCGGATTTCTTTAAAATACTTGATCTGGCTAAAACCAAGCCCATCAAACACCTGATGGTAAATACCAACGGCATCAGGCTGGCAAAGGATATTGGCTTTGTAGAAAAGCTCGCTTCTTATATGCCCGATTTTGAAATTTACCTGCAGTTTGACAGTTTTAGCGCTGAGGTGCTGGAAAAACTGAGAGGAGAGGACCTGACAGAGGTAAGAAAGAAGGCTATTGACCACCTTAACCGGTTCAATGTTTCTACAACGCTGGTAGTTACCCTTCAGAAAGGTGTAAATGATCATGAAATTGGTGAAATACTGGATTATGCTTTAAAGCAGAAATGCGTAAGGGGCGTAACTTTTCAGCCTACCCAGGTGGCGGGGAGGAACGACAATTACAATGACCAGCAGGGGAGGATCACACTGACAGAAGTGAGGCGCAAAATCTATGAGCAGTATCCCCTGTTTAAACCGCAGGATCTGATCCCGGTGCCCTGTAACCCTGATGCACTTTGTATGGCCTATGCGTTAAAGCTAGACGAGGAAGTGTTGCCCATGACACACCTCATTAACCCGGAAGACCTGCTCAACAATTCAAAAAATACCATTGTTTTTGAACATGATGAAAAACTGAAAGAACATATGCTCAATTTGTTTAGTACAGGGGTTTCTGTAGATTGTGCCGAAGGGACATTCGGGGAACTGATGTGCTGTCTGCCGCGGGTACAGTCTGACAGTCTGAGTTACAACAATCTGTTCAGGATCATTATCATGAACTTTATGGATCCGCTGGATTTTGACGTAAGGGCCGTAAAAAAATCATGTGTGCATATTGTAAGCGATAAAATGAAACTCATCCCTTTCGAAACCATGAATATTTTTTACAGGGACCATAAAATAGAGGCAATAAGAGAAAAATTAAACCTCAATTAATTTACATTTGTAAACTAAAGCAATAGAGATGGCAGTTTTTTTACTTTACTGGGTCGCTGTAGGCATTCTGCTGCTGATTGGATTTATCCAGCTGATCGTTAAAGCGGTAAACGACCAGCCGCTAAAACCAGCATTAAGATTGCTGATCATCGGCGTAATACTGCTGGTAGTTGGTGCTGGCGCATGCGTGGCAATCCTAAGCAATCTGAGCATTCATTAACGATTTATCTTTTTAGTTTCAGGGTGCGCTTTTTGGGCTTTCCGCTTTCGGCATTAAATAATATCTTTGCGTTTTATTTGAATACGCGACATGAAGATATCATACAATTGGCTTAAACAATTCATTCAAACGGATAAAACACCACAGGAACTTTCGCTGATACTGACGAATATTGGCCTGGAAGTAGAAAGCCTGGAAACAGTACAGGCTGTTGCCGGTGGCCTGGAGGGCTTGGTTATAGGTCATGTATTGAGTTGTGTGCAGCACCCGAATGCAGACCGGTTGCGGGTAACCACTGTTGATGTGGGCGGACCGGAAATTTTACAGGTTGTTTGTGGTGCACCCAACGTGGCACAGGGCCAAAAAGTAGTGGTGGCTACTGTTGGTACTACCGTTTATCCGAATGAAGGCGAGCCGTTTAAGATCAATAAATCAAAGATAAGAGGCGAGGTGTCGGAAGGTATGATCTGTGCTGAAGATGAGATCGGCTTGGGCGTCTCTCATGACGGGATCATGGTTTTGCCTGAAAATGCATTGACAGGTACCATCGCAAAAACTTATTTCAAGCTGGAGGATGACTATCTTTTTGAAATTGGCCTTACCCCCAACCGGGCCGATGCGGCTTCACATTTAGGTGTGGCAAGAGATTTGGCAGCCTATTTCCGCTCGCCATTACAGATGCCTGATGTTTCCGGTTTTAAGGCAGACAATGAGACGCTGAAGATTGAAGTGCAGGTAGAAGATACTGTTGCGGCACCAAGGTACAGCAGTGTAACCATCAGTGGTGTTACGGTTAAGGCCTCGCCAGACTGGTTACAGGATAAGTTAAAAGTTATTGGCATCAGGCCAATAAACAATATTGTAGACATTACCAATTATGTACTGCACGATCTGGGCATTCCCTTGCACGCTTTTGATGCAGACCAGATCAAAGGGGCAAAGGTTATTGTTAAGAAATGTACTGAAGGAACACCTTTTGTAACACTTGATGGTGTTGAGCGTAAGCTTTCGGCCGAAGACCTGATGATCTGTAATACAGAAGAGCCGATGTGTATCGCCGGTGTTTTTGGTGGCAAGAGTTCTGGTATTACCGAAACCACAACAAATGTATTTTTGGAAAGTGCCTATTTTAACGCGGTTTCTGTACGTAAAACGTCGAAAAGACATGGGCTTAAAACAGATGCCTCGTTCAGGTTTGAGCGTGGCACAGATCCAGATATGACGGTTACTGCCTTAAAACGTGCGGCATTGCTGATCAGCGAACTGGCTGGTGGTAAAATTGCTTCCCAGGTTTCAGACATTTATCCGGAGTCGGTTAAGCCTTTTGATGTGGAAGTAAGTTATGCTAATATAAACAGGTTAATTGGTGCAGAAATCCCTTCGGCACAGATCAAAGCAATTGTTGTTGCCTTGGGGATAGCTGTAGACGCTGAAACTGCTGAGGGGCTAAAGCTTAAAGTACCTGCTTTTAAGGTAGATGTAACCCGTGAATGCGACATTACTGAAGAGGTGTTGAGGATTTATGGTTACAACAATATCGAGATCCCAAGTAAAATCAATGCTTCTTTATCTTATAGCACAAAGCCTGATAAAGAACAGACCCAACATGTAATTGCTGATATGCTTACTGCAAATGGCTTTTTAGAGATTTGGTGCAATTCTTTAACCAAGGGGGCTTATTCCAAAAATCCGGAAGAGGCGGTACAGATCCTGAACCCTTTGAGCTCGGACCTGAATGTAATGCGCCAGGAACTGCTGATGCCTGCCCTGGAAAGTGTTGCTTATAACCAGAACAGGAAAACGGCCGACATTAAGTTTTATGAGTTTGGCAAAACCTATCACCTGATTGCAGGTAAATATGTGGAACGCCCTCGCCTGCTGGTATTGCTTTCAGGAGCAAACCAGGCAGAGCAATGGAACCAGAAGCCTGCGCCGGTTAGCTTTTATCATTTAAAGGCAGCTGTTGACGCGGTTATCGGAAGGTTAGGCATTACAGGTTATCAAACTGAGGAAGTACAGGATGGAAATTTCGCTTATGGCCTGAAATACTTCAGGGGCGAGAAGGCTATCGTGACTTTTGGTGCTGCGACAGCGGCTGATAAGAAAAAAGCAGATGTAGATAAGGATGTGTATTATGCAGACTTTGACTGGGCATTGCTGCTGGATATGGTAAGGAAGAATAAAATTGTGAATAAAGATGTTCCGAAATATCCTGCTGTGAGAAGGGACCTGTCTATGCTGGTAGATACTGAAGTTACTTTTGATGCTTTAAAAGCGGTTGCTTTAAAGGCCGAGAAGAAGCTGATCAGGAACATACAGGTGTTTGACGTGTATGTAGGGGATAAGCTGCCGGCGGGTAAAAAATCATATGCACTGAATTTTACGATTCAGGATGAGGAGCAAACCTTAACCGATAAACAGATAGATGCAGTTATGCAAAAAATTATACATAACTTAGCACAAACAGTTAAAGCAGAAATTAGAAAATAAAATATTTTTCATGTCATCAGTTGCAGATCAATTAACCTCCGTATTGCAGAAAACAGCTCGCTTAATAGAGCTTTGTAGTGCATTGCAAGAAGAAAATGACCTGTTAAAGCTGGAAAATGAGTCGGTTAAGGTTGCGCTTGATACTTCAAAAAACAAGAACGCAGACCTTGAAGAGAAGTTGAGGGTTTTAAAGTTGGCGAAGAGTATTGAAGGCACAAGTGAAAAGACACTTGATATAAAGCAAAAAATTAACGAATTTGTGCGTGAAATAGATAAGTGTGTTGTATTGCTTAAAAAATAAGCGGTATCTGAAAAGTGAAACAAAGCTAAGAAATGGGAGAAATCTCGATAAAAATAACTATTTCCGATCGTATCTACCCTTTAAAGGTAAATACCGAGGAAGAAGAAATTGTAAGGCGGGCAGCCAAAATTATTAATGAACGCATAAAAGACTACCAGGAAAATTATGCGGTCAGAGATAAGCAGGATTTGCTTTCTATGGCGGTATTGCACTATGCAACGGCGGTACTGAGGGTAGAGAACAAGGTCCAGAATCAGGACACAGCTGTTGCCGAGAAGGTGGAAGAACTGGATAGTTTATTAAACGATTTTTTTTCAAAATAAGTACGTTCTTTACATAAGTTAAGATTAGCACAAAGACATAGCCGCAGCTAGGTTTTTGAGTTTCACTATTTTTAAAACTTAACACTTCAATATTTATAGGATTGAGAGAGTGTATTTCATCTGCATTCGTGCACCTGAAAATGACTTAAATCCTAATTATAATTAGTTGAGGTTTTTAAAACGAGGGGCTCAAGGATTTAGTTGCGGTTTTTTTTTGAAACTACAGATGACGTGGTTTCAGGATATAGATAAAAGGAATTATAAGTAATCAGATAAGATTAAAGTCCCGGAGGGATTGGTGCTTGCATGAGGATTGTATCTGATTAAACAACAAATAAAAATAGAGAATGGAAATACTAGGATATGTACTGGCCGGCCTTGTGGTTGGTGTTTTAATAGGGAGGTTCCTGCTCAGGAACCTGCTGAAAGCGCAGGAGACTGCTGCACAGACCAAGGTAAAAAAGATGCTCAAGGATGCCGAGAGCAAAGCCGAGATCATGAAGAAAGACAGGTTGCTGGAAGCAAAAGAGAAGTTTTTGCAACTGAAATCTGAGCACGAGCAGGAAGTAAACTCAAAGAACAACCAGATCAACCAGCGCGAGAACTCGCTGAAACAGAAAGAGCAGTCTTTGAACCAGAAACTGGAAAATGCGAGTCGTAAGGAGCAGGAGCTGGATAACCATAAAAAGAACCTGGAAAGGCAGACAGAAATTGCAGTAAAGAAACAGGAAGAAGTTGAGGTGCTGAAAAACCAGCACATTAAACAGCTGGAGACGATTGCCGGCCTAAGTGCTGATGAAGCCCGTGGGCA
The DNA here is from genome assembly GCF_900176535.1 of Pedobacter africanus. Taxonomy (NCBI): domain Bacteria; kingdom Pseudomonadati; phylum Bacteroidota; class Sphingobacteriia; order Sphingobacteriales; family Sphingobacteriaceae; genus Pedobacter; species Pedobacter africanus. The sequence goes on along the minus strand of NZ_FWXT01000005.1, from coordinate 174,658 downwards.
ATTGGTGGAAAGTATGAAGCAGGAAGCCCGTACCCAGGCTATGATTCAGGTAAAGGATATTGTAGACGAAGCAAAACTTACAGCTACCAAAGAAGCTAAAAAAGTGGTTATCCAAACCATACAGCGTACTGCGGTCGAGGCGGCCATCGAAAATACTGTGTCTATTTTCCACATCGAAAGCGACGAGATCAAAGGACGTGTTATTGGACGTGAGGGACGTAACATCCGTGCACTTGAAGCCGCTACAGGTATTGAGATCATTGTTGATGATACACCGGAGGCAATTATCCTGTCAGGCTTTGACCCGGTAAGAAGGGAGATTGCCCGCTTGGCCCTGCATCGTTTGGTAACAGACGGCCGTATACACCCTGCCCGTATTGAAGAGGTTGTTGCCAAAACAAAAAAACAGATAGAGGACGAGATTGTAGAGATCGGGGAGCGTACGGTAATAGACCTTGGTATTCACGGTTTACACCCAGAACTGATCAGAATGGTTGGACGTATGCGCTACCGTTCTTCGTACGGACAAAACTTACTGCAGCACTCGCGCGAGGTAGCCAATTTCTGTGCTACTATGGCGGCAGAACTGGGCCTAAACGCCAAGATGGCCAAACGTGCCGGACTGTTGCACGATATAGGTAAAGTGCCTGACGACAATCCGGAATTACCACACGCTATCCTGGGTATGCAGCTAGCCGAAAAATATAAAGAACATCCAGAAATTTGCAATGCCATTGGCGCCCACCACGATGAGATAGAGATGACTTCTATGATATCGCCAATTATCCAGGCCTGTGATGCGATATCTGGTGCCCGTCCGGGTGCCCGTCGTGAGGTTGTTGAAAGTTATATCAAACGTTTAAAGGAATTGGAAGAGCTGGCGCTTTCTTACCCTGGTGTGGAAAAAACATTTGCCATCCAGGCAGGTAGGGAACTGCGCGTGGTAGTAGAGAGTGAGCGGGTAACCGATCAGCAGGCCGAATTGCTGGCTGCTGACATCTCTAACCGGATACAAACAGAAATGACTTATCCTGGGCAGATTAAGGTGACTGTGATCAGGGAGACGCGTTCTGTTTCATTTGCAAAATAATTAACCTATTATATTTTTGGAAAAGCGATGGGATTACCCGTCGCTTTTTTTTATTTTTACAATTAAACCAATAACGACATGAAGAAGGAGCAAAACAAAGGGGCTGCGGCAAATGCCAAAAGCGAGGTGGATATGCTTTTTGACAAATATGCCGAAAGCCACCAGAACCACACCAATGAGACCATCCACTGGATTTGTGTTCCTTTAATTGTTTTTAGCCTGCTGGGCCTGGTTTGGGCCATTCCCTTTCCGCATCTGGAATTCCTGGGCAGGTACAATGGTTATGTAAACTGGGCCTCGTTTCTGATTGCCTTTTCAGTTTATTATTACTACAGGCTTTCGCCTGTAATGTCGTACCTCATGTTGCTGCTGATCTTTGGAATGTCTATTCTTATTGTGCAGCTGGAAAAAATTGAAGCCGCTGGCGGCCCTGCGTTATGGCTGGTTTGCCTGGTTATTTTTGTACTGGCCTGGATAGGACAATTTATAGGCCATAAGATTGAAGGGAAGAAGCCTTCATTTTTAGAAGATGTTAAGTTCCTGTTAATCGGCCCAATTTGGTTATTGCATTTTATTTGCAAAAAAGTGGGCCTAAGATATTGATCTGAAAGCCATTTAATGATTTCTTAACATTTGGGTAAACGAATGGTAATTTGATGCTAACATATAGCTAACATTGTGGTAATAGCTTTGCTGGAAATTAATATACGGCAAATTGAAATCACAACTACACCTCAAAAAAGCACTATTTACGGTGCTGTTTTTAATTATCGGCGCATCAGCATTTGCGCAAACAGGAAAAATTTCAGGTAAAGTATCGGATAAGAAAACTGGCGAAACACTAATTGGTGTTACAGTTAAGATTAAGGGTACGGCTAAAGGAGCGTCAACTGATGTTGAGGGACGATACATTATCAGTGCATTGGCACAAGGTAAATATACTCTTGAGGCTTCGTACGTAGGTTATGCTACTAAAAACATTACAGATGTTGAAGTTAAGGGTGGAAATTCAACCGTTGTGGATCTGGTAATGGAAGAGGCGGGCTCCCAGAAACTGAACGAGGTAGTAATTACGGCAACAGTAAAACAGGAATCTGTGAATACATTATATAATCGCCAAAGAACAAGCCCTAGTATTTCCGATGGTATTTCTGCCGATCAGATCAGGCGTTCACCAGATAGAAATACATCGGAAGTTTTAAAGCGCGTGAGTGGTACAAGTATTCAGGACAACAAGTTTATTATTGTCCGTGGTTTGAGTGATAGATATAATGCAACATTATTGAATAATGCAATTCTTCCCAGTTCTGAGCCTGATAGAAAAGCATTTTCTTTTGATATCATACCATCAAATATGGTTGATAACATCATTATCAACAAAACAGCTTCACCAGATCTGCCAGGAGATTTTTCCGGAGGTGTGGTACAGGTTTTAACCAAAGATATACCTACAGAGAATTATATTTTTGTATCTGCCGGAACCGGATTTAATTCTCAATCTACTTTTAAAGACTTTCAATTGGGAAAGAAGGATGGAGTTGAAAACTTTGGTTTTGTAGGCAAAGATAGAAATATTCCAGGTGGAATCGTTTCTACAGCTAAATACCAGCAAATGTCAGACTATGAGAAGATTGCCTCCGGGAAACTTTTTCTTAATTCATTTGGTATCAACAACAGTAAGGCAGCGCCTGCACAGGCATATCAGATAAGTACGGGTTTACGAAAAACGTTAAAGAACGATGCCAACATTGGCGCAATTTTATCGCTTAACTATAGGAATAGCGAAAGTCTTACTAAGAGTGAAAGATTTGAATATAATCAGGATAAGACAGAATTTGACTTTAATGATGATGTTTACAAATTTAGCTCCTCTCTTGGTGGATTGGCAAACTTAGCCTATGTTAAAGGCAACAATAAGATTGCTTTTAAAAATATTTATAATATCTCTTTGGACAACTCATATACCCAACGTGAGGGAGCCTTGGTTATTGACAAAATCAAAAGAAAAGGATATTCTTATGATTTGGTTAGTAAATCTTTATTGAACAGTCAATTGGAGGGTGAGCACAAGTTCTCGTGGAAAGAATTTAAATTGAACTGGAACTTAGGTTATTCTTACTCAGATCGTTTGCAGCCTGATTTGAAATCTGTGAACTATGACCAGAAAGAAGGAGAAACAGAGTATCAGGCAGTAGTGCCAAACGGTACTGCATCCAGAACAGATGCAAGCAGGTTTTTTTCAGAGTTATTTGAAGACAGTTATAATGGTGGTTTAAATATAGCATTGCCATTTACTTTTTTAAAGGAAAAAAGCACATTCAAAGCTGGTGTCCTTAAACAGTATAAGGAAAGGGATTTTAGTGCCCGTAAATTCGGTTATATCCGGTCTTTCTCTACAGGAAGCTTCGATCAGAATCTGTTAAAACTACCGGTAAATGAAATCTTTAATCCAAATAACTTAAATAATAATGGCTTTGTACTGGATGAAGGTACTGAGGCGACAGACAAGTATGATGCGACTTCGGATTTGAATGCAGGCTATTTAATGTTAGATGCCAGGTTTGGTAAGAAATTAAGGGCTACATTTGGAGTTAGGGTTGAAGATTCTTACCAACGTATCAATACAGCAGATAACTCTGGAAACAAATTAAAAGTAGAGAACCAATTTACAGATATCCTGCCTTCATTAAATGCAACTTATAGCTTGTCGGATAAAATGAACCTGCGTTTATCGGTTTCAAACACTGTTACGCGTCCTGAATTAAGGGAGTTGTCGAATTTTGGTTTCTTCGATTATATATCTAAGCGTGTATTGATAGGAAATCCTGATTTGAAAAGAAGTCAGAATACCAATATTGACATTAAATATGAGATATTTCCGGGTGCTGGACAGATCATTTCAGTGTCAGGATATTATAAGTACTTTAAAAATCCAATTGAACAAATCGTATCGTCTGGAAGTGTGAAGAACGTAACTTTTCAAAATGCTAACTCAGCTACCACTTATGGTATGGAATTGGAAGTTAGAAAAACGCTTGGATTCATTAACGAGGGGAGCTTTTTACAGAACCTGACAGCGTATACTAACGCAGCTCTGATTTTTTCGACGGTTAATTTAAACAGTTTAATTTCTGAAATCACCAACCGTGCATTGCAGGGGCAATCTCCATATCTGATCAATGCTGGTTTATTGTATAACGATCCTAAGACTAATTTATCCTTCAACCTGTTGTACAATAGAATTGGTGAACGTATTTCAGAAGTTGGTTATCAGGGCTACAATGATATCTATGAAAAAGGAAGAAATATGGTTGATTTTCAGATCTCAAAAAGGGTCTTGAACACCAGGGGAGAACTTAGGTTAAACCTTTCAGACATCTTGAATGAGAAAATCTTATTCTACCAAAACAACGATAACAACAAGACTTATCAAAAAGGAGACAACATCATGAATACTGCGCGCGTAGGTTCCGGTGCAAGTCTGACGTTTACTTACAATTTTGGATTAGATAAAAAATAGAGACTTAACAGTTGCTTAATGTCAAGGTAACCAAATGGTAAAACCATCTTAATGTTGAGGCAATGTTAAGGTGATAATTTTGAGAAATAGAAATTATAGAAGAATGAAAACACAAAAACTATCAATCCTTTTTTTAGCATTTGCAATGGCTTTTGCTTCTTGCAGAAAAACCGATAAGGACGAGACTGAAGTTCCACCAAAGGCTCCTGAAGCAATAACAGGTGAAATAACTACGAACAGGACTTTAACTGCTGATAGGCAATGGATACTTGACGGTACTGTATTTGTAAAAAGTCCGGCTGTTTTAACCATCGAACCTGGCACTATAATCAGGGCTAAAGTTGGATCAAAAGCAGCATTAGTAATTGATAAAGGTGCAAAGATAATGGCGGATGGTACAGCTGCCAAGCCTATCGTTTTTACTTCAGGACGTGACGCCGGTGCCAGAAACCCTGGAGATTGGGGAGGTATCATTTTAGTGGGACGTGCTACTACAAACAGAACAACTCCGGTACAGGTTGAAGGTGGTGTTGCTATAACTTACGGTACTGATAAGATGGATGATGACAACTCAGGTGTACTTAGATATGTACGTATTGAATACGCTGGTATCGGTGTAAACGATAGTGAGATCAATGCTTTGACATTTTATGCTGTAGGCAATAAAACCGTTGTAGAGAACGTACAGACAGTTTATGCAAATGATGATGCTTTTGAATTTTTCGGAGGAACTGTTAACTGTAAAAATTTAATAGCTTACGCTACTGCTGATGATGATTTTGACTTTGACTTTGGTTACAATGGCAGCGTACAATTTGCTGTAGCTATCAGAGATCCTAAATTTGTGGATGCTGCTGATGACGGTAACGGTATTGAGTGTGATAACGATAAAGATGGCACCGATGCTACCCCTATCACACAGCCTAAAATCTCTAACATGACTATTATTGGCCCAAATAATGCAGCCAATACTGCAGCAAGACATGCATATGGAAACCGTTGGAGAAGAAATGCCAAATTTATTTTTAACAACTCAATTGTTCTGGGTTCACAAAAAGGAGGCATAAACATAGAGTCTGACAAATCCGCAACTTCTTACAAAAACGGAGATTCTCAGTTTAAGAATAATATAGTAGCTGCTTATACAGCCAACTTCCTGACCAATGCAGCAACATCTATATTAACTGCTGCTGATATGCAAACAAAAGCTTTGGCAGACGGAAACGTTGTTTTTACAGATGCAAATATAAGTGTTAAGTTGAATAATCCTTTTTCACTAACAGCCCCTAATTTCTTACCTGCTGCCGGATCTCCTGCATTAAGTGGTACCTGGGTAGCAACAACTGGTGCTACAGCAGTAACTTATCGTGGTGCATTTGGAACAACAGATTGGACAAGTGGCTGGGCTAACTGGAATGCTCAGAGTACTGCTTATTAATTGATAAAATAATTTTCCTTAAAGGCCTGTTGTATTTCAGCGGGCCTTTTGTTGTAATATTCCATGAACCTTTTATAAAACCTACTCGTAAACAGGTCATAGATAATTGGCTTAGACATTCGTGCCGGGGTAATTATGAATTTTTAGTAAAAAACTTTTATAGTAATCCATACTTAACAAACCCTTAATATCGCTGCCCTACTTTTGTGGCATAAATATTTGGTTAGTATTTATAAAGTTTAGGTTTAGTTGATAACAAAGAGCCCCGATGGATGTCGTGGCTTTTTGTTTTATAACAGCTTAAATAATTTTAACCTCTACTTAACATTGGGCTTATACCTTTAAGATTTTAATCCATAAGGGTAAAGAATCAGGAATGAGATTTTTATTTGCTGCAATATTATTTCTTATCAATTTGTTTTCAGTGGCTTATGCACTGCAAAAAGATCTGTCTGGCTCTTCCGAAAATGAACAGTTGATCAGGAACAATCCGAATGCCGCATTTGTAAAAATTAAACGCGATTTAAATAAGGCCCTGCAGGAAAATAACCAGAATGCCGCGGCATTGTGTTACCAATACTTGGGTAAGTTGTTTTATTACCAGGCAGCGTATTCACAAGCAGTAAAATACTACTACAAGGCCAATGAGATTTTTAAAAAGAGCGATGACCGTCCTAACCTGGCCAAAAACCTGAATATGGTGGGCGAAGCCTATTACTATGGCAAGCAATATGGAATTGCACTCAGTAAATTTCAGGAAGCGCTGCAAGTGTACACCTCACTACGCAACCACGGTGGCATGGCGGCTTGTTATGGTTTAATTGGGCAGACGCAGGAAAAAAATGGCAGGTATAGCTCAGCTATGAAATACCAGCGGCAGGCACTGGCCGAATACCGAAATAGTAAAGATCAAAGGGGTATTGCTAAGATTTATGAGAACATGGGCAGCATTTATGAAGATAAGCTGCCCATGGATTCCGCATTAAAATATTACCAGCTTGCATTTAAATTAAATGAACATAATGCTGATGACCAGGCGCAAATTGAGATCTTAAACAATATTGGTGATGTTTACCGGAAAACAGGCCGCTATGCGGAAGCACTTGATTATACCAAAAAGGCAAAGGCCATGTCCTTAAAAATGAACGACCAGTACCAGCTGAGTGCGGCCTATCGGGACCTTTCAAAAAACTTCAGCCTAATAAACAGGTATGACAGTGCGTATCAATACAGTGAGCTGGGCAGGAACATCTTTTTAAAGATCTTCACAGAAGACAATAACAAGCAGCTTACACTTTTGCAGACCTTGTTTGAATTACAGCAAAAGGATGATGCAATCCAAAGATTTGAAATCGACAAAAAAACGACACACCTAATCATTATAGCTACAGTATTAATCATTATCCTACTGATTTTACTTGCAGTCAGTATCATCAGCAGGCAACGGCTCAAGCTAAGGAACGAGCAGGAACTGAATGCGCAAAACCAATCGCTGTACGAGGTGCAGAAAAATGCGATAAAGGCCGAACTTGAGCTTAAAAGTAAAGAACTTACCAGCAATACGCTGCATGTGATACAAAGCAACCAGTTCCTGGACGAATTAAAGGCTGAAATACTGAATATGATCAAAGATGACAAGAGAGATCAGAAAAAGCGGCTCCAGCAGATTATTCAAAAGATCAACCAGAGCATCAATCATGACAGGCACTGGAAAGAATTTTCGGGGATGTTTGAACAGATCCATCAGGCTTTTTTCGACAAGCTAAAAAACTATGCCGTTGACCTTACTGCAAATGACCTCCGTTTGGTGGCCCTGATTAAAATGAACCTGAGCTCAAAGGATATGGCAATCATCTTTGGCATTTCACAGGACAGTCTGCGCGTAGCGCGCTACCGGTTAAGGAAAAAACTGGATATCCCGCAAGGAGAAAACCTCAGTTCTTTTATCCAGGCGCTATAACCAAAATGCCCTTTAATATTTTGTTAACATTACGCTAACCGAATGATAATGGCGGTTTTTGTTATTTGTAATTTATTAAAATACAGGTGTTTATGAAATGTATGTTCACGCTGTATCCGCTTTGTATACAGATGCTGTAACGCTGTATACATTTTGTACACGCTGGAAATTTAGATGTGCCTGTACCACTTTGCACTTTTGGGCCATAGTTTAAAAACAACAAACACAAACAAATTATTCAGAAAATGAAGTCAATTTTACAGGTTCTATTTTGCCTGCTGTTAAGCGTTGTTACTGCAAGTGCAACCAGCTTAAAGGGCTACGTTTATGACCAGAAAACCGGTGAAGCACTGGTTGGCGCATCGGTGTACCTGGAACATACATCCAAGGCGGTTTTAACTGGTCTGGACGGTTCTTTTGAAATCAAGCATCCTCCGGCCGGAAGTTTTACCTTAAAGGTTTCTTATGTGATGTACAAGACTTTATCAAAGCAGATCACGATACTTAAGGAAGACAACCCGATGGTTAAGATTTACCTTTCTGCAGCGAAAGACAACGACTTGAGTGAAGTGATCATATCGGGCAAAAATGATGGTGCTACAGAAAAGGCCGCCCGGCGTATCGAACAAAAATCGCTGCAGCTGGTCAATGTAGTTTCGGGCAAGGCAATGGAGGTCTCTCCCGATCTTACGGTAGCTAATGTTGTGCAGCGCATATCAGGAATATCTGTTGAGAGGAGCAGCAGCGGAGACGGTCAGTATGCCATTTTAAGGGGTATGGACAAAAGGTATAATTATACTTTGGTTAACGGGGTGAAAATTCCAAGCCCGGATAACAAGTACCGTTATGTACCTCTGGATATTTTTCCTTCTGAGCTGCTGGAACGACTGGAAGTGTACAAGACGCTAACCCCCAACCAGGAAGGCGATGCCATTGGCGGTGTGGTCAATATGGTTATGAAGGATGCACCCGAGGTGCTGCAGGTTAGTGCAAATCTGGCTGCCGGATACAGTCAGTTACTCATAGACAGGGATTTTATGAGTTTCAATGCCGAGGATATCCGCCATAAATCTCCGTATGAAATATACGGAAAGGACTATAAAGCAACTGTTACAGATTTCCCAAAAGGAATGGTTGATTATACAGCTAAACATCCAGCGCCAAATGTAGTAGGCGGGCTTTCTATCGGAAATCGATATTTCGATAATAAGCTTGGAGTGTTGCTTGCCGGAAGTTACCAGAACAATTACCGCGGGAGCAACAGTACATTTTACAACTCGGCGGTAGTGGCCACTGATAAAACCGGTGCCATCATGAATAAGGATGAGCGGCAATATTCTGAGCGGCAGACCCGTTATGGTGCCCATGCCAAATTAGATTATACATTTAATAAAAACCACAAATTAAGCCTGTACAATGCCTATGTTAACCTTGGTAGTTTCCAGCTCCGGGATTCCAGGTCGGTAGATTTTACCAGTGGATATGAGCCGGAAAAAGGAAATGCCAAGCTCAACTACGCTACACGTACCCGTTTTACCGGTCAGCAGATTTATAACAGCACCCTGCAGGGTAGCCATCAGCTTATCCCTGAAAAATTAAAAGTCCAGTGGTCGGCCGTTTATTCATCTGCCAAGAATGAGGCGCCCGACCAGAATAACATCAATATATTGGGTGTAAGGGAGAATTTTTCAGACCGCCGCACCTTTGCCCCTGCAATCGGGGACGCTTATACACGCCGCTGGGAACGCAACACCGAGGAAGATAAAGCCGGATATCTTGACCTAACCTACAGCACTGCTTTTGGGAATGCCAAGATAGATTTTAGTGCCGGCGGCTTGTACCGTGACAAGCAGCGAAACAGTTTCTATAACCAGTATATTTTTACTTCCAGCAATCCCGATGCTTTATATGGAAAGGATTTCAATAACTATACTGAGATCAGCTGGACCATCAAAAACCCTTCGGGAGCGGTAGACAATACGCTTACTTATGATGCCTCGGAAAAAATGAGTGCTGGATATGGAATGCTGACTTTAAATACCGAAAAACTGCAGCTGATTGGTGGCCTGCGCATAGAACATACCGATCAGGGTTACCGCATGCTTTTCCCGGCCGCAGAACTCCGACCGGTAGGATCGCAGGTATATACCGACTACCTTCCGGGTCTAAACCTGAAGTATAGGGTTACAGGGAAGCAGCAAATCCGTGCTTCCTACTTCCGTTCGTTAAACCGTCCAGGGTTTTATGAGCTCATCCCGGGAGGAGGGTTGATCCAGGATGATTATAAAGAAAAGGGAAACCCCGATTTGAAACGTGCAACTGCCGATAACTATGATCTGCGCTACGAGTTCTTCCCTAACGGAAATGACCAGTGGCTGGTGGGTGTCTTTTACAAAAATATAAAGAACCCTATCGAATATAGCTTTCAGCCAGACCCGGTGCGCCCTCAGGATACCTATTATTTACCGGGGAATTTTGGAAATGCCCGGAATTATGGCCTTGAAGTGGACTACATTAAGTTCATTCATAAGTTTGGGATCAAAGCCAACTATACTTATACGCATTCCAGGATTACGACACCAAAAAGCTCAAGGGTAAGAGATGATCAGGGCGATCTTAAGCCTGTTTTTGTGGATCAGAGCCGTCCCTTATACGGGCAGTCTGAACATATCGCCAATCTTTCCCTGCTTTACAAAGGTGGAAAAAACGGGTTTGATGCTCAGCTGGCAGCCGCTTACACCGGCCCCCGTATCAATACCGTTTCCCAGTTCCTGGACAACGACCTTTGGCAGCAGGGATTCATCCAGATGGACTTCTCTGCAGAGAAGCGGTTCAAAAACAACATCAGTATTTTTATAAAAGGAGGAAACCTGCTGAACACACCTTTAAAGTTATTTATTAAAGGTACAAATCCTAATAATGCAGGTATAGCTACAGAATTTGATGGTAAAACGCTGATCCGTAACGACCATTATGAACAAACCTATTTAATAGGCTTGCGCTATAAAATTTAACCATTAGACCATTCATCATTAAAAAAAATATGAAAGCAAAACAACTTATGATGTGCCTGGCCCTGTTTACGGGCGTATTTGCGGGCTGTGAGAAGGCCAACATTGATGTAGATCCGGACACAGGAAACGGATCGGCCATAGGGGAGGTTTCGGGAATATGGAAAAGAGGAAGCGTGCAGCGCATCACCGGCGACATCATTATCCCTGAAGGGCAGTCGCTCGTGATTGAAGAAGGTGTAACCGTAATTATGGATGCAGCAACAAAACCTGAGATTATTGTTAGGGGTAACCTGTACGCTGAAGGCAGCCAGGCATTTCCGATTAAATTTACCGTTGAGGAAGCCTTACGGACACCGGAAAATAAGTTCGGGCGTTTATGGGGCGGGATTTTGGCTGCCCCAAGCTGTGCCGAACTGTTGTTGAACTACACCATCGTTGAATATGCAGGCGCAACAACTTCAGATGCCTCTACTTCGGTAAAACAAAAGCTATACAAGGGAAAGGCCGGAGAAAACCTGCCCGCTCTTTGGTTTGCCAATGTAAACGGTAAACTGGTGGTAACAAACAGTATTTTTAGAAACCTTCAGGAAGACTGTACATATATTGAAGGCGGGAAGATCATTTTTGCCAATAACCGGTTTTATACTACGGGTGTAACGGGCGGTGAGGCCATTAACTTAAAGTCAGGCTGCCTTGCAGATGTAGCCTATAATCTGGTTTACAGCACCAACACCAATGCGCTAAAATTATCCAATAGTGGCGACAAAAGCCCGCAGACCTACGTAGTTGCCTATAACAATACGCTGATCAATACCGGATGGCGCAGACCTACTGCCAAAGGTGGCTCCATCTGGGTAGAAGCTACGGTTAGAGTGAGTATATTTAATAACCTGTTTGCGAATACCCGCTTTGGCATTAAAAGAGACACAAAAGCACCTGAAGACAGCAGGTCTCTTTTTGGTAACAACCTGTACTATGGCTATGACCAGGTTACCGTTAATCAGTTTCAGCCAAACAACGAAATTGTAGCAGGCAGCAATGACATTATTGGTACTGCTGCGGGAGCTAATGATCCGAAGTTTGTAAACTATCCGCTGGATAACAATGTCAACAGCCCCGATTTTAATACATCCTGGGATTTTCATTTGCTGGCCGGCTCTCCGGCATTAAATAAAGGCAGAACTGGCTTTACCCGCCACCACGCGGCTGGTATTACATTGAATGGAGTTTTGTACCAATCGCCGGAGCCCTCAACCTATATTGGTGCCTTTGGCGCAAACTAATTTTTATATCTTACTACTTTACTGATGAATAAATCCAATACCATATTTTTTTTGAGCCTGCTTACCCTGGTAAGTGCGGGCTGCACACCACAACCAAACAATACAACTGCGGTTAAGCCGCTCTATGTTACCGAGCCTGTACAGTTTGATACAGATGACCCGGCCATATGGGTTAATCCTGAAGATGCTTCCCGCTCGCTGATCATTGGTACAGATAAAGATGAGAATGGCGGCTTGTATGTGTTTGATTTGAAAGGAAAAATCGTAAAAGGCAAGACCATAACCGGCCTTAAAAGACCAAACAACGTAGATGTAGCTTATGGGTTAATGCTTGGAGGTCGAAAAACAGACATTGTTGTAACCACCGAAAGGATGACCCATAAGCTCCGCATTTATTCGTTGCCGGATATGAAAGCGATAGACAATGGCGGAATACCGGTATATGAGGGTGAAACACAGCCTATGTACAGGGACCTGATGGGCATAGCTATGTATACAGATTCTCAAGGCAGGATTTATGCAATCCCCGGGAGAAAAACCGGACCAACCGACGGCACTTATTTGTGGCAGTACCTGCTTGAAGATGATGGCACCGGAAAAATTAAAGCCAGCCTGAAAAGGAAATTTGGGAATTATAGCGGCAAAAAGGAAATAGAATCCATAGCGGTTGACAATGAGCTTGGGTATATTTATTATTCCGATGAGCAGTTTGGGGTGCGTAAGTATTATGCAGATCCATCAAAAGGGAACAAGGAGCTTGCGATATTTGCGAGAGAAGGCTTTAAAGAGGATAATGAGGGCATTAGCATCTATAAAACCACTCCTACTACCGGTTACATTCTGGTATCTGATCAGAGTGCCAACGAATTTAAAGTATACAGCAGGGAAGGTGTTAAAAACGCCGACGATCACCAGTTGATCTGCGCTATTAAGACATCAACCAATCAGAGTGATGGTTCTGACATTTATTCCAAACCGCTTAATGCAGATTTTAAACATGGCATTTTTGTAGCCATGAGCGATGATAAGACCTTTCAGCTGTACCGATGGGAGGATATGGCCGGTAGTTTATTAAAAGTGAACAGATAAGGGTGATTTCTGGCCTTTTAAACAAAGTGAATTCGGTCTTCTGAACAAAGCCAGGTAAAATTATGCGCCCTAATTTTGTATCAACAAAAAGAAATAAAATGATACAGAACAACAACCAGGGAGCATTGCAAAGTCCGCTAGGATCGGGGTTTAATGCCAAATCAACCACTGCTGAAGTAATTAATGGTATTCACCTTAATGGTAAAACAGCTATTGTAACCGGAGGTAATACCGGTATTGGATTGGAAACTGCCCGAACTTTAGCGGCAGCGGGCGCAACGGTTATCGTGCCTGCAAGGGATATGGAGAAGGCACGCAAAAACTTGCAGGGCACTGCAGATGTGGAGATCGCGGAAATGGACCTGATGTTACCGGCATCAATTGATGCATTTGCAGAAAGGTTTCTTGCTTCAGGAAGATCATTAGATCTGTTGATCAACAATGCGGGTATTATGTGGGTGCCGCTACGCAGAGACAGCCGTGGCATAGAATCACAATTGGCCACCAATTATTTAGCACAGTTCCAGCTTACCGCTAAATTGTGGCCCGCCCTTAAAAAAGCAAATGGTGCCAGGGTAGTTAATGTTTCTTCGCAGGGTCATCAATTTGCCCATTTCAATTTTGATGATCCTAATTTTCTGCGTAGGGAATACGACACATTACAAGGTTACGGGCAATCCAAAACAGCTGTTAACCTTTTTTCAATGGAGTTAGACAATCGTGGCCATTCCGCTCAGGTAAGAGCATATTCGGTACATCCTGGTTCTATTGGCGGTACAGAATTGGGAAGAGAGGCACCGCTGGAACTGTTTCAAAAAATGGGTTTCGTAGATGCCGCGGGTAATTTACTGCCTGAGATGGCTGCTTCATTAAAAACAATTCCGCAAGGTGCTGCCACGACAGTTTGGTGTGCAACCAGCCCTTTATTAAACAATATTGGCGGGGTGTATTGTGAAGATGCAGATATTGCTAAATTAGCACCTGAATCGGCTGCTTCGAATGGGGTAAAGCTATATTCCCTCGATGAAAGCGATGCAAAGCGGTTATGGGAACTAAGTGAAAAATTAACAGGCATACAATGGAATATTTAGCAAAGTATATAACTGAAGACATCAAGCTTTCCTGTTATGAGGATAAATTTTTCAAGTCTGATATTATGTTTGACCAACATATGCTGGTGTGGTTCCTTTCGGGCGAAACCAGAATTGTGCAGGCGGCTGCGACCTATGTTTTTGGTAAGGGTGATATTTTCCTGATCCCAAGAAATCAGCTGGCTACCATTATCAACTATCCTAAGGACGGCCAGCCGCATAAAACGGTGGTGATGCACCTGTCTACGGAAAGACTGAAGGATTTTTATGCCAATAAAACTATAGATTCCGGGCGGCTTAAGCCCCCGGGAATCTATAGTTTCAGTAATCATCCTTTGCTGGAAAGCTGCCTGGCCTCGCTCATTCCATATTTTGACATGAAAGATATTCCGGAAGATATTGCTGCCATTAAGATTACGGAAGCCATAAGCATCCTCAGGACATTGGACAGGGGTGTTGATCATGTACTTGGCAATTTTGAAGCGCCAGGAAAGATTAACCTTAGCGATTACATGGAAAAGAATTTTATGTTTAATCTGCCCATGGAGAAGTTTGGTTATCTTACCGGGAGAAGCCTTACTACTTTTAAACGGGATTTTAAGAAAGCCTTTGCCATGACACCACAGCGCTGGTTAACGCAAAAGCGACTGCAGCTGGCCCATTACCAGCTTACAGAAAAGAAAAAAAGACCTTTAGACGTATGCTACGAAGTAGGTTTTGAAAACCTATCCCATTTTTCGTTTGCATTTAAAAAACAATTTGGCTATGCGCCTACCGAGCTGTTAACGCGGCGGCTTGGAAATTAATAGGGGTATAAAAATTGTTATATTTAGATATCAATAAATCCAGTGATACTTTTTAGCACAAAAGTAAATCATTTAAAAACATTTCATTAGGAGATTTTGATTTCTTAATATTAAATATGGAATTTGAACTGATACAAAACCTGGATATTACTGTTAAGGACAATATACAATACCATCGCCTGATGCTTACGCAAAGTGGCACTGTGGCGACGTTTTATTCAGATGATGCAGATGAATGCTATTATCTGGACTGGTATACTGGTTCAGAAGTGGTGCAAACGAAAATCCAGGACTTTACTTACGATGTTTTTGATCCTCCTGCGCTGTTTCAGTGTCAGGGTTATGTTGGGATATTTGCTTCTGCCGGGAATGCATTATGTCTTTTTACGGAAAACAGGAAAAACGAACCTATTCGGATTTCAATTTCTAATGAACTTCCTGTTATTCAATACCCAGGCTTTGATAAGGAATTGACCAATTATGTTTACGCGGGTAGTACCGATTCAGATGTCATTCCATTTCTCTTAAAAGAGGGAGGCTTACTGCCGGTTTATTTTGCCCAGCTGAAGATTGATGTAGCAGAAGGTTCAGCAAAATGGATAAAACTGAATTACTGGGGCGATAGCCAGGAAATTACTGCTTACATGGCTGTATTAGAAAAGCCTGCCAAAAAGCCCTTCACCATTTTACATGCGCTGAATAAAAATGATTGGACCTACATTTTTGGGATCGGAGACAGAGATGGCGGCTATCTTAAATATGGAATGGATTATAGTGACCTTTGTCTTTTGGATGAAGGGGGGAAAGTAAAAGAAAAGATATTCTCTTTGGGCCCCTTGAATAAAGGAGGGAAGAAAGGCGGAAAGGAATGTTTATTTACCTCTTCCGGACACTATGCGATTCTTACTCCGGTTTTTAACGCTGACGATTGGAAAGGCCAACAGAGGATTTTAGATATTGGTCAGCAGCAGCTGCTGGATGTGCAGCTTCCTAAAACTTTAGCTGGCTATCAGATTGTTGATCATAACAACGATTGTTTTCTGCTTATTAATGGGATGAGGAATCAGATCATTACTGATATAAGCGGTATTATTATTGCCAAAAGTTTATCGTAGCGTATTTGCTGGCATGCCTGTTGGAATATGGGATGCTAAATGTTCTTTTTTACAAGGTTGTTGAACTGCACTAAAAGATCCTGCTGTCTTTCATTGATTAATTTTTTTGCTTTTTCAAAATGGTACCAGCCTGCATAATCTATTTCGGAAAAGTCTTGTTTTTTGCCCGATTTTGGAGGCCACTCCAGTTCAAAAGTATTGCTGCGGATTTTTTCGGGCGCTAAATCTCCCTCAACCGCCCAGCAATTTATCTGTTTGCCACCTTTTTGTACAACGGGCTGAAGAGGAATAAAATGGCCCGAAGGACGATAGCCTGTTTCTTCTTCAAATTCCCTGACGGCAGTGTCTAGCGGCTCTTCGTCAGCGTTTGGTTCGCCCTTGGGGATGGTCCAGCTGCCCTCATTTTTATTGACAAAAAAAGGCCCACCAGGATGAACCAGGAAAAACTGGGGCTCTCCAGCCTTCCAACGGTATAACAAGATGCCATAACTTTGTTTCATATGCCTATAAACAAAACGGCCTGCATTCGGTTTTGGAAAATCCTGAAAGATGTTTGATTGCTATTGTTATTAGCGTAAATTTGCAGCTGCAACTAATAACAATAGTATGGATGGTATGCGGGGATTTTTAGGTGAAACGCCCTGGCACAGGGATTGGAAAATGGCTTTCCCGCCAGATTACCGGGAGGTGTGCTTTCGTGACGGCAATTTACAGGAGCAGCATCGTGCAGATGTGTATACCCCTTGTGGAACAACTCTTGAATTCCAGAACTCACCTATCAGTTTGACAGAACTGGAAAGCAGGGAAAGCTATTACCCAAAACTGATATGGGTATTGAACGGAAAAAAATTCAAAGGTTTTCGGATTCTTAAGCATTTGCCCGACGTGGACGATCCAAGGCTTCAGAATTATGAGTTCTGTCATTCAGACCATCTTTCCATGATTAGAAAAGATGATTTGCTGAACACCCGCGGAAAAATCAAGCGCCTGAATTTTCATCATCCTGAATTAAGGGATATTCCTTTAACTGCTCATTATTATTCATTTTGCTGGAAAAACCCTCATAAGGTTTGGTACCAGGCTAGGCGCCCTCTAATCATAGATCTGGGAGGATACTTTTTATACCAGCTAAAGCAGCGCCCTCAGTTATCTGGTGCTTATGCCTATCTGCACATGATTTCGAGAAAAGATTTTTTAGCCCGGTTTATAGACAAATAATCGCCTGAACACCAGGTGGTTTGCTTATAATAATATTAAACTGTCATCTCGGTAATTCGACAGTAAGTGGTGTTCTGGTGATAACTCTGTAATGAGATAATTAATTTGATTGGGTTCGCAAATCCTGATCCTTTGCGCACTGTTAAGTTTCTCAGAAATGCTCAGTACTGCGGTTTTTTTAGAAGACCTGATGATCGCTTTTTTGACCTGAACAATATCCCAATCCATGTCTGTAAGGCCGTCTACCGAAGAAAAGGCATTTGCGCCCAGTAAGCATAAGTCTACTTTAATATCTACCAGCTGGTTAATCACGCTAGCGCCAACATGCAGGTTTGCGTTTTTGTTGAGCTTGCCGCCAATGGTAATGACTTCAAGATTGCTGTGGTCGGATAGGGTGATTGCTACCTGTGGGCTGATCGTAAAAAACGTGGCCTTAAGGTTTTCCGGAATCATTTTAGCCAGTTCCAATATGGTTGTCCCACCTTCGGTAAGCACAACCATGTCATTTTTTATGAGTTTTAGCGTTTTTTCTGCAATCTTCTTCTTCTCGGTTAACGCATATACTTCATTTTGGAGGTTAAAAGGCGCAACAAATGATTTACTGGCAGCCCCGCCATGAACCTTTAAGAGCTTTCCTGTTTCTGCAAGTTCTTTCAGGTCGCGCCTTACCGTGTCATCAGAAATATTTAACAAAGTACTTAAATCAGTAGATAAAACCTTGTTGTGCAGGTTTATCTCTTTCATGATCAGTTTATGTCTTTCTTCTTTTCGCATGTTTTTTGAGTCGTTAGGTAAAAATATAAAATCTGTTCAGAATCTAGAGAATGTTTGATTTTTTGCGGTTTTATATTTTGAATAGATGTTCTGGTAAATTGTTTTATTTTGCATGTTTGGTGCGTTTTTTATAGTTCGAATTTTTGCATTTTGTTTTCTTTCTTCAGCAATGATAATACTTATTATGCTGTTTTTCTGTTTAAAATAGATTGTTTTTTATTTTTTTTAAAAAAAAATTGGATGCTATCTTTTTGCGGTTATATTTGTATTGTAAAACGCAATAAAAACGCAAACTTATATTGTGTGTTTTAACTAACCACCTAACCAACCAAACAACTGTATGCATAAAATTCTAAAATGGATGTTTTTGCTGTTAATGATTACTGAGGCAAAAGCAGAGGGTTTCTCTCCTTACCAGGAAACAGATCCTAAATTAATTAATGGTAAAGTAATCGATGAAAATAAACTGGCATTAATTGGGGTATCGGTAAGAATTAAAGGGGGTACAGGTGGAGCGATAACCAACGCTGATGGTGAATTTTCTTTACCGGTAAAAAACCAGGTGGACTCTATACAGTTTTCTTTCATGGGGTATAAAACCCAAACAATCAGTGCAAGTGTAAAAGGATTTGTAACCATCCAGCTGCTGCCCGATGACAAAAAGGATTTGGATGAAGTAGCGATTGTGGGTTACGGTACACAAAAGAAGGTGTCTGTCACTGGTTCTTTATCAACCATCTCAGTTAAGGAAATGGAGCGGGTTTCTACCCCTTCGCTAACCAATGCAATAGCAGGAAAGTTGCCCGGCATCATTACCCGTCAGGCCAGTGGTGAACCTGGTGGCGATGCTGCCCAGGTATACATCAGGGGCTTGTCAACCTTTGGGAATAACGGGCCTTTGGTATTGATTGATGGTGTAGAGCGTAATATGAACCAGATTAATGCACAGGAGATTGAAAGTTTTACCATTCTTAAAGATGCATCTGCTACTGCTATTTACGGGGTACGCGGAGCAAATGGGGTAATCCTCATCAATACAAAAAGGGGAGAGGGGGGAAAACCAAGAATCACCTATAGGGCTGAAGTAGCCGGGCTTACCGCTTTGCGGCTTCCCGAATATATCAATGGTGGTCAATATGCATCGCTAATGAACGAGGCGCTGGTAAACGCAAACCAATCTCCAAGATGGAGTGATGAAGAACTGAGGAAATTCAGGGATGGATCGGACCCTTATCTTTATCCGGATGCGAACTGGACAGATGCGGTTTTAAAACGAAATACCTGGCAAACCATCAACAACCTGAGTGTCACAGGTGGCTCAGATATCATAAAATATTATACTAATGTAGGCTTTACCTTACAGGACGGCCTTTACCAGCAAGATCCGGAAAATAAGTTCAATACAAATGCGAACATAAAGCGCTAT
Source organism: Pedobacter africanus (assembly GCF_900176535.1). Classification (NCBI taxonomy): domain Bacteria; kingdom Pseudomonadati; phylum Bacteroidota; class Sphingobacteriia; order Sphingobacteriales; family Sphingobacteriaceae; genus Pedobacter; species Pedobacter africanus. The sequence goes on along the minus strand of NZ_FWXT01000005.1, from coordinate 154,834 downwards.
AATTTTAGGAGCAATGTTGATATTAACCTTTCCAAAAGCCTGACGCTGCAGTTGAGCCTTGGTGGGGTTATCCAGAATGGCAATTATCCTGGCTGGGGCATGGCAGATATATTTCAAGCTATGAAAGTCATTTCTCCTATTGCTTACCCGGTAAGGAATCCAGACGGAAGCCCCGGAGGTGCCTCTACCTATGTAGGCTGGAACCCATGGGGAAGGGCAACGCAATCCGGATATCTTACCAGCGACGGGAGTACCCTCCAGAGCACTTTTGGCGCTAAATGGGATTTATCTTCTTTTACTACAAAGGGATTATCTGTAAGGGGGTTATTTGCCTATGACCGTAATAACTCAACCAATAATGCCCGGGCTAAAGCTTTTGAAGTGAAGCGCTATTTGGGGCAGGACCCGATAACCGGAAAAGACCTGTACAGCGCGGCATTCAGAGAAGAGCAGCCACTGGGCTACGCTGTAGGTAACGCGAACACCAGGTCAATGTACACCGAAGTGCAGCTGAATTATGAGCGCAGTTTTGGACTGCATGATGTCACGTCCATGTTATTGTTTAATCAGAACGAAGCTGTTAACCTTACAGCAGGCAGTTCCATATTGAACATTCCACAAAGGCGTCAAGGCCTTGCGGGAAGGGCCACATATGGTTATAACAATCGTTACTTTGCTGAAGTTAATTTTGGCTACAATGGCTCTGAGAATTTTCCTGAAGGGAAACGCTATGGCTTTTTCCCGTCCTTTTCGGCAGGCTGGCTGGTATCCAATGAGAAATTCTGGAAGGTCCCATTTATCAGTATGCTGAAATTGAGGGCTTCACACGGGAAAGTAGGAAATGACCAGATTTCGGGCTCCAGGTTTCTGTTTTTAAGTACCATCAGAACGCAGGGCCAGTCTTATCTTTTCGGGCCGGGTCAGGAAGTGCTTTATGGAATGGAAGAGAATGCCATTGGCAACGAAAATGTAACCTGGGAAACTGCAGACAAGAACAATATTGGTTTAGACCTGGGTTTGTTCAATAATATTGTAAACCTGCAAATAGATGTATTTAATGAAAAACGTATAAATATACTGCTGCAGCGGAAAACTGTACCTGCTGTTGCGGGTTTCTTCCCATGGTCTATTCCTTTTGGAAACCTGGGTGTTGTTAAGAACAAAGGCGTTGATGGCTTGATTGAAGTGAAGCATACCACTTCGCAAGGTTTGTTCTATTCTTTCAGGGGCAATTTCACCTTTGCAAAGAATACCATTGTAGAAAACGACGAGCCCTTGAAACGGTTTCCCTATTTGTCTGAAAAAGGTTTACGCCTGGGACAATCTTTCGCCTTTATTGCTGATGGTTTTTTCCAGTCGCAGGAGGAAATAGAAACCAGTCCGAAACAAACATTTTCGCAGGTGCGCATAGGAGACACAAAATACAAAGATATTAACGGAGATGGGCTGATCGATTCCTTTGACCAGATTCCGGTAGGCTATTCGAGATTGCCGGAAATGACGTTTGGGTTTGGCAGTACGGTCTCGTTCAAAAATTTTGACCTGAGTGTATATTTCACCGGTGCAGCCAGAACAAGTGTGTTTTTGAACGGAACATCTATGTGGCCTTTTTATGATGGGCTTGGTGTAAATAATGTTATGGCAGAATATTACAACAACAGATGGACACCGGGTAATCCCAATGCGCTTTACCCGGCAATTGATGTCGGAAACAATCCCAATAATTTTATCAACTCAACGGTATGGATGAGAAATGGGAATTACCTGAGGTTAAGAAATGCTGAAATTGGATATACACTTGATAAAAGGTTCAGCAACAGGATGGGCATGAAAAGTATCAGGCTTTTTGTAAATGGGATGAACCTGGCTACCTGGGACCACATAAAGATAATGGATCCTGAATCCAACGATGGTACAGGCGCTTATCCTTTGCAACGCTCGATAAATGCGGGTTTACAGATTGATTTTAAATAGAAGCATCATGAAAAAGAATTACATATATATATTGTTGGTCGTATTGACTGTTCCGTCTTTATTTTTCTCTTCCTGTAAAAAGTATTTAGACAAAAGCCCGGAAGAGGATATCACTATTGAAGAGGCCTTTTTACAGCGCAAATATGCTGAGGCCTTCCTGGTAGACATTTATGCCGGTCTGCCGAATGAAATTTATTTCACGGATATGTCGGATATTAATCCCTTCATTGTGGCTTCCGATGAAATGAACATCCCCTGGCCAGAGAAGTTTCCGAAGCTGATGAATAAAGGAAGCTGGAATGCCTTTAATGTGGCTGGGCAAATTTACAAAAACATGTATGAAGGGATCAGGAAAGCTAATATATTCCTCAAATATATTGAGCTTACCCCCCTGTCGGCAGAATTTACACAGGTTACCAAAGACAGGTGGATTGGAGAAGCCAGGTTTTTAAGGGCCTTTTACCATTTTCAACTGATGCGTATTTATGGTCCGGTTCCGGTTATGGATTATGCTGCCGGTGTGAGTGATGATTTTACCAGGATCAAACGCAAACCATTAGACGAATGTGTGGCATTTGTAGTAGCTGAATGTGATAAAGCAATTGGATTCCTGCCGATGAATGTGGTGGAAACCCGCGACATTGGCCGGCCTACTGCAGCCGCTGCGCTTGCCTTAAAAGCCAGGGTGCTGTTGTATAACGCCAGCCCGCTTTGGAATGGCAATCCAGACTATATTTCTGTAGCAGACAAGCAGGGGGTAAAGTTGTTTTCCCAGGCTTATGAGGCCGGAAAATGGAACACTGCGGCAAATGCGGCTAAAGATTGTATTGACAAATGTGAGGCAGCCGGCTATAAACTATTTGAGAATTATCCTGCTGATCCGGTAAAAAACTATCAGCAATTGTTCCTGGAGAATAACAATACAGAGGTTTTGTTTGCACGCAATTCGGGCAGGGATAACTGGATGGAAAAATGTGCCTTTCCTGGCAGCCTTGGAGGATGGAACGGATGGAACCCGACACAAAATCAAATTGATGCTTACAATTTGGCCAATGGGGCGGTGCCCATTGCAGGGTATAACAGTGATGGCTCACCAATTATCAATCCGCAATCCGGGTATGTAGAAACCGGATATGCCGCCACTGGGCATCCTGGTGGGCGCTGGCTGGCAGATACCAGGAACATGTATGTGAACCGCGATCCGCGGTTTTATGCAACCATCAATTTTAACGGGGCCTACTTTATTGACAGAAGGGTACAGTTTTGGAAAACCGGCGCCGACGGGCAGGGAAATGCCGGAAGGGATTACAATACTACCGGCTACCTGCTGAAGAAATTCATTGATCCGGGTGTAAGCATTACCCAGGCCAGGTCTTCTCTGAAAACCTGGATATTTTTCAGGTTGGGAGAGTTTTACCTGAACTACGCAGAAGCATTAAATGAAGCAAGTGGCCCGGTAGCAGAAGTGTATAATGCGGTTAACAGGATCCGCAACCGGGCAGGTATGCCAGGTTTGCCTTCAAATCTTTCTCAGGAAGAGATGAGGACCAGGATACGTAATGAGCGCCGTGTAGAACTTGCCTTCGAGACACATCGGTATTTTGATACCCGTCGCTGGAAAATCGCTGCCCAAACAGATAATGGTCCTATTTACGGAATGAACATAACCGAAGGAACAGCTTTAAAGGATGATAATTTCTTTAGAAGAATGCTGGTAGAAACACGTCTGTTTCAGGCGCCAAAGCACTATCTGTTTCCCATTCCGCAGGATGAAATAGATAAGAATGCAAATATGGTTCAAAATCCTGGCTGGTAATCAAATGATTTATTGAAAAAATTCTATATTCCAATGAAAAAAATATTTCAATTATTGAGCATTGCAATCTTTATGATTGCTGCCGGGTGTAATAAAGAAGTGCTTGTTGATCTTGACGTGCCGGGTGCAGCAGATTACCAGAAACTCTATATGCCGCAGGCCAACCAATACCCTATAGAAAGAAGCCTGAGTATTTCAGATTCAGTATATACGTTCGTATACAGTGCATATTTAGGAGGGAGCCAGAATAACCAGCGTACCATTGAACTGAAATTTGCTGTAGACCCTGCGAACGTAGAAGCATATAACTTAAAGAACGGGACCAGTTATAAGCTTATGCCAGCCGGCAGTTATGAACTGCCCAGTGAGCAGGCAATGATTAAAAAAGGTGAAAAAAGTACCGGGGCTTTGAGCATGAAGATCAGGACCAAGGGGTTTTTATTGCCCTTTCAAACCTACCTGCTCCCATTAAGCATTCAGGAAGCAAGTGCAGCAGTCAATGCCGATCTAAAAACAAGTTATTTTTTGATCACCGGCTCTTACGCTCCGGGAGAGGTGCCCCGTGAAAAAGCCATCAGTCTTGGTGCTTCGGCAGTGGGCAATATCATGTTTGATTTTGATGGTAAGCTGATCAGGAAAACCAACGATGGCAACCTGTTATTGTATCCTTTAAATACAGATGGGACTTTTGGTACAGCAGGGCAAATTGGTCAGGGCTGGAATATATTTAACCTCATCTTTTATTATGGAGGTGACCGTTTGATTGGAAGGTGGGCTTCCGGGGCAGGAGATATTACCCAATATGCCGTAAGCAAAACCGGTGCATTTGGTGCCAGTAAGGGTATAGGCCAGGGCTGGGGAATATTCGCTAAAATTATTCCTTTTAAAGGATTGCTGCTTGGAGTTGACAATGCAGGTAACATGACCATGTACCCACTGGATGCGGCAGGTAATTTTGATTTTGGAAAAATAAAAGTTATTGGTTCGGGCTGGAATGTTTACACCAGGGTTTTTGCTTATAAAAATAGCCTGATTGCTATTGAGGCTAACGGGGATATGTACCAGTTCCCCTTAGCTGAAACAGGAGAATTTGGGCTGAAGAAAAAAATTGGCAGTGGCTGGGATATGTACGGTTCTGTTTTTGCAGCGGGCGATGATGTGCTTGGCCTTGATGGTAACGGAGATCTGTGGCGGTATAAATTTAATCCGGCCGGATTCTGGCCTTTAAAAAAATAATGTTTTAAAAACATTTTTATATGATAAACAACGCAATAGCCTATTCTATATTTATTTTATTACTGTTGGTTTCCTGCGGGAAATCAACGGTAATAAACAAGGAAGAAGAGCCGGAAAAGCCTAAACCAAGCCAGTTTAGCAACCCTGTTTTTGAGCCTATACTTGCTGATCCCAGCATTGTTAAAGCCGCAGACGGGTGGTTTTATGGTTATGGTACGGAAGACGATTGGGGCGATGGGAAGGGCAATAGGCTTGTGCCTGTGCTGAGATCGCTTGATCTTGTTAAATGGAGCGTGGTTGGAAATGCTTTTCCGTCCAAACCCTTGTGGAAAGACCAGAGCGGGATATGGGCCGTTGACGTGGTTATGGTAAACAATCTGTACCACATGTATTATTCTTATTCTCTTTGGGCTGATGCCAACCCAGGTATTGGTTTGGCGGTAGCCAATTCGGCTTCGGGCCCCTTTGTAGATAGGGGGAAACTTTTTTTGAGTGATGAAATTGGCGTGCCCAACACCATAGACCCTTTTTATTTCGCAGAAAATGACAAGAAGTACCTGTTCTTTGGCAGCTACAGCTCATTGACCACCCAGGGTACCTTCGCTGTGGAATTGACAGATAACGGATATGCTTTAAAGGACATCAATAATAAAGTGAAAATTGCTGCCGGCGATTTTGAAGCGGTAATGATCCACAAACGAAATAATTACTATTATTTTTTCGGGTCTAAGGGCAGCTGCTGCAATGGTGCCTCAAGTACTTACAACGTAAGGGTAGCCAGATCAGCATCATTGATGGGGCCATACCTGGACAAAGAGGGCAGGAGTATCACAGAAAGGGGAAACGGGACGCTGCTGATTGCGGGTAGTGACAAATATGCCGGGCCAGGGCATAATTCACGGATAATATCAGATAAAAACGGTGCTGACTGGCTGCTGTACCACGCCATTAGTAAATCCAATCCATTGGTGCCGGGTGGGGCCAGCCGGCGCATGCTGATGCTTGATAAAGTTAACTGGGTTGACGACTGGCCGGTTATAGCAAACGCCGTGCCGGGCAACGCCCTCACAGCAGCCCCGGCATTTTAAGTATTGCGGGCAAAAAATATCGCTGATAAATAAAAATAAACACATATGACACCAATTACAGAACAATCGTCCTTATACGACCAATTAGAAAATAAGTCGGTTGAAGAATTAACGAATTACATTAATCAGGAAGACCAGAAAGTGGCAAAGGCAATAAAGGAAGTTCTTCCGGATGTAAACAGGCTGATTACCGCAATAGTTGATAAATTGAATGCAGGTGGCCGGATGTTTTACCTGGGTGCAGGGAGCGGCGGCCGGTTATCTGTGCTGGATGTAATCGAACTCCCTACAACTTATGGCCTGCCTAAAGGCATTTACAATGCAGTTCTTGCAGGTGGGGTTAACCGCCTGGTCGATGCGCTTGAAGAAAAAGAAGACGATATAAACGAAGGCTGGGATGTCCTGGTGGCATCAGGAATCAATTCGGGCGATATTGTAGTTGGCATTTCAGCAAGTGGCACTACTCCCTTTGTACTGGAAGGTTTAAGAAAATGCAGGTCCCTGAATATTACTACTGGTTGTATTGTCAGCAATCCCTCAACACCTATAGCTGCACAGGCAGATTATCCGGTAGTGGTAATAACAGGGCCAGAGTTTATCACCGGCAGCACAAGAATGAAATGTGGCACTGCCCAGAAAATGTTGTTTGATATGATCTCGACCACAGTAATGATCAGAATTGGGCGAATTGAAGGGAATTCTATGGTAAATGTAAATCCCATTAATGATAAAATCTTAGATCGCGCCGTTAAAATTTTAATGCAAAAAACCGGAATTGCAAACTATAGCGAGGCAAAATCAATACTTCTTGACCATGGAACAGTTAAAAATGCAATGGTAGAACTAGAGAAAAAAATCAATTGATACTTTTAAATTAAATACAGCAATCTTGAAATATATACTGATTTGTTTTTTGTCTTTTGCCCTCAGGACCTATGCCCAGACCATATCTGCTGATGTGGGTATCATCCCTGCGCCGGCCAGTGCAACCCTGAAGAAAGGCAATTTTACAATTGATGCCAAAACCCAGATTATTTATGCAGATGGTAAATCAAAGAAAATTGCAATAGTTTTAAAGGATTATCTGCAGAAAAGTTATGGCCTGAAACTGCCTTTAAGCGGGGTTGTAAATAAGTCTGCCAGGGCCATCGTTTTTACGCATCAGGATAAACCAGGGAAAGAGGCCTACCGGCTGGCAGTTAGTCCTGTACAGGTTAACATATGGGGAGATGAAGCCGGTTTGTTTTACGGCCTGCAAACGTTAATGCAGCTCATCAAAGTGGATGGCTCAACATTAAAACTTCCGTGCGTGGAAATAGATGATAAGCCAAGATATGCCTACCGGGGCATTATGCAGGATGTTGGTTATCACATCTATCCGGTATCTTTTATCAAAAGCCAGATAGAAATGCTGGCGAAATATAAGATGAATGTTTATCACTGGCACCTTACAGAAGACCACGGATGGCGTATTGAAATCAAAAAATACCCTAAGCTTACCTCAGTCGGTGCATACCGGGTAAGTACGCAGATCAGCCATTATACCGATTCCTTAAATGGGCAGGACCACCTTCCTTACGGAGGATTTTATACCCAGGAAGAGATCAAAGAGATCGTAGCATTTGCTGCCGAAAGGCAGGTAACCGTAATTCCGGAAATTGAATTGCCCGGACATTCGCTGGCGGCACTTGCGGCCTATCCTGAACTGGCTTGCGGAGACCATCCCGGACCTTTTAAAGTAGCTGAAAGCTGGGGTATATTTGAAGATGTATATTGCGCAGGTAAAGAAAATACTTTTAAGTTTCTGGAAGATGTGCTTACGGAAGTGATGGCATTGTTTCCCTCGCCGTATATTCATATAGGCGGAGACGAGTGCCCTAAAAAACGCTGGTCGGCCTGCAAATATTGCCAGCAAAGGATAAAGCAGGAGCAGCTGAAAGATGAGTTTGAACTGCAAAGCTATTTTGTAAAGAGGATTGAAAAGTTTGTCAATTCCAAGGGCAGAAAGATCATTGGCTGGGATGAGATATTGGAAGGAGGGCTTGCCCCGAATGCCACGGTTATGGCCTGGCGCAACATAGAAGAAGGTGTAAAAGCTGCGCAGCAAGACCATGACGTGGTGATGTCTCCGATGTCGCATGTTTATTTTGATTTTATCCAGGGCAGAAGGGAGCATGAACCTCTGGCTATCGGCTGGGGCTACAATACCTTATCCAGGGTATATGCCTACAACCCTACGCCAAAGGTGCTGTCCGAAGCACAAAAAAAACACATTATCGGTGTTGAAGCGGCTATCTGGACAGAACATATGGATACCCATCGTAAGGTAGAATACATGCTCTACCCGCGGCTAATGGCACTTGCCGAGGTTGCCTGGACTTTTCCCGAAAAAAAAGACTCCGTTGGTTTTTTTGAGCATCGTTTGCCCAAACACCTGCTTCAACTGGACAAAACTGATAAAATATACCGGGTACCTGGCCCTATCGGCATTGCCGATACCATGCTTATAGGATCTGTATTTAAAATACAGTTGAAAGTGCCTGTAGAAGGGGCAAAGATCTATTATAATTTTGACGGGCAAGATGCCAGGGAAACAGATTATCTCTATGAAAGGCCAATTGATATTATCCTTAGGAAAGGAGAAAAACGGCAATTAAAAACCATTGTCATTACACCATCTGGAAAACGTAGTGCAAATACAAGTACCCTATTTATCCATCCATAACTCCATTAGGTTAGCATGAAAATTCAACATCGTTTCATTTTTATAGGGCTGGTTATTGTCGGCTTTTTTGGCCCGGCAGTTCAGGCGCAGCAAGCGTACTTTTCGGGTACGGCCAAAGCAAGTATAGAACCGGGCAGCTTTCCGTTTTCTGTGGCCCTGGCTGGGTATGGTTATCCGAGAGGCGGGCGGTTTAGTTTAGAGTGGGTAAAAAGAGAAGCTAAAGGAAGATTGAATTTTTCGGCGGGCAATAAGCAAAAATGGACAGGGCATGCGGCGGCTGCCCTGGCAAAGCTGGAAGGAGCAATTAGCCTGGCCAGCTATAAAGGCCGGTTGTTTGCGCTTACAGCAAATAATGAGCTAATGCGCTATGAACCGAAGAACAAAAATGGAAGCTGGATTAAATTTGCAGGATTTAACGGCCTGTCTTACCCTATTCATCTGAAAGCTATTGCCATTAGCGGTGGCAAGCTTTATGGTCTGGATACAAATAACATGGTTTTTGAGGGCCGGCACAAAACCGATGGTAACCTTTCTGTAAGCGCTGTGGCTATTGCCAAAGGAAAGCAAACCATCGTAATTGCCGGCGCAGATGTTTGCGGATTTAACCACAACTTCATTTCAGCCATAAAGCAGGAGATCTTTAGAAAGCACAGGATTGCACCATCAGCAATCATGATCAATGCTTCGCATACGCATTTTGCACCTTCAACGCAAGACTGGACAACCTGGGGGGCACATCAGCTGCCAGATTCTGTTTATTTAAACGGCGTGGTTAGGCCTGCAATTGTTAAGGTTATTGAATGCGCAATCAGAAACATGAAGCCTTCTGTTTTAGCTTTTGGAAGAGGAAAAACTGCAATCGGAAGCAACAGGAGCCTGGAAGGGGCAGCTGTCCCTTACGACAATGATGTGGATGTGCTCAGCATTGAGCGTATCAAAGATCATCATAAAACCATTGTTTTTTTAACAGGATGTCATCCGGTGTTTAAAAATGAAGGAATAGAAGGTTTCACTTTAAGTGCCAATTATCCTGGTATAACAAAGGCTCTTCTCGAAAAAGAAGCAGGTATATCCGATGCTTTGTTTCTTCAGGGCTGCGGCGGAGATATTAACCCGGTAAGTACTGACCATGTAAAAACAGGTAAAGCGCTTGCTGCTGATATCAAAGAAATCTTAAACCGTCCTATGGAGCAATTAACAGGCAGCCTTACCTTTTATCTTGATTCGCTGAATTTTCCTGTAAACAGATGGAGCAATGAACGTATCAGTGCGTTCAGAAAGGAAAACGATAATGGAAAGGGAGATGTAAATGCTGAAAAGGATGTACGCTGGGCAGACCTGATGCTTGATCTTGACAAAAGGAAGCAGATGCCTGTTACTATGCCGGTTTACCTGCAAACCATTAATATTGGTAACTGGAAACTGGTAGGGCTTTCCAGGGAGGCGGTAACAGACTACAGCATCGGCATCAAGAAAATCTGGCCGGAAAAGCTGGTCAGCGTGGCCGGCTATTGTAATGATGTTTCCAGTTACCTGCCTACTTCCAGACATATGCAGGCCGGTACTTACGAAGGACTGGGCTCTTTTTTCTGGTATGGGCAGCCTTCGGTATTTCCTGTTGATGTCTATGAAAAGATCATCGATAAAATAAAGACCCAAAATTATTGATGCCATGATGAATAAAAGCGTACTGAACCCTTTGGTGATTATAGGGACCTTGTTTTTTGTTTTTGGTTTTGTAACCTGGTTAAGTGCCGTACTGATCCCGTATCTGCAGCTTGCCTGTGAACTGAACAGTTTTCAGTCTTACCTGGTAGCATTTGCCTTTTATATTTCCTATTTCCTGATGGGGATCCCGTCTGGCTGGTTGCTGAAGCTAACGGGTTTCAAAAACGGCTTGTCAATAGGGCTGATCCTTGTAGCGGCTGGTTCTTTGTTATTTGTGCCTGCGGCTATAAACAGGTTTTACCCATTGTTTTTATTGGGTTTATTTGTGCAGGGGGCCGGGCTTACCGTACTCCAAACCGCATCAAACCCTTATGTTACCATACTGGGCCCGAAAGAAAGCGCCGCGCGGCGGATCAGTTTTATGGGGATCTGTAATGGCATTGCAGGAGCTTTGGCACCACTTATCCTGGGTGCGGTGATTTTAAATGATGCCGATGCGGTAAAGCATAAATTAAATTCGCTGGATGTTTTTGACAGGATTACAGAATTGGATGCCCTGGCAGCTAAAGTGATTGTTCCTTACCTGGTTATTACAGGTATATTGATCATTCTGGCTGTAATGATCCGTTTCTCTGCACTACCGGAGGTAACCGAAGAGGAAACAGAGGAAGCAACGGAACTGGCGGGGCAACAGGTTAAAACTTCCATCCTCCAGTTCCCGCATCTGCTGCTTGGTGTCCTCATCCTGTTTTTATACACAGGAGTAGAGGTTATTGCCGGAAACAGCATTATTGGATATGGTGCCTTTCAGGGCATTCCGCTATCGGTTTCCAAGTTCTTTACTTCGTTTACACTTATCAGTATGCTTGCCGGTTACCTGATCGGAATAGTGTGTATCCCCAGGTTCTTCAGCCAGGAATCGGCACTTAAAAGCTCGGCGCTGCTCGGTATTTTTTTTGCCGTTTGTGCAATTTTCAGCAATGGAATAATTTCTGTAGTATTTGTTGCCCTGCTTGGCCTTGCCAATTCACTGATGTGGCCATCCATATGGCCATTGGCCATTGCAGGACTGGGGCGCTTTACAAAAACAGGATCTTCCCTGCTGGTGATGGCCATTTCGGGCGCTGCCGTGCTACCTCTGCTGTATGGTTATGTTACCGATCATACGAATCCGCAACGGGCTTACTGGATAGTGGTACCCTGCTATATTGCCATAGGGTATTATGCCATGTGGGGGCATAAAATAGGCAAAAACAAAAAGAAGCCCATTTCTTAAATATTTATACCTGAACACATAAAAGAAAAATATATGAAATTCAAACACAATTTAATGAGTGCTGCTTTTGGGATCATGTTGCTATTTGTGGCAACTATTTCTATGGCTAAGCAAGCAGAGTGGAAGGGGGCTTCATCCTTAAATAAAGAAGCCAGTTACGCTTTAATTAAGCGAATACTTCCGAAATTTCAGGACCGGTTTTTAATTGAATTTGTAGAGAAACAAGATGGTAAAGATGTATTTGAACTGGAAAGCAAAGGGGGAAAGATCGTCCTGAGGGGAAACCATGGGATTTCAGTAGCCAGTGCATTGAATTTCTACCTTAAAAACTATGCACATTGCGACATCAGCTGGAACGGAAATAACCTGAATTTGCTGAGCGAGCTGCCTGTAGTGCCGGCAAAAGTGCGCCATACAACCCCTTATCAGTACAGGCATTATTTTAATTACTGTACCTTCAATTATACCGCTGCATGGTGGGATTGGGAGCGTTGGCAGCAGGAAATAGACTTTATGGCATTGAATGGCATCAATATGCCCCTGGCCATGACCGGTCAGAATGCACTTTGGTACCGGGTTTACAAAAGCATGGGCTTTACTGAAAAAGATATGGATGCTTTTTTCTCGGGGCCGGCATATTTCATGTGGTTTTGGGCCGGTAATTTAGACGGTTGGGGCGGGCCATTACCGCAATCCTGGATGAAGAGCCACGAAGAGCTTCAGAAAAAGATCCTTGCGCGTGAGCGGGAACTGGGAATGACACCAATTCTGCCGGCCTTTACCGGGCATGTGCCCCCGGCATTTAAAGAACGTTTTCCGGCGGCCAAATTGCAGAAAACCAATTGGGAAGGAAGATTTGCGGATACCTATATTCTTGATCCGAAAGACCCGCTGTTCCAGGTTATAGGCCGTAAATTTATAGAAGAACAAACCAAAACTTTTGGAACAGACCATTTGTATGGCGCTGATACCTTTAATGAAATGTACCCCCCAAGCAGCAGCCCGGCTTACCTTGCCGAGTCCAGCGATGCGGTATACAAATCAATGGCAGCTGCCGATCCTGAGGCCATATGGGTTATGCAGGGCTGGACCTTTTGGGATAAAAGGGACTTCTGGAAACCAGAGCAATTGAAAAGCTATCTGAACGCCGTACCAACCGATAAGCTTATTGTTCTCGATCTGTGGAGCGAGGTACAACCCATATGGGATAAAACAGAGGCCTATTATGGTAAACAGTGGATCTGGTGTATGCTGCATAATTTTGGGGGTAAGATCAATATGTTCGGGCACATGGACAAAATCTCCATACAACCATCAGAAACTTTTCACGATCCTAAGGCAGGTAACATGATGGGTATCGGGGTAGTTCCGGAAGGAATCGAGCAAAATCCGGCCATATACGCACTAATGCTGGATAATGTATGGAGAGATAAAGTAATTGATGCAGATGATTGGGTTAAGGATTATGTTCACCGCAGGTACGGGCAAAAAAATGCGGAAGTAGAAAAAGCCTGGAACATTCTGCATTATACGGTTTACAACGCTGATGGGGGGCATGAAAGCATTGTAACCGGCAGGCCAACTTTTAAAAGGAGCACAGACTGGACGGATACAGAAATGCCTTATAAGTTAACTGACCTGGTCCCTGCCTGGGACCACATGATTAAAGCCTCTGCTGATTTTAAAAATGTTGACGGGTTTCAATATGACCTGGTTGATTTAAGCAGGCAGATCATGGCCGATTATGCCAGCATTTTACAACAGGAAATGGCCGCCGCTTATAAAAATAAAAACTATAAGGCATTTCAGCTAAGCAGCAGTAAGTTCCTGGAACTGATCAGGGATATGGACAGGCTGCTGGCTACAAGGAAAGATTTTCTTTTGGGTAAGTGGTTAAATGATGCGAAAAGATGGGGTACAAATGATGCGGAGAAAGCGCTGTATGAGAAAAACGCAAGGAACCTGATTACCCTATGGGGAGATAAAGACGCTTCCCTGCATGAGTATGCCAATAAACAGTGGTCTGGCTTGTTAAACGGTTTTTATTTGCAGAGATGGCAGCAATTTATTAAAGAGGTAGGTATAAAAATGAAAAACAACCAGAAGTTTAGCCAGGAGGTATTCGATGAGAAAATTAAAGCCTGGGAATGGAACTGGGTTAACAGCCGGGAACTGTATGCCGAAAAAGCCCAGGGAGATCCTGTAATGGTTTCAAAAATGATGCACCAGAAATACGCAGCAGGAATAAAGGCAAGCGGTAAAAACAGTAAGTAAGTAGAATATGAGAAGAATATGTTGCCTGCTGCTTGCGTCACTTTTTAGTGTTAACTTTTGCGCTGCGCAAATCAAAAAAAGTACCTTAAAATTTACAAATCCCATTGGAACGGGGGCCGATCCCTGGGTAATACGGCACAGGGGGTATTATTATGTTTGCCAAAGCAATGGCGACATCAATAGCAGGGGTATTTCGGTTCGTAAATCAAGTAAATTGACGGAGTTGGGTAAGCCCGTAACCGTATGGACCACTCCGGCAACAGGATGGAACAGCAGCCAGGTATGGGCACCTGAATTACACTATTTTAATAAAAAATGGTATATCTATTATGCGGCCGGTAAAGCCGGTCCTCCGTATATTCACCAGCGCTCTGGTGTATTGGAATCGGTTACCGATGATCCACAAGGGAAATATATAGACAAAGGCATTTTAAATACAGGAGCAGATAGCCAAGATGAGACTGGTATGATCTGGGCAATAGATGTGAATGTGGGCTATATTGGCAAAAAGCTTTACGCAATATGGTCTGGGTGGGAGCAGAATGCCACTACCGATAAAACATCTCAGCACCTTTATATAGCCGAAATGAGTAATCCATGGACGATCAGCTCTAACCGGGTTAAGCTATCCAGCCCAGACCAGCCATGGGAAACAGGTGGGCCGCTGGATTTAAACGAGGGCCCACAGTTTTTAATGAGAAATGGCCAGGTTTTTATCATTTATTCAACCCGGGAATCCTGGACCCCGGAATACCGGCTTGGGCAGCTACGGCTAAAAGATCCTTCGGGAAACCCACTTGATGCAGGAAACTGGGAAAAAAGCGGCCCGGTGTTTCAAGGTACTGCAAAAGTACTGGGTACCGGGCATGCCAGTTTCACGCAATCGCCAGACGGTAAGGAATGGTGGATATTTTATCATGCCAAAAGAACTAAAAGCCCGGGCTGGGCCAGAGACCTGAGGTTGCAAAAATTTACCTGGGGCGCAGATGGTTGCCCCAATTTTGGCACCCCGGTTCCGGCAGGAGTTCCTTTGTCTGTTCCTTCCGGAGAATAACACTAAAGCTTCCGTACCTTTGCTGCATTTAGTCCTTTCTTACCACTTTCTACTTCGTAAGTTACGCGGTCATGCTGTTTTACGGGTTCGCTTAGTGCTGTAGCATGAAAAAAGATTTCGGGTTCCCCGTTGGCAGGTACAATGAAGCCAAACCCTTTTGACTCCTGATAAAATTTAACTGTTCCTTCTGGCATTGTGTTTATTGTTAATGGTAAAAGATTGATAAATAATTTCCTTGAACAACTCAGGGACGATATTTGTTTTAGCATGGAAAGCCTTAATTAAAAAGCAGCAAGGGTTACTTTTTGGTATGGCTTTTGTATAATATTTTGCCTCTTACCTTAAACAAAATCTGTTGCCTTATGAAAAACCTGACATTGAATGCCGAAATCTGTAAACATCAAAACTGCCTGGAGGCATTTGCATTAAAATTTACAAAGAATATAGAAGATGCCAATGACCTGGTTCAGGATACCATTATCCGCGCCATACGCTATCATGAAATGTACAAAGAGGGTACAAATTTAAGGGGCTGGTTGTACACCATTATGCGCAATACTTTTATCAATCAATATAGAAAAGATGCCAGGCGTGGTGCTGTAGTAGAAACCTCGGCAGATTTATCTTCTTATCAGCTAAGCAATAGTGCCACGAGCAATTTGGGCGAGGGCAAATTTGTAATGGAAGACATTAATAGAGCTTTAGCTAAGCTTGAGCCAGAACATTCCTTGCCTTTTTTAAAATATTTTGAAGGCTATAAATACAACGAAATAGCCGAAGAGCTGAACATTCCGCTGGGTACGGTTAAAACAAGGATACATATAGCAAGGCAACTGTTAAAAGCCCAGTTAAAAGAGCATAGTAAAAGGTTTAGGGTTGCAGCTGGGCAAAATTAATTTACGGTTATGTGTTGTTTTACTATAGATTACCCAAAGCCAAAAGATGAATTGGTTAAGCAGCTAACAAATGCAATTAAAGCGCAGAAAGAAGGTTCTTTTGTAGGAGATACCCACTCCGGACGCTTTTCTTTTTTAGCTAAAGGCTTTACATTGGCCGGAAGTTATGAGATTGAAGCCGACCAGGTGAAGGTGTCAATTGTAAAAAAGCCCTGGCTGCTTTCCTGCAAAAAAATAGAGGCCGAGATCATAAAGTATCTTGGTTAGGATACTGGAAGTGCTGTGTTTGATAAATGCAGTGCTGAACATTAAATGGGAGAACTTACCGGCATCAGCCTTTAGCAATGATAACGACAAGGCCAGCTTTATTATTTACAATCCGGCAAAAGAAGCCATTGTGACTTTTCAAGATGTGGCATTAAGGGTTGACAAGGAAGCAGTTTTACAATTGCCAGCCAATTTGCAAATGATAGGGTGCATGCCTGGATGCATTATGTAAATTCGGAAGGCAATGCTGTTAGTGCAAGTGTTTATGCAGGGGAGATGATGATAATATAGAAGAGCGGTATTCGTTATATTTGTATCATGAGTCTACCTTTACGCATCACCTTTGAAGAAAAGGATTACACCTACATTGTTTTAACAAAAGGAATTACTAAAGAAACTACTTCCGTTCAGGTTAACCTGAATGGGGAACAATATGAACTTGCCCGTAATTTGAAGGGCGAATGGGAGGCTGCAGATGCAACCGTTAGCGACCATCCGGGCTTGCTTAAGGCTATAGGAAGAAATATCAAGCTTAGGTATCGATTATAATTATTTTGAGAGCTCAGATAATTTTGGCACTTTATATGCGTTATTATTTTTGAGAGCGTTAATTTAGATGGCGGGGAATGGTCGGTAGGATCATTCCCCGCTTTTTATGGTATATTTCCGTAACCGTTAGCCATTGGATTAGAAGTTTATAATATGAGCATAGCATTAAGAAAACACATTGAGAAAATTACTCCTTTAACGGATGCCGAGTTTGACTATGTGATTTCTTTGTTTACCAGGAAAAAGATGAAGAAACATCAATTTCTTATACAGGAGGATACTGAAGTATTGAACGACTATTGGGTATGGAGCGGCTTGTTAAAAGCTTATCATACAGATCTGGAGGGAAAAATGCATATCCTTCAATTTGCAATGGAAGATTGGTGGATTTCCGATTATCAGGCGCTTAATAACCAAACACCTGCCACTATTGCGATGGATTGCATAGAAGATAGCGAATTGCTTGTTTTATCGCGTGATAATAAAGAAAAGCTTTGCAATGAATTGCATAAGATTTCTAATTTTTTTCGTCAGAAATCCAGCGCAGGCTATGTAGCCTTGCAGCAGTGAATTCCTTTTTGTTCGCTGGACTTTACCCGAACTTTGGGTAAGCAAATTTGAACAGATAAATAATGAATTTTAAAAAATCACTAAAAATGACTTTGGCGATGTGCGCCATTTTCTTGTCAATGGTAGCAACAGCACAATTTAAAACAACAAATACGATGAAAAAGAAAATTCTGTTTGTGGTAACCAGCCACGATAAAAAAGGAAGTACAGGTGCGCCAACAGGTTATTACCTGGCTGAAGTAAGCCATGCCTGGAAGGTACTGAAAGAAGCCGGCTATGAAATTGATTTTGTTAGTCCAAAAGGAGGAACACCGCCGGTAGATGGCTTCGATCTTACAGACGCAGAAAATAAAGAGTTTTGGGAAGATAAATATTACCAAGGCAAAATTAGCCATAGCCAAAAACCCGCTGAAGTAAAACCGGAAGATTATCTGGCTATTTATTATGCCGGTGGGCATGGCGCTGTCTGGGACCTTCCGGATAATAATGAAATCTCGGCCATTGCAACTAAAATTTACGAAAACAACGGTGTAGTTGCAGCGGTGTGCCATGGCCCCGCAGGTATTGTGAACATCAAATTGAGCAGTGGTAAATACCTTGTAGAAGGTAAAAAAGTGAATGGTTTTACCAATGAGGAAGAAGCTGCTGTTAAGCTGGATAAGGTTGTGCCCTTTTTATTAGAGGATAAACTAATTGAACGAGGTGGTATCTACGAAAAATCAGCCCCATGGCAGGAACATGTGTTAACGGATCAAAGACTGGTTACGGGACAAAATCCACAGTCGGCCCGTGCAGTAGGAAAAGCTGTTTTAGCTTTGCTCGCTAAGTAAAGGATTCCCAATATATTTGGTGGAGACTACCGTATCACCTTTACATCCTTAAACATGAACGGGTTGTCGCTGGTCCGTAATGCTTTCTTGCTGGCAGTTGTAACGTTCTTGAGGATAACCACTTTGGTTTTTACATAAGGGAACTTTTCCTGATAGGTATCGTCTGTCATGTTGGGATTGAAATTTGCAAAAATAGCCGGCCCCTGGTAGTTATCCGGGTGTTTGGAGTCGTCGATCCGGAGATTTTCGATTGTGATCTGTTCCGGCATGTAGCAGGTATAACCGAAATCGTGCTGGCCTGAATAAGAACCGCCAATGAGCGCGGCGCTGACAGCCTTACCGCCTGCAGGCACAAAAACACAGTTGCGGATCAGGATTTCCCCTTGCCAGGTACTGCCGTAATCGGAACGCAGGTTAACAAAGCTGCGACCACGGATGGTAGAGTTTTCGATGGTAAGCAGCCCGCTGCCAATGGCATTTATACCCATATGCCCCAGGGTTGAGTTGCGGATGGTGGCATTGGCTACGCCCTGGTGGGCATCAAAGCGGGAGAAGGTACAATTGTCGTAAAGCAGGTTTTTGCAAAAGTTTGAGCCCAGAATACCCCAATACTTGCTGTCGTCTATACTGTTGGTCTGGCTGCAATTTACAAAGGATATATTAACAGCCCGGTTTACAGAAAGATCGTAAGTGCCTTTTGAGACAGGCTTGCCCGCCGAACCAATGGTGCTGTAGGTTTTGTGGCCGGTTAGGATGGTGTTTTTTACGGTTACATAAGCGCAGTTACCGATGTTGATGAATCCGCCGTATGGCGCACTCTGTTCCCCTTCATCTGTAATGTAGTGCTTCAGCCCTTCAACGAGTACGTGGGAGCGCCTGATTGAAATGCCCCGGCTATAGTAAGCCATGGATTCGGATTTATTGGCAATGGTGGTAAAGGTGCCTCCGGTAATCTTCAGCAGATTTTCGTCGATAGGCAACGCAGTGATATCTGTAATCTGCTTGAAATCCCAGATGATGGGGGCATCCATGTCTACCTTACCGTTTTTGTCGGCAATAAAGATGTCGGTTTGCGGTGAGCCATTGTTTTGGTTTAATCCAAAACGGATATACTGTTTTACATTGGAATTTGTGACAGTAATTAAACAGGGCCGAGGTAAAGCAACTTCAATTTTTTGCTGATTACGCTTAAGTGAGCTAACGTTTTCCAGTTTAAAGGATTTGAGGCCTGAACTTACCGTGAAAACAGGGGCATTACGGTCTTCTACTTCGGTATCATCAATAATGAAGGCGGCTGTGCCGAAATCAGTATCTGTCTGGATAACCGCCGTGCGAGCTTTACCCCCAATATAGTAACGGGCCCCGGCATCTGCTTTAACCTTAAGGCCATGTTGGTTGGCAAAGGCATGTGCGGCTACGATAGCTTCCATGTCATCGCTGGTGCCATCGCCTTTGGCTCCGAAGTCGCTGTAACGGACCAAACCAGTTGCTTTTTTTTGTTGCGCCGGTGCCGGTAAGAAGCAGTTCAAAAAAAGGAATATCGGGAGTATATACTTGATCATAAAAGTTAGAGTTTCCGTACCCGGAATGTAAGGATATTTGCTGACTTACAGAAATTCTTAATTTTATTTAAAGGGCAGATTTTATAATGTTCGCGTAAGATTTTGGGCTGTTGGCGTAAAAGAATTGCAAAATATATGGATTAAATATATGTTTACCTCATAACGGTAGGTTCCCCTATAATAGACTGAAAATGGATGTTTCCAGCTATCCCTTTTACCGTTAATCTTTTTATGCCCCGCAATTCTCGCAATTGCGGGGCATTCTTGACTTGCCAAAGGAGTTTGGAGTTTTTTCAAAACTATTTTGACGGGTGGATGTTAAAGTATTAACTAAATTCCTCATCATGTCTATATATCTAGAATTTCCCGCAATTGAAGATTATCCGGTATATATTCCTTTGGAACACATAACCGCTGTTATTCCTGATTGGTTGGCTAATCTTGTACAAACGTCAGCTCCCGAAGCCGACGAAGCGGATAACTAAAAGTTTTTGCCAATTTTTTCCAGCATTTCTGGTGGAATGCTCTGTGTATCGACAACCAGAAATCCATCAAGGCAATCAGAAAACTTAGGATCAATATTAAAGCAAATGATCTTTGCATTAAGGTTCATGTACTGACGAAGCAATACGGGAATCTTAATGTGTGAGTTTTCGATGTCGGAAATGAGGCTGTCCAGATCTTTTAAAGATTCACTGCTTTCTATCAGCAAATCTTTATCTATTGCAGAAAGATCGGCCTTAAACTTGTTTTTAGGCTTTACGTAATGGGCCAGTTCGTAGTCGAAGTGGTTTTTAGTGATGTAGTCTACAATCAGTGATTTAGAGAACTTGGAGAAGTTGTTGCTGATGCTGACCGGGCCAAACATGTACCTGTATTGGGGATTGTCCAGCAAGTATTTTAAAATGCCTTTCCATAAAAGGAAAAGAGGCAGCGGCTTTTGCTGGTACTCTTTGCGAATCCAGGAACGTCCAAGCTCTATACCTTTACGCAGAACCGGGTAAAAGGGCTCTTTGATCTTAAATAGTTCAGAAAGGTAAAAGCCCCTGCGACCCATGGTATTCAGAATTTCATCGCCTTTGCCAATGCGGTATGCGCCTACAATATTCTGCAGTTCTTTGTCCCATATAAAAAGGTGATGATAGTAGATGTCATAATTATCAAGATCTATTTTTTTATTAGTGCCTTCACCAACTTCACGGAACGTGATTTCCCTTAGGCGGCCAATTTCCCTGAGTACATTCGGAATGGCTGCCGTTGGTGTAATGTACACTTCGTAATTTTTTTCCTGCCATACCCTGAAGCTTTCCAGCTGCTCAACCTCTTCTACAATTAAGTTTCGCTCAGTTTCCTCAATGATGGGTTCGGGTTTCTTTTTGATCTTGAAGAGGTTGATGGGATTGAACAGTTTCCTTTCTTCTTCAAGGCCGGTACCCAATGCATAGGTACGGGCACGTAAAAAGTCGAGGAGCTTATTGGTGTTCTTATGGTAAGATATGTCTTCGATATGAATTGGCTTTCCTATCCTGACTTTTATTTTTAGTCCTTGTTTATTTAAGAACTCTGAAGGCAGTTTTGCTGTACGTAGTGTTGGGTGTATAAAACTGAGGATATTAAATAATACCCCGTTATTGCCATGAAAATAGATAGGTACAACCGGCACTTTAGCCCTGGCAATTAATTTGCCCACTACTGGGTGCCATATCCTGTCTGTAATTTCCTGCTTATCCAGGCTAAAGGTTGAAACTTCCCCGGCAGGAAAGATGCCAATGGGCGTACCACTTTGCAGGAGATCGAATGTGGCCTTTAACCCGCTGATGCTGGAGGTATGCTGGACATTCTCGAAGGGGTTCACGGCCACAAAAAACTCGCTCAGGTTAGGGATCTTTTTCAGGATGAAGTTCACCATCACCTTAGCTTCTGGCCTTACGGTACAGAGTAATTTTACCAGGGCAAGCCCTTCTACGCCGCCATAAGGATGGTTGGCAATGGCTATAAAACCGCCGGTTTTGGGTATGTTTTTAAGGTCGTCCTCATCAAAGTCGATACTTACGCCAATTGTTTCTAATATTTTGTCGACAAATTCAAGGCCGTTAAAGTGTTCATTCTGTGAAAAAACCTTATTGATGTCGTTTAATTTCATCATCTCCATGAGCAGAGCTGCCAAACCCGGTACACCTAACTTATCGATTTTTGTGGCTTTTGCAAACTCTTTGGTAGTTATGATCTTCATTTAAAATTTGATTAATGAATTATAAGTCAACTTCAAAAATAAGACTTATATTCTTAAAGTTAGTTACAAAGAAAATATAAGCATGTATAGCAGACATTAATGGCCTACAGTTAAATAAAAAGCAGCCGGGTTTTGTGGTTCATATCGTTGGTGATGTTTAAATTTAGCTAATGAAGAAATGGCTGGATATTTTTGCCTTCAGCAGGCAGGAGTTTAATGGACTGCTGGTGCTGATCTGTTTGATAGGGGTGGTTATGCTGGTTCCTCCTGTTTATCGTTTAATGAAGCCTGAACCGCAGATTACGGTTGCCGAAAAGAGGGCGCTTTTACAACTGGCAAGGAGGGAAAGGGATAAAATAAACCCTGGACAGAGGTACAAAGTAACAGCTGACCAGCAATGGCAGAAAGAAAAACCTGATCTTTTTATTTTTGACCCAAATAGTATTGGGCAGGCAGAATGGGAAAAACTGGGCTTGTCATTTAAGCAGGCCAGGGCTATTCTAAATTACAGGGCTAAAGGCGGGAGATTTAAACAGGTTGAGGACCTGAAAAAAATGTACACCATAAGCAGGCAAATGTTTGAGCGGCTTGCACCATATGTACGAATAACTAATAAAGCTCCTGATATTGTGTTTAAGCCGTATCCGAAAACCAATTATGTGAAAGCTGAAATGGAGCTTATTGAACTGAATGGAGCGGATACCACGGAGCTTGAAAAGATAAAAGGGATTGGAAGAGTATTTGCAAACCGTATTGTAAAATACAGGGAGCGTATCGGCGGTTTCTGTAAAAAGGAACAGCTAATGGAGGTTTTTGGGCTGGACTCTGTAAAATACCAGGAGATTAAAGGGCAAGTGGCTGTGGATTTGTTGCGACTAAGGAAGATAAATATCAATACGGTAGAGTTTAATGGCCTGAAGAATCATCCCTATATTAGGTATAAGCAGATCAACGCATTGATACAATACAGAAAACAACATGGAAATTATAGTAATATTGCAGACTTATACAAGGTTGCTATTTTAAACCAGGAAACGATAGACCGTTTGGCGCCTTATCTTGAATTTTGAGCATGATTGAATCAAAAATAAAATCGACAGTGCGGGACGTACCCGACTTCCCTAAACAGGGTATCACTTTTAAGGACATAACCCCGATATTAAAGGATCCGGCATTGTGCCAGGAGATTACGGCAGCACTTGCCGGCCGGTTGAAGGGTTTGGATATTGATGTGGTGGCCGGTATAGAAAGCAGGGGCTTTTTATTTGGGCCAGCGCTTGCACAGCTGCTGAATGTACCCTTTGTGCCCATTAGGAAAGCCGGGAAGCTACCCTATAAAACGGTACAGCAATCGTACGATTTGGAATATGGTACGGCTACCATAGAAGTACACGAAGATGCTTTGCTGAAAGGGCAGCATGTACTGATTCATGACGACTTACTAGCAACAGGGGGAACTGTGGTTGCAGCTTCTGAACTGGTAAAGCAACTGGGGGCAGAGGTAGCCGGGTACTCGTTTATTATTGCGCTGGAATTTTTAAACGGAAAGGCCAGATTGACACCTTATTCGGATAATATATTTTCTCTGGCTGCTTATTGACAAAAAAATAATGATTTTTTTTTGAGGGGATTTGATTTGCCTAAAATGACAGGGCAAGGTTAATGAACTAAATACCATTTCGTTCTATTTTTTTGCAGTTTTTTGGCTGGTGATGCTATGGTTTTATTTGTTTATAATTGCCCAAATTCAAACAATAAAATATGCTAGAAATGATGGACGGTCCTGTAGGATACAGCTTTAGTACCTCAGAGAATCAAGAGATGATCAGGAGGATGGTGAGGGATTTTGCCGATAAAAATATCAGGCCAAAATTGATGGAATGGGATGAAGCGCAATATTTTCCTGTTGAAGTTTTTAAGCAACTGGGAGAACTTGGTTTGATGGGCGTGTTGGTGCCGGAAGTTTACGGCGGATCGGGTTTTGGTTACCAGGAATATGTAGATGTAATTGTGGAGGTAGCAAAGGTTTGCGGCTCGGTTGGTCTTTCTGTTGCTGCACACAATTCTTTGTGTACTGGGCACATCCTGGCTTTTGCCAATGAGGAGCAGAAACAGAAATGGTTACCTAAGCTGGCTACAGCAGAATGGATTGGTGCCTGGGGTTTAACTGAGGCAAATACGGGTTCGGATGCCCTGCGTATGATGACCACAGCAGTGCTGGACGGTAATGAATATGTAATTAATGGGGCGAAGAACTGGATTACTCATGGTAAAACCGGAGATGTAGCAGTAGTAATGGTGCGTACAGGTGATAAAGGAGATTCTAAAGGAATTTCTGCTATTGTAGTAGAACGGGGTACGCCTGGTTTTTCGGCGGGTAAAAAAGAGAATAAATTAGGCATGAGGGCCTCGGAAACAACCGAGATGATATTTGATAATTGCAGGGTACCGAAAGAAAACCTGTTGGGTAAAGAGGGAGAAGGCTTTAAACAAGCGATGAAGGTACTCGATGGCGGTAGGATTTCTATTGCAGCTTTATCACTAGGTATTGCCCGGGGGGCTTATGAATCAGCTGTTGCCTATGCCAAGGAAAGACATCAGTTTGGACAGCCCATAGCTAGCTTTCAGGGCATCAGCTTTAAGCTTGCAGATATGGCCACTGAAATTGAGGCTGCAGAACTATTGATCAGGCAGGCCGCCGATCTAAAGAACCGGGGCTTACCTATGAGTAAAGAATCTGCGATGGCCAAGTACTTTGCTTCAGAAGTAGCGGTAAGGTGCGCTACAGAAGCAGTGCAGATTTTTGGCGGCTACGGTTATACCAAAGATTTTCCGGTTGAAAAATTCTATCGTGACAGTAAGCTTTGTACGATAGGGGAAGGCACCTCTGAGATCCAGAAGATCGTGATTGCAAGGGAAGTGCTGAAAAATTAAAGCGAGTTATTCTAACCAATATAAAACTGGTAAGTCCGGCCTGTTGTAAAGACAGCCGGATTTATTGTTTTGGTTACTTTATAGAGATGATGCTATCGACCACAAAAGGGCTGTATCCCCGCCACGGCAAACTGCTGATATATTCTTTATAGTGTAATTCGAAAAATTTGCCACTGTTCAGCATCATTTTCTCGGCTATGGCTTTATCGGCTACTGAGAATTCAAATTCATTGGATTGTAAAGTTCCGGTTTGTTTGGAACGGATACCCGACTGGATCAGTTTACCTTCATAAGTTTTAAATACATAGCCTTTTTTTACAACATAATTTAACTCTCCTGCCTTTACACCTTCACCGAAAACAAAATAATAGCGGTAGAAGATAAAACCGGATAACAGAATGATTACGGTGCCAAGCACAATGAACAATGTTTTTTTAGATTTCATAGCCAGATAAACAGATATTTTATAAAGATATATAAATAATGCAATTGTGGTAAACGCGGATTATTAACTAAATTAAATATATTGTTTTGATTATCAAATGAAAGCTTTATCTTTGCAGTCCTAAAAACAACGAGAGGAGGTATCAATACGTTATGATCATTATTAATATTAAAGACGGCGAATCATTAGATAAGGCGTTAAAACGTTTCAAAAAGAAATTTGAAAAAACCGGAGTGTTAAGAGAATTACGTAGCCGCCAAGCTTATGAGAAAAAATCTGTAGCTCGTCGTACGCAAGTGAAACACGCTATTTATAAGCAAAACATGCAACTTGAAGGAACTATCTAGTTCTGAATGGTTTAAATGATATAAAAACGTCACCGTAATTTGGTGGCGTTTTTTTTTGCTTAAATAGGTGCTTGTTACGTTAATGTTTTGTATATTCACTTAACGAGCATTACTAAAGCATTGCTATGACTGTTGAGCATTTTTTAACCTATCTTCAGCACGAGAAGAGATATTCTTCACATACCCTACAGTCTTACAAAACAGATCTGCTTCAGTTTGGTGATTTTATGCTGAACACCTTTGAGTTGACCTTAACCGAGGTGAAATATGTTCATGTCAGGAATTTCATGGTTGCATTGATGGATGATGGGGTTTCTGAAAATTCTGTAGGAAGAAAGCTATCTACCTTACGCAGCTTTTATAAATACCTGCTCCGTGAAAATGCGGTTGCTATGAATCCTATGGCCCTTGTTAAGGCGCCTAAGGTTCCTAAGCGCCTTCCGGTATTTGTTGATGAGCTGAAGCTTGATGAGCTGCTGGACTCTGAGGTGCTCTTTGATGAAAGTTTTGCTTCACAGCGTGATAAACTGGTTATCGAAACTTTGTTTGGTACCGGAATACGCTTGGCGGAATTGCTGTTGCTAAAAGAAGGTGATGTTAATTTCTATGAATCGACCATCAGGGTGATGGGCAAAAGGAATAAGGAACGGATTATTCCGATAGGAAGGACCTTAGAGGAATTGTTAAAGGATTACATCAAATTGAAAACATTACAAAATTTTGATAACAAAACAGAGTTGTTATTCGTTACTGATAAAGGAGCCGCAGCTTATCCATCATTGATATACCGGATAGTGCAGCGTTATTTGACATATGTATCTACGCAGGACAAGAAAAGTCCGCATGTGCTGCGGCATTCCTATGCCACCAGTTTGTTAAACAGAGGCGCGGATTTGAATGCTATAAAGGAATTGCTGGGGCATGCCAGCCTGGCCGCAACACAGGTTTATACACACAATTCAGTAGAAAGATTAAAAACAATATATAAACAGGCCCATCCAAAGGCGTAAAAAAGGAGGAAACATGAAAATTACAGTTCAATCGATCCATTTCAATGCAGACCAGAAGTTGTTAGATTTTATTCAGAGGAAAGTGGATAAATTAGATCAGTTCTTTGACCAGATTATTAGTGGGGAAGTGTATTTAAAATTAGAAAATGTAGATGATGAGGCAAATAAGATCAGTGAGATCAAACTGATTGTACCAGGGGGTACAATGTTTGCAAAAGAGCAATGTAAATCATTTGAAGAGGCAACAGATTTGGCGATAGAATCCTTAAGAAAGCAAATTACCAAACATAAAGATAAGACGAGAACTAAGCTAAGCGAGCACAAGGTACTTTTGAATGCAGATGAAGTGTCTGATTACTAGATACATATTTCTTAGCTTTTTAATAGGAAATTGGCAGATTTATTTCTGCCAATTTTTTTTTGAAAATAATTTTGTCTAGAATATAAATTCTTGTAGATTTGCATTCCCTTTCAGAGAGGGCGCTGGCCCGGCAAGAAAATGGGAATGTTCTGTGAAAGATTAGTATTGTAGAAAACGTTGCTTAATTGTGGGCAATGCATAATATAAGCCTCCTTAGCTCAGCTGGTAGAGCAACTGACTTGTAATCAGTAGGTCATTGGTTCGATTCCGATAGGAGGCTCTTTTAAACGTGGTGCAGCAATGTGCAGTGCTTAAAAGGGGGAGATACCAGAGTGGCCAAATGGGACAGACTGTAACTCTGTTGTCGCAAGACTTCGAAGGTTCGAATCCTTCTCTCCCCACAATAAAGAAGCGGAAGTAGCTCAGTTGGTAGAGCGATAGCCTTCCAAGCTATAGGTCGCGAGTTCGAACCTCGTCTTCCGCTCAAATGGAAAAAAGCTGGGCAGATTGCAGCGAAGAATAAAAAAAAGCCGAAGTAGCTCAGCGGTAGAGCACTTCCTTGGTAAGGAAGAGGTCGTGGGTTCAAGTCCCATCTTTGGCTCAAAAAAAAGAGATGCTTTGTGAATCTGTTATAGATAGCAGCTGAACAAGGTTTTTCGTGTTGAAATAGTATCAAAACAAAAAAATAAATAAAAAGTTAACCTACTAATAAGTATAAAAACATGGCAAAAGAAAAGTTTGACCGCAGTAAGCCGCACTTAAACATCGGCACAATCGGTCACGTTGACCACGGTAAAACAACCTTAACAGCAGCTATCACTAAAGTGTTATCTGATGCTGGTTTATCTGAGGCGCGTTCATTTGATTCTATTGACTCTGCTCCAGAGGAAAAAGAAAGAGGTATCACTATTAATACAGCACACGTTGAGTATTCAACAGCTAACCGTCACTATGCACACGTTGACTGTCCAGGTCACGCGGATTATGTAAAGAACATGGTTACTGGTGCTGCGCAAATGGATGGAGCTATCATCGTTGTAGCTGCTACTGATGGTCCGATGCCACAAACTCGCGAGCACATCCTATTGGCTCGTCAGGTAGGTGTACCTTCATTGGTTGTATTCATGAACAAAGTGGATATGGTTGATGACCCTGAGCTGTTAGAATTAGTAGAGATGGAAGTTCGTGAATTGTTATCATTCTATGAATTCCCTGGCGATGATATTCCTGTTATTCAAGGTTCAGCTCTTGGTGGCTTGAACGGAGATCCAAAATGGGTTGCTAAAATCATGGAGTTAATGGATGCTGTAGATAGCTACGTGCCAATCCCTCCACGTTTGACAGAGCTTCCATTCTTGATGCCTGTTGAGGACGTATTCTCGATCACTGGTCGTGGTACTGTTGCAACTGGTCGTATTGAGCGTGGTGTAATCAACTCTGGTGATCCTGTTGAGATCCTGGGTATGGGCGCTGAAAACCTGAAATCAACTGTAACAGGTGTTGAGATGTTCCGTAAGATCCTTGATTATGGTGAGGCTGGTGATAACGTAGGTTTATTGTTACGTGGTATTGAGAAAACTGATATCCGTCGTGGTATGGTTATCTGCAAACCAGGTTCTGTAACTCCTCACACTGATTTCAAAGCTGAGATCTATGTATTGTCAAAAGCAGAAGGTGGACGTCACACTCCATTCTTTAACAAATACCGTCCGCAATTCTATTTCCGTACCACAGACGTAACTGGTGAGATTTCACTGGCTGAAGGAACTGAAATGGTAATGCCAGGTGATAACGTTACCATCACTGTGAAGTTGATCAACGCTATTGCAATGGAAAAAGGTCTGCGTTTCGCTATCCGTGAGGGTGGTAGAACAGTAGGTGCCGGTCAGGTAACTGAAATTTTAAAATAGTCAATATCTCCTTCGGGAAATAGAGATCAATAAAGCAAAGTACTTAGGCTTTATGGCCTGAGTACTTTGTTCTAATAAAAGTTCTGATTCTTAAATAGGATTAAATATACACGGGAATAGTTCAATGGTAGAATAGAGGTCTCCAAAACCTTTGATCAGGGTTCGAATCCTTGTTCCCGTGCAAAAAAATAATTATGGCTAAAGTAGTTCAATTTATTAAAGAATCGTATGAGGAAATGACCCAGAAGGTTACCTGGCCTACATGGGGAGAATTACAAAATTCTGCAGTGCTGGTTTTGGTAGCTTCGTTAATTATTGCATTGGTAGTCTTTGCAATGGATAAGGGATCTACTTTTGTATTGGATACTTTTTATAAATCACTTTCTAATTAATATAGCTAGATGGACGGTCAGTTGAAATGGTATGTAGTTAGAGCTGTTAGCGGTAAAGAAAAGAAAGTAAAACAGTATATAGATTCTGAGATTAGCCGTTTAGGATTTTCTCATCTGGTACCTCAGGTATTGATACCGATGGAAAAATACTATCAGATGAAGGACGGGAAAAAGATTGCAAAAGAGCGTAATTTTTATCCTGGTTACGTTTTGATAGAGGCTATTTTAGATGGAGAATTAGAACACATTATTAAAAATATTAATAGTGTGATTGGCTTTTTAGGGGATAAGGGAGGAAACCCGGTACCTATGCGCCAGGCAGAAGTTAACCGTATTTTAGGTAAAGTTGATGAAATGAGCCAACAAGGCGAAACCATGAACGTTGCTTATTATGTTGGAGAGAACGTGAAGGTTATGGATGGACCATTTAATGGTTTTACCGGAGTTATTGAAGAGGTTAACGAAGAGAAAAAGAAATTAAAGGTTATGGTTAAGATTTTTGGCAGGAAAACTCCTCTGGAACTTAACTATATGCAAGTAGAAAAGGAATAAAGATCTTAAATGTTACATGCTTCCAACATTATAACATTGAGTATTACTATTAACAAAACAGAAAATGGCAAAAGAAGTCAGTGCGCTTGTTAAACTACAAATCAAGGGTGGAGCTGCAAATCCATCGCCACCTGTAGGACCTGCATTAGGTGCTAAAGGGGTGAACATTATGGAATTTTGCAAACAATTCAATGCTCGTACCCAAGATAAGCCAGGTAAAGTATTACCAGTTGTAATTACTGTTTATGCTGACAAGTCTTTCGAATTCATCATCAAAACCCCTCCGGTTGCTATCCAGTTAAAGGATGCTACTAAATTGCAGAGCGGTTCTGCTGAGCCCAACCGTAAAAAAGTTGGTTCGGTGACTTGGGATCAGGTTAAGTCAATTGCTGAAGATAAAATGACTGATTTAAATGCATTTACTATCGAATCGGCAATGAGTATGGTTGCCGGTACAGCACGCAGTATGGGAATCACCGTTAGTGGTGATGCACCCTGGACAAATTAATTAACAAAAAACAGTTTACAACAGTGGCTAAATTAACAAAAAATCAAAAAAAGGCACATGCTAAACTAGAATCTGGTAAGATGTATTCTTTAAAGGATGCGGCTGCTTTGGTTAAGGAAATTACTACAACTAAATTTGATGCATCGGTAGATATCGATGTGGCTTTAGGTGTAGACCCGCGTAAAGCGAACCAAATGGTTCGTGGTATCGCTACTTTACCGCACGGTACAGGTAAGACTGTACGTGTTTTAGTTCTTTGTACTCCGGATAAGGAAGAAGAGGCTAAAGCTGCAGGAGCAGATTTCGTTGGTTTAGACGAATATGTAGCCAAGATTGAAGGTGGATGGACTGATGTTGACATTATTATCACTACTCCTGCTTGTATGGCAAAGGTAGGTAAACTGGGCCGTGTTTTAGGTCCACGTAACCTGATGCCAAACCCGAAATCAGGTACTGTAACCAACGAAGTTGGTAAAGCGGTAACTGACGTAAAAGGCGGTAAAATTGATTTTAAAGTTGACAAAACAGGTATCATACACGCTTCAGTAGGAAAAGTATCATTCCCGGCAGAAAAGATATATGAAAATGCATTAGAAGTACTTCAGGTAATTTCTAAGCTGAAACCATCTGCTGCAAAAGGAACTTATTTTAAGAGCATTCATGTTTCTTCTACAATGAGTCCTGGAATTGCAATCGAAACTAAATCAGTAGCGGGGATCTAATTATGAACAGAGAAGAAAAACACGAATTGGTTTCTGCTCTTCAAGTGAAGATGCAGGAGTTTGGCAATTTTTATATTGCTGACACGTCAAGCTTATCTGTTGAGAAAGTAAACAGTATCCGTCGTAAATGTTTTGAAAGCGGGATTGAAATGCAGGTAGCAAAAAATACTTTGATCAGAAAAGCGATCGAAGGATTGGAAGGTGATGCATCAGAGATCTTCGTAGCACTTAAAGGTCAATCGGCCTTATTGTTCTCGACAGTAGGCAATGGTCCGGCTAAGCTGATCAAAGCGTTGAGAAAAGGTTCTGATAAACCAGTGCTGAAAGCAGCTTATATCGATTCAACAGTATTCATTGGCGACAATCAGTTAGATACTTTGATAAGTCTGAAATCAAGAGAAGAACTTATTGGGGATATCATCGGATTGCTACAATCGCCAGCTAAAAATGTTGTATCGGCTCTACAGTCTGGTGGTAACAAAATTGCAGGAATTGTTAAAACTCTTCAGGGAAGAGAAGGTTAAGAACACCTTAAAGTTCATTATTTAATAAATTATTTTTACGTAAATTTTTAAAAATCTATAAAAATGGCAGATTTAAAAGCGTTTGCTGAGCAATTGGTAAACTTAACAGTTAAAGAAGTTAACGAGTTAGCTCAAATCTTAAAAGATGAGTATGGTATCGAACCAGCTGCTGCTGCAGTTGCTGTTGCAGGTCCTGTTGCTGGTGGTGATGCTCCTGCAGCTGAAGAAAAATCTACTTTCGATGTAATCTTGAAAGAAGCTGGTGGTCAGAAATTAGCAGTTGTTAAACTGGTAAAAGACTTAACTGGTTTAGGTTTGAAAGAAGCTAAAGATTTAGTTGATGGTGCACCTAAAGAATTGAAAGCTGGTGTTGCTAAAGACGAAGCTGAAGCTTTGAAAAAACAACTAGAAGAAGCTGGAGCTGTAGTTGAAATTAAGTAATAGCTTAATTTTAATATAACTTAAACATAGACTCCGACTGTATAGTCGGAGTCTATACCTGTTTATAAACATTTCATTTAGTTTGGTTGATGAAATGCATTTAACGGCAAATCAAACAAATAGTTTATTCTTAAAGTAAATTAACTTTAGTCCATTGGCAAATAAAGTCGACCAAAGAGTAAATTTTGCACGTAGTAAACACATCATAGATTACCCGGATTTTCTTGATGTGCAGTTGCAATCATTCAGAGAATTTTTTCAGATAGAGACAACTTCAGACAACCGTCATACAGAGGGTTTGTTTAAGGTATTCGCTGAGAATTTCCCAATCACAGATTCCAGGAACATTTTTGTTCTAGAGTTTCTGGATTATTTTATTGACCCACCACGTTATGATATAGCTGAATGTATCGACCGTGGGTTAACTTATAGTGTTCCATTGAAGGCGAAATTAAAGCTTTCATGTAATGATGCGGAACATGAAGATTTTGAGACCATTATTCAGGATGTGTATTTAGGTACTATACCTTATATGACTCCTAAGGGTACGTTTGTAATTAACGGGGCAGAGCGTGTAATTGTTTCTCAGTTACACAGGTCTCCAGGTGTATTTTTCGGCCAAAGCCGTCACACTAACGGAACCAAACTGTACTCAGCCCGTGTAATTCCTTTCAAAGGTTCATGGATCGAGTTTGCTACAGACGTGAACAACGTGATGTACGCTTACATTGACCGTAAGAAGAAGTTCCCGGTTACTACTTTATTGCGTGCAATCGGATACGATTCTGATAAAGACATCCTGGAATTGTTTGACCTGGCCGATGAGGTTAAGGTAAGCAAATCTGGCTTGAAGAAGTATATCGGACGTAAGCTGGCTGCAAGGGTATTGAGAAAATGGGTTGAAGACTTCGTAGATGAAGATACCGGTGAGGTAGTTTCTATCGATCGTAACGAGGTAATCTTAGACCGGGATACTGTTTTAGAGGACGACCATATTGATATGATTATTGATGCTGGTGTTAAAACTATCATCTTGTCAAAAGATGATGGGGCAAGCCAGGCAGATTATACCATTATATATAATACTTTACAGAAAGATACTTCTAACTCTGAAAAAGAGGCTGTAGAAAACATTTATCGTGCTTTGCGTAATGCGGAACCACCTGATGAAGAAACAGCCAGAGGTATCATTGAGCGTTTGTTCTTCTCGGATAAACGTTATGACTTAGGTGATGTAGGTAGATATCGCATTAACCGTAAGTTAAAAATGGATACACCTGATCATGTGAAAGTTTTAACAAAAGCAGATATTATTGCAATTGTTAAATACCTGATCAAGCTGATCAACTCCAAAGAAGAGGTAGATGATATTGATCACTTGTCGAATCGTCGTGTTCGTACAGTAGGTGAGCAATTGTATGCCCAGTTTGGTGTTGGTTTGGCACGTATGGCCCGTACCATCCGTGAACGTATGAACATTCGCGATAATGAGGTTTTCACTCCGACTGATCTGATCAATGCACGTACTTTATCGTCGGTGATCAATTCATTCTTCGGAACCAACCAGTTATCGCAGTTTATGGACCAGACGAATCCTTTGGCGGAGATTACGCACAAGCGTCGTCTGTCAGCCTTAGGCCCCGGCGGTCTGTCGCGTGAGCGTGCTGGTTTTGAGGTACGTGATGTTCACTATACACATTATGGTCGTTTGTGTACCATTGAAACACCTGAGGGACCAAATATTGGTTTGATTTCTTCTTTGTGTGTTCATGCTAAGATAAACAACCTCGGTTTCATTGAAACCCCATATAAAAAAGTTGACAATGGTGTTGTAGCTGTTGACGAACCGGTTATCTATTTGTCTGCTGAAGATGAAGATGGTAAAACGATTGCGCAGGCCAATGCTGCCTATGATGATAAAGGTAATTTCACTACTTCGCGTGTAAAAGCACGTTATGAGGGTGACTTTCCGGTTATTGAGCCTGAGAAATTAGACTTAATGGACGTGGCGCCTAATCAGATTACATCGATTGCTGCGTCATTGATCCCTTTTCTGGAGCATGATGATGCGAACAGGGCCCTGATGGGATCGAACATGCAACGCCAGGCGGTACCATTGTTACGTCCTGAGGCACCAATTGTTGGTACAGGTTTGGAAGGTCGCGTAGCCCGTGATTCCAGAACACTGATAAACGCTGAGGGTGATGGTGTTGTTGAATATGTAGACGCGAATGAGATTACCATTAAATATGTTAGAAACGACAGTGACCGTTTGGTATCTTTCGAGGGTGACAGTAAGACTTATAAGCTGATCAAATTCAAGAAAACCAACCAGAATACTTGTATTAACCTGAAGCCGATTGTTAAGAAAGGCCAAAAAGTTGTAAAAGGACAGGTACTTTGTGAAGGTTATGCTACTGAAAATGGTGAGTTGGCACTGGGAAGAAACTTAAAGGTTGCTTTCATGCCTTGGCAGGGTTATAACTTTGAGGATGCAATCGTAATCAATGAGCGTATTGTTCGTGAAGATATTTTCACTTCTTTACACATTGAGGAGTTTGAACTTGAAGTGCGTGATACAAAACGTGGTGAAGAGGAATTGACACCAGATATCCCTAACGTTTCGGAAGAAGCTACTAAAGACCTGGACGAGAACGGTATCATTCGTATCGGAGCTGAGGTTAAAGAAGGTGATATCCTTATCGGTAAGATTACACCTAAAGGTGAGTCTGATCCTTCTCCGGAAGAAAAGTTATTACGTGCCATCTTTGGAGATAAAGCAGGAGATGTAAAAGATGCATCGCTGAAAACCCCGCCTTCAATCAGAGGTGTGGTTATTGATACCAAGTTATTCTCTAGAGCTAAGAAAACTACTAAAGCAGAAGAAAAATCTGCAATAGAGAAATTAGACAAGAAATATGAGGTAGCTGTTTTAAACCTGAAAAACGAACTGGTAGACAAATTGTTCCAGATTGTAAATGGTAAAACTTCTCAGGGCGTATACAATGTCTATAAAGAATTGTTGTTCCCTAAAGGAGCTAAGTTTACGCAAAAAAGTTTATCAGATCTTGAATATGCGCACATCAACCCATACAAATGGACAACTGATGACGATAAGAATGATCAGATCAAATTATTGTTACATAACTACGGTATTCGCGTAAACGAAGAATTGGGCGCTTATAAACGCGATAAATTTGCGATCAGTGTTGGGGATGAACTTCCATCAGGCATTGTACAAATGGCTAAGGTTTATGTAGCTAAAAAGCGTAAATTGAAAGTAGGGGATAAAATGGCTGGACGTCACGGTAACAAGGGTATTGTTGCCCGTATTGTACGTGATGAAGACATGCCATTCCTTGATGACGGAACGCCTGTTGATATTGTGTTAAACCCACTGGGTGTACCTTCACGTATGAACCTAGGCCAGATCTACGAGACTGTATTGGCGTGGGCCGGTAAAGAATTGGGTGTGAAATTTGCCACTCCGATTTTTGATGGCGCAAAACATGACGAGGTGGAAGAGTGGATTGCCAAAGCTGGTGTACCTGCTTCTGGAAGAACCTATTTACACAATGGTTTAACGGGTGAGAAATTTGACCAGCCAACAACTGTAGGTATTATTTACATGTTGAAACTTGGTCACATGGTTGACGATAAGATGCACGCCCGTTCAATCGGACCATACTCATTAATTACACAACAGCCATTGGGTGGTAAAGCCCAGTTCGGTGGTCAGCGTTTTGGTGAGATGGAGGTTTGGGCATTGGAGGCATTTGGTGCTGCCAATATCCTGCAAGAGATCTTAACCGTTAAATCGGATGATGTGATCGGCAGGGCCAAAACATATGAGGCGATTGTAAAAGGCGAGAACCTGCCTACGCCTGGTGTACCGGAATCATTTAATGTACTGGTACATGAGTTACGTGGATTAGGTTTAGATATTACGTTAGACTAAGTTGAAGGTTTAAAAACCTTCAACTTTCAAACAAAAGAGCTATGTCTTACAAAAAGGATAATAAATTAAAAAGCAACTTCACCTCGATTACCATTAGCTTGGCATCACCGGAGGCTATTTTGGAGCGTTCCAGTGGTGAGGTGTTGAAACCGGAAACCATCAATTACCGTACTTACAAACCTGAGCGTGATGGTTTGTTTTGCGAACGTATTTTTGGTCCGGTAAAAGATTACGAATGCCATTGCGGTAAATATAAACGTATCCGTTATAAAGGTATTGTTTGTGATCGTTGTGGTGTTGAAGTAACAGAAAAGAAAGTACGCAGAGAGCGCATGGGGCACATCAATCTGGTGGTTCCAGTAGCGCATATCTGGTATTTCCGTTCTTTGCCAAATAAAATTGGCTATCTACTGGGACTACCTACGAAGAGATTAGACCTGATTATTTACTACGAACGTTATGTAGTAATTCAGCCAGGTTTTATGGCCGAAGAAGGTATCCAGTATATGGATTTCTTGACTGAAGAAGAATATCTTGATATTCTGGATAAATTACCTAAGGAAAACCAATACCTGGATGATAAAGATCCAAACAAATTCATCGCCAAAATGGGTGCTGAAGCTTTGGAGGATTTATTGAAACGTATTGATTTAGATACTTTGTCGTACAATTTACGTCACCAGGCTGCAAATGAAACCTCTCAGCAACGTAAAAATGAGGCTTTAAAACGTCTGCAGGTTGTTGAGGCTTTCCGTGGTTCGAAAACCCGTATTGAGAATAATCCAGAGTGGATGATCATTAAGATCGTTCCTGTTATTCCACCTGAATTGCGTCCGTTGGTTCCATTGGAAGGCGGTCGTTTTGCAACTTCAGATTTGAACGATCTGTACCGTCGTGTGATTATCCGTAACAACCGTTTGAAACGTTTGATCGAGATCAAGGCACCGGAAGTAATTTTGCGTAACGAAAAACGTATGCTTCAGGAAGCTGTGGATTCGTTGTTCGATAATTCACGTAAGGTAAATGCGGTAAAAACTGAAGGTAACCGCGCTTTGAAATCCCTTTCAGATATCCTGAAAGGTAAACAAGGTCGTTTCCGTCAGAACTTATTGGGTAAACGGGTTGATTACTCGGCCCGTTCTGTAATTGTTGTAGGTCCTAACCTTAAATTACACGAATGCGGTTTACCTAAAGATATGGCTGCTGAGCTATTCAAGCCGTTTATCATCCGTAAGATGATTGAAAGGGGTATCGTTAAAACGGTAAAATCTGCGAAGAAAATTGTGGACAGAAAGGACCCGTTAGTATGGGATATCCTGGAAAATGTTTTAAAAGGACACCCTGTATTGTTAAACCGTGCACCTACTTTGCACAGATTGGGTATCCAGTCGTTCCAGCCTAAGTTGGTTGAAGGAAAGGCTATCCAGTTGCACCCATTGGTA
The DNA here is from genome assembly GCF_900176535.1 of Pedobacter africanus. Lineage (NCBI taxonomy): Bacteria > Pseudomonadati > Bacteroidota > Sphingobacteriia > Sphingobacteriales > Sphingobacteriaceae > Pedobacter > Pedobacter africanus. The sequence continues at coordinate 117,270 of NZ_FWXT01000005.1, read as the reverse complement.
TGTACGGCTTTTAACGCGGATTTTGACGGTGACCAGATGGCGGTTCACCTGCCTTTAGGGCATGCCGCAATTCTGGAAGCGCAGGTGTTGATGCTTGCCGCACACAATATTCTGAACCCTGCAAATGGTACGCCAATTACGGTGCCTTCACAGGATATGGTTTTGGGTCTTTATTACATTACAAAGGGCCGAAGAACTGATGCTTCCCGTGTGGTTAAAGGACAGGATTTCTCTTTCTATTCACCGGAAGAGGTAATTATCGCTTATAATGAGAAACGTATCGATCTTCACGCATTTATTAAAGTTAAGGTAAATGTTAAGCTTGAAGATGGTACGATTGCCAATAAATTGATTGAAACTACGGTAGGACGAGTATTGTTTAACCAAATGGTGCCGGAAGAAGTAGGTTATATCAATGAATTGCTAACCAAGAAATCCCTAAGGGATATTATTGGTGAAGTAGTAAAAATTACCGGTATGGCCCGGGCATCAAAATTTCTGGATGATATCAAGGAATTAGGTTTCCAAATGGCATTCAGAGGTGGTTTATCATTTAACCTGCAGGATGTGAACATACCTGTTGAGAAACATGCTTTATTGGAGCAGGCTTCAGCTGAGGTTGATGAGGTAAGGAATAACTATAACATGGGATTCATTACCAATAACGAGCGTTACAACCAGATCATTGATATCTGGACACGTATTAACAATCGTCTGACCTCATTTGTGATGAACCAGTTATCAAGCGACAATCAAGGTTTCAACTCTGTTTATATGATGTTGGATTCTGGTGCGCGTGGTTCGAAGGAGCAGATTCGTCAGCTTTGCGGTATGCGTGGTTTGATGGCTAAGCCTCAGAAATCTGGTTCAGGTGGTGAGATCATTGAAAACCCGATCTTATCGAACTTTAAAGAGGGCTTATCTGTATTAGAATACTTTATCTCTACACACGGTGCACGTAAAGGTTTGGCAGATACGGCGTTAAAAACTGCTGATGCTGGTTACCTTACCCGTCGTTTACACGATGTGGCTCAGGATATGATTGTCAATTCTGAAGATTGCGGTACTTTAAGGGGTATGTATACGACAGCACTGAAAGATAATGAGGATATTGTTGAACCATTATATGACAGGCTGTTAGGCCGTATTTCCCTACATGACGTGTTTAATCCTCTGGATGGACAGTTATTGGTGGCTGCAGGACAGGATATCGATGAAGATATCGCTAAGGCAATTGAAGAATCTCCGCTTGAAGGTATCGAGATCCGTTCTGTATTGACCTGCGAAAACCAGAGAGGCGTTTGTGCTTTATGTTACGGACGTAACCTGGCTACAGGTAAACGTGTTCAAAAAGGTGAGGCCGTGGGTGTAATTGCTGCACAATCAATTGGTGAGCCGGGAACACAGTTGACATTACGTACATTCCACGTGGGTGGTACTGCATCAAACATTGCTGCAGAATCTCAGATCACAGCTAAATTTGATGGTGTCATCGAATTTGAAAACGTTCGTACTGTTGTTACTAAAACAGAAGAAGGAGATACCAATATTGTACTTGGACGTTCAGGTGAGTTCAAAATTGTTGAGCCCGGAACTGGTAAAGTGATCATGACGAATAACATTCCTTATGGTTCGTTCTTATACGTTGAGGACGGTACTAAAGTTACCAAAGGTGACAGGATTTGTTCGTGGGATCCGTACAACGCGGTTATCATTTCAGAATTTGCAGGTAAAATTGAATTTGATGCAATTGTTGAAGGAGTAACTTATCGTGAGGAGTCGGATGAGCAAACTGGTCACCGCGAGAAAGTAATCATCGATACACGTGATAAGACGAAAAACCCTTCAGTACGTGTTGTAGATAAAAAAGGAGACCTGATCAGGAACTATAACATCCCTGTTGGTGCGCACATTGCAATTGACGAGGGTGATATGGTACAGCCTGGACAAATTCTTGTAAAGATACCTCGTGCAACGGGAAAAACAAGGGACATTACAGGTGGTTTGCCTCGTGTAACTGAGCTTTTCGAGGCACGTAATCCATCTAATCCTGCCGTTGTAACAGAGATTGACGGTGTAGTAACTTTAGGCGGGGTAAAACGTGGTAACCGTGAAATGACCATTGAATCTAAAGATGGTGAGGTTAAGAAATATCTGGTTCCATTGTCTAAACACATTTTGGTGCAGGACAATGACTTTGTAAAAGCAGGTATGCCTTTATCAGATGGTTCAATTTCTCCTGCAGATATCCTGGCAATTAAAGGGCCTGCTGCTGTACAGGAGTACCTTGTGAATGGTATTCAGGAGGTTTACCGCTTACAGGGTGTGAAAATTAACGATAAGCACTTTGAGGTAATCGTACACCAGATGATGCAGAAAGTTCACATCGAGGATCCTGGAGATACCAGTTTCTTAGAGAACAATTCTGTTGACCGTTGGGATTTCATGGTTGAGAATGACGAGATCTATGACAAAAAAGTTGTTGTGGAAGCCGGTGATTCCAATACTGTAAAACCTGGTCAGATCATTTCATTGCGTAAATTGAGAGACGAGAATTCTCAACTGAAACGTAAGGATATGAAACAGATTGAAGTACGTGATGCAAGACCTGCAACTGCAAGTTCAATACTCCAAGGTATTACACGTGCATCATTGGGTACGAAGTCATTCATTTCTGCGGCATCGTTCCAGGAAACTACAAAAGTGCTGAACGAAGCAGCAATTGCTGGTAAGCGTGATAGCATGCTTGGTTTGAAAGAAAACGTTATTGTTGGACATTTGATCCCTTCAGGTACAGGTGTACGTGGATATGAGCGTATTATTGTAGGTTCTCAGGAAGAATATGATAAATTATTAGCTTCAAAACAAGAGGAAGTAGAAGCTTAATAATTGAATATATTTCCTTAAGATCCCCCGGCCATAAGAGGTTCGGGGGATTTTTTTTGAAAAAAAATGCTTAATGCTGTTGCAGTTACCTAAGTTTGTTGTATGGAAGAACAAAACAACGACAACCAATTAAATATTGAGCTTTCAGAGGAAATCGCTGAAGGTGTATTCTCTAACCTGGCAATCATTACACATTCCAATACTGAATTTGTACTTGATTTTATAAGGGTAATGCCGGGTGTGCCAAAAGCAAGGGTAAAATCAAGGATTATTTTGACCCCGGAGCATGCTAAACGATTGGCCGCTGCTATGCAAGATAATATTGAAAAGTATGAAGCAGCTAACGGAAGGATTAAAACCCAGGAAGAACCTCCGGGTTTTCCAATGAATTTTGGCGGCCCTACAGCTCAGGCCTAATTCGTTTTTTGCGAGATATAATTGATGATGGTATTGTCCTGACCAGGTTCGAACCAGGCAATGCTGTCATCTCTTCTAAACCAGGTGAGCTGGCGTTTGGCAAAGCGCCTTGTGTTTTGTTTGATCTGTTCGACAGCATCATCTAAGGTGATGTTGCCATCGAGGTAGGAAAACAGTTCTGAATAGCCGACCGTATTAAGCGCATTGCATTTCCTGTAAGGTTGCATAGCTTTGACTTCTTCCAGAAGACCAGCTTGCATCATGTGGTCTACACGTTGGTTTATGCGGTTATACAGTTCGGCGCGATCCATATTCAAACCTATTTTCAGGATATTAAATGGCCTTACCTTTTTGCTGTTCGTCTGATAGCTGGATAATTTTTTTCCTGTAGAAAGGAAAAATTCCAGTCCGCGTATCATTCTTTGAGGATTGGATTGATCTACTTTATTGTAGTACTCCGGATCGTATTCAATGAGCTGTTGTTTGATGGATTCCAGGCCATCCGCTGCAAGTTGCAGGTTCAGCATTTCCCGGATCTTCAGATCAGTTTCGGGTAAATCATCAAGCCCATTACAAACTGCATCAATATATAAACCTGACCCACCAACCATGATCAGCAGTTTATGCTTTTTAAACAAAACTTCCAGAAGATCAATTGCCTGTAATTCGAAATCTCCAGTACTAAAAAGAGTATCAATACTGTGAGAATTGATAAAGTGATGTGGCGCAGCAGCAAGCTCTTCAACAGAGGGCTTAGCTGTGCCAATCTCGATTTCCTTAAAAAACTGTCTTGAGTCTGCGGATAGAATTTCAGTGTTAAAGTGTTTGGCCAATGAAATGGCCAAGGCAGTTTTTCCTATCGCCGTTGGACCTACAACGACAACTAATGTTTTATCTAATGCCATAACCTGGCATTAATAGTCGTCCTCTTTGTATTCTTCGTCTTCGTAATTTTCGTTATCTGAAAATTCGTCATTTTCCTCAGATTCCTCTTCGGTATCGTCATCAGTTGTTTCTTCTGCATTGATTCCCCTGCCGCCCATAGCTTCAAGTTCTTCAGTATCTTCGGGCACGAAGTCCATTTCATTTAGGAAATCAAATTCAGTAGATGCAGGAGCTGAAGATACAGCAACGGCGCCAAAGTTGTTTTTATCAATGATTTTAGGCGCTTCACCGGTACTTTTTACCAGAAATGGATACTCAATGTTAGGGTCAGTTTCAAGGATGATCTTGATCAGTTCAACATGAAAATCAAAGGGGCGATCAAAATTATAGATGTAGTAGAATTTCTGATGTGGGTCTTCAATGAATTTACTTAGTTTAGAGTTTTCCATCAAAGCCACCCCCCGGTCAATTTTACGCTGAACCGGCAGATAGGCGATTTCATCACCTTTTATCCAGTTATCTGTACTTACAAAAAATGAAGAAGATTTTTCTGGAGAATATCCGGTTGAGCGGTGTACCGCTTTGTGCAAATCTTCAAAGGTTTGAGTGGATTTTATATCTATTTCCCTTACTACTTCATCGAAATCTTCGAAACTTATTCTAAATCTATAAATTGCCATTTGAGCCTATTTTCTAGGTATAAAATTAAAAAATAAAATATACTTTCTATAATTGTGTTAATGCTTTATCGGTTTCAGCCCAAATTCTTTAGCTTTTTCGAGCATAAACTGTAACGCGCTGTCGTAAGTATTGATGATTTCCCCCTCCAGGATTGCCTCCCGGATGGCATTTTTGATCAGGCCAACTTCTCTCCCTGCTGATAATCCGAAAATTTCCATGATATCATTTCCTGTAATGGGAGGTTGCCAGTTCCTGATTTTGTCCCGCTCCTCCACATCTTTGAGTTTTTGTTTAACCAGTTCAAAGTTGTTCCGGTATTTTTTGATCTTGTATTCATTTTTGGTGGTTACATCAGCATTGCAAAGCAGCATTAAACTTTCAATGTCTTCTCCCGCATCAAATAAAAGCCTTCTCACGGCTGAATCGGTAACGAGTTCCTGTGCCAGAACTATTGGACGCAGGTGCAGTTGTACCAGTTTTTGTACGAATTTCATTTTTTCGTTTAGTGGCAATTTGAGCTCTGCAAATATTTTGGGTACCATTCTGGCGCCCTTATCTTCATGCCCATGAAATGTCCATCCATGGCCTTCTTCAAAACGTTTTGTCGCTGGTTTTGCAATATCATGTAAAATTGCAGCCCATCGCAGCCATAGATCGGTAGTGGTTTCGCAAATATTGTCGAGTACCTGCAGGGTGTGATAAAAATTATCTTTATGCCCTTTGCCCTTGATCACATCAACTCCATACAGATTGGCCATTTGTGGGAAAATAAAGTGTAAAAGTCCGGTATCAAAGAGGTATTTAAATCCTATTGAAGGTACTTTTGAAAGGATAATTTTATTGAGTTCATCAGTTATCCTTTCTTTGGAAACAATAGCAATCCGCTCTTTTTGTTTTTTTATTGCATTCAGCGCCTTGTCATCAATCGTAAAATTAAGCTGGGTTGCAAAGCGGATCGCCCGCATCATACGGAGCGGATCATCGGAGAAAGTGAGTTCAGGCTCGAGTGGTGTTCTGATCAGTTTTTCTTTAAGGTCTGCCAGGCCGTTAAAAGGATCAACCAATTGTCCGTAGCTGATTTTATTTAAGGATATGGCCAGCGCATTGATGGTAAAATCCCTCCTGAGCTGATCGTCTTCGATGGTTCCATTTTCAACGATAGGTTTACGGGAATCAGAACGATATGATTCTTTTCTTGCACCTACAAATTCAATTTCAAGGTCCTGGAATTTTAGCATCGCAGTACCAAAATTCTTGAACACTGCGACTTTGCTTTTAAGCTGTCTTCCTACCCGTTCTGCGTATTCGATACCATTTCCGAGTACCACAATGTCGATATCTTTAGAGGGTCTTTCCAGGAAAATATCTCGAACGTAACCGCCAATGACATAGGCTTCGATATGGTTTGAATGCGCAATATCGGCAAGGGCTTTAAAAACAGGATGTTGCAGGTGTTGTTCCATTGATGAGTTTACAAAAGTAGTAAAACTTACCTTCTAATAAAGGAAAATTGACCACCAGGGGCCAATTTCATTATGGTTGACGGCTTTTTATTGGTTTTAAGCCCTTGTTCCCAATCTACAATATGATCGACAGCAGCTTTTACTTCGTCACTGATGTCATCAAAAAAAAGAGGAGTAGGTTGCCCTGATATATTTGCTGAAGTGGAGGTGATCGGTTTTCGGAACCTTTGGATGAGTTGATTGCAAAAATCATGTTTAACAATTCTAATGCCCACACTACCATCCGCATTTATCACATTTTTTGCCAGGTTCTTTGCGTTTGGAAATACCAGGGTTAGTGGATTTTCTGCATATTCGATCAGGTCATAAGCAACATCTGGTATTTCTGTTACATAGCTTTGAAGTTTGGCATCAGTGTCTAAAAGTATAATGAAGCTTTTATCTGATGCACGGCCTTTGATGTCGTTTATTTTGGCAACAGCCTGTTCGTTTGTTGCATCACAGCCTAATCCCCATACGGTATCGGTAGGATAGAGGATGACCCCTCCATTTTTTAAAACAGTCAGTGCTTTTTCGATTTCTTGTTTCAGCATTTTTGTCAGGTCTTATTGTGAATCTATGCTGGATATCCCATGATTGATCCAGGTGTTTTTGTTTTTTATGGTCTGTTCAAGTATTTGGACGTTTTTTTGCAATTTATCCTTACTGTTTTCTTTATGGTAAATATGATAGGCAACACCACCAAATTTAAGGAACCTCTTTTTTATACCGTTATTAATTAACCGCATAGCGAGTTCGAAATCCTCACTGCCCCAGCCTGTAATGTCCTGATTGTATCCATTGATCTGAAGCAGGTCATTTCGCCAGAAAGACATATTGCAGCCTCTTAATGCGTGAAGTTTGTTTTTTTTATATCTGTCTGCCAGTAGCCGCCTTAAAACTGCCGATCTGAAGCTATTGAATATTGTAGCAAATGGCAGGTCGGTATATTTTAACCTGTATTCCTTTTGTGCCAGTAATCTGGTGCTTTTTTGAGGCGAAAGTGACACCCTGCTGCCGCATAAGAAAGTTCCCGGGACAGCAAAATTTAAGTGGTCGTGGATGAAATATTCATTTAGTATAATATCTCCGTCTATCTGAATCAGGTAGTCGTACTTTGCGGCCTTAATCGCTTTATTTCTAATGGCAGCCAATTGAAAGCCTTCATCGGGATGCCAGATGTGTACAATAGGCACCGTTGTTTGCCTGGCAATTCGCTGAACGAGTTCTTTGGTTTCGTTGGTAGAGCCGTCATCAGCGATAATGATTTCATTGGGTAAATGTTGCTGATTAAGTACACTCATTAAACAAAGATCCAAGGCTTCCGGCCAGTTATAAGTAGCAATCATTAGTGAACAACCAGGAAGTGTATCTTTTTTTGATTTCATTTCTGAATGTATTTATCTAATCCGTTATCAGTGGATACAATTTTGTCGGAAAATGCGCGCTCCAATAAACTCCTGTTTTTCGAAGATTTGGCTTTAGAGGCATCTTCATGGTGATAAAGGTGATAGATTATTCCCGCAAATTTAAGGTATAGTTTTGTTTTGCCCGAGTTTAAGAGCCGTAAAGTAAGTTCACTGTCCTCATCGCCCCAACCGCTAAAGTTTTCATTATAGCCGTTAACCAGAAGGAGGTCCTTTTTCCAGAACGACATGTTTGCCCCCCTGGCCCAAAAGATAGGATAACGGTTCCTGTATTTTTTTTGAAGGAGCTTACTCAACCACAGTAAACGGATACCATTTTCTTTCCTTTTAATGTCGGAAACAAGCAGGTTGATTGCTATGGATTTTTGCCGGAGCAATTTTGTCGAAACTTTCTTGCCCAGCATTACCCTGGAGCCCTGAATGAAGCAATCTGCTTTTGAGGCATTTAAATGATCTTCTACAAAATGACGGTGTAGGATTACATCTCCATCAATTTGAATGATATATTCTCCAGTACTTGCTGCAATTGCTTTGTTTCTGATCTTGGCAAGCTGAAATCCATTGTCGGGCTGCCATACGTGTACTATATTTAACAAGCCCTCACTCTGGTACTTTTCTATGAGTAATTTAGTTTGATGGGTAGAACCATCGTCGGCAATGATGACTTCAAAGGGTTTTACGAACTGATTTTTCACACTTTCCAGGCAAAGCTCCAGCGCTTCGGGCCAGTTATAGGTTGAAATGATCAGACTACAGTTATTCATTGCGCAAGTGTTAAGGTTTTGAGTATTTAAAAGAAGCTTTTAACAATGACCATTCGGGGAAAAATCTTTTTTTGTGTCCAAAAATGACCCACCTGTTTTTATGAATGAATTTGAACAGCTTAAAATCAAATTTATGATTAAAAGTATTTACACTTGCAGAGATTTGTTGTATCAGTTCGGCTAAAAAGAGACGAGCGGTAGGTTCCATTTGCCGGATGCCTGAAAACGCCTTAAGTGTGTTCAACAGGTATAACCGATCTTCCTTTTTGCTTTTTTTTCCTTTTTGAAAGTAAGCATTGTTGCGGTGGAGACGGTGTTGTACCAGATATTCAGGAACAGAACTGACGCAGCCATAGCAGGTAGCTACAATGGCTATCCACCAATCGTAATATACATCATCTGGCAGCGGTAAAATATAGCGCACTAGTGTTTTTCGGAACATCATATTGTGTCCTTGTACCTGGTTAAACAAAAACAGACTCGACGTGTTGTTGCCAGAAAAGTGCCTTTCCCAGCGCAGTACGCCAGATTTGGATTTTAGTTTATTACCTAACAGGTGGATAGAAGCACAGTGGCTCAGTACAATGTTGTCTTTTGTGAAGCTCTTGATTAGCTTCTCAATTTTGGTGGGAAGCCAGATGTCATCCTGATCAGATATGGCGATAAAATCTCCTGAGCACAAGGAAATGGCTTTTTCAAAGTTCTTGTTGTAGCCCAGGTTCTTTTCATTCCTGAATATTTTGAACTTTGAAGGGTGTTTAGTGTGCCAGGACTGCAACAACTCAAAGGTTCCGTCTTTAGAGCAATCGTCAACAATTACCAGCTCCAGATTGGTATGGCTCTGGTCGAGTATGGATTGTATTTGTTGATCCAAAAAAACTTCACCATTGTAGGTACACATTGCAATGGATACCAGCACACTATTCTCCCCTTCATTTAAAGTGTTCATTTATACCGCTACATTGTTTTCTCTCAATGCATCATTCAGTGATGTTTTTTTGTCTGTAGATTCTTTTCTCTTGCCAATGATTAACGCACATGGTACCTGGTATTCTCCTGCCGGGAATTTTTTGGCATAAGAACCAGGGATTACCACAGAACGGGCTGGTACAATACCTTTATATTCAACTGGGGTTGGTCCGGTAACATCAATGATTTTTGTTGATGCTGTTAACACTACATTTGCACCTAATACGGCTTCTTTCTCTACTTTTACACCTTCTACTACAATGGCCCTTGATCCAAGGAAACAGTTGTCTTCAATAATTACAGGAGATGCCTGAACGGGTTCCAGTACACCACCGATTCCTACACCACCACTCAAATGAACGTGTTTTCCGATTTGAGCACATGATCCTACTGTAGCCCAGGTATCTACCATTGTGCCTTCATCTACATACGCGCCAATGTTTACATAAGATGGCATCATGATTACGCCTTTTGCCAGGTATGCACCATAACGGGCGCTTGCACCAGGAACTACGCGCACACCCAGGTCCTTATAATTGGTTTTCAGTTTCATTTTGTCGTGAAACACAAAAGGACCTGTTTCAATAACTTTCATTTGTCTGATCGGGAAATAAAGGATCACGGCTTTTTTTATCCATTCATTTACACCCCAGGAGTTTAAAATTGGTTCTGCAACGCGCAACTCTCCTTTGTCCAGCTGCATAATTACAGTTTCTATTGCTTCGCAATGTTCACTATATTCTAATAAAGTTCTGTCTTCCCAAGCGGCCTCTACTAACTTTTTTAATTGTGCTATCATGATTGTTTGTTATTTTTTGACAAAATAAATGAATTTTATCATAATCCTTTAATATTATCTATTTTTGGTACGTTATGACCGAACAGGAAAAACTTAGGATAGATAAATATTTATGGGCCATACGACTATTTAAAACCAGAAGTCTGGCTACTGAGGCTTGTAAAGCCGGGCGTATTAAGTTAAATGGACAGAACGTTAAGCCGTCTGCAGTTGTGAAGCCGGGCGATGTATATCAGGTGTCGAAAGGCATTGAGAAAAAGGTGATTGAAGTGGTTGAACTGCTGTACAACAGGGTGGAGTCTAAGATTGCGGTAACCAAGTATAAAGACATTACCCCGGTTGAGGAAACTCATGCTTTTAAATCGATGTTCCATGCACCAACACTAAGAAGGGACAGGGGGACTGGACGGCCTACCAAAAAAGACAGGCGTGAAACCGATGACCTTCTGGGAGGGATGTTTGAGGAAGATTAAAGGATCAACCGCTGCTGATCGATCAAGCGCATCCTATAGGCCTGCATGGCAGTTTTTCCTAGTTTTTTAATGAGCTGATAGTTGGCAACTGCACCAACTGCAGCACCCACTACCGGAAGCAGCTGAGCCAGCTTGGCCAGGTCTATATAATCTCGGTACTCCTGCTGAAAAGTTTTCCAGTTAAAATTTTCGGGGTTTTCGGGGAGTGTAAGTAATTGTTCTTCCCAGTTTTGAAGGTGAAGAAACACTTTGGTTGTACCTTGTTTGCTCGAAAAAGCCAATTGGAAGATGTACAATAGGTATAACCGTTCCCTGAAATCGGCCACATCAAAACCATATAAAGAAGCAATTTCAAAGAGCATTTTAAACTTAATTCCAATCAGGATCGGGAAATCAGCCATACTCATCAAAAATCCCCCGGCCCCGGTAATGCCACCTTCAGCAGCCCCGGTCTTACAATAGTTGTCTATCTTCTGTTGTACAAGGGATTCCCGATGAAGGATACTCATGCCTTCAGAAGGAATTGGGCTGGTAGTATAAGTTGAGCCATAGAGAACAGTTTTTACCATCGCCTTGATGGCCTCTGTAATGACTTTATGTACCTTGTCGGGAATATAACCGTTTATCTTTTTTTGTACACCAGTAGTCACCTTGTTTAGGAAAGTAGGCTTGCGCATCATTTCCCTTTTCCAGAATTCCAGCTCTATTCGAATTTTCTGGTCATAGCTATTCATAATTCCTATCTAGTAGTCTATGCGCATGGCACTTTGGTCCCATAACTTAAAAGCCTTCTGTGCTTCCATCCTCAGAATTTGTTTAACTGGAAGGCTGCGTTTATGCATTGGTTTGTCCAGCTCGTCATAAATGAATTTGTCATTAAAGCCGATGGCTGCAGCATCCACTTTTGTGTTTCCGTAATAAATGGTGTCAATTTTTGCCCAGTAAATTGCACTTAGGCACATTGGACAGGGTTCGCAACTGGTGTAAATAGTGCAGCCGCTTAAGTCGAAGGTCTTTAGTTTTTTACAGGCCAGTCTTATTGCAGAAACCTCGGCGTGCGCAGTGGGATCATTAGAGGAAGTTACTTTGTTGGCACTTTTAGCAACCACCTTTCCAGCCCTCACCACAACAGCGCCAAACGGGCCGCCAATGCCTTCCAGTACATTCTTTTCGGAAAGCCGGATGGCTATTTCCATAAACTTCTTGTGTTCACTCGTTTCATTCATACTTAAATATACTACAAAAAAAATGCCCCCGATTAAGCGGGGGCATTTTCAATATCATAGCGTGTATTATTTTTTATCAGTTTTATAGGCTTCATTAAGGCCTATAATCACCTCGCTGGTTACATCTAAACTCTCATCAGCAAATAAAATTGCGCTGTTTCCCTTGGCATAGGTAAGTACCATTTTATAACCTTTCTTTTTAGCATATCCTTTCAGGTAATCCGCAACTTTATCGTATAGCTTCTCATTTTCAGCAGCCTGCTCATTTTGAAGGGCTGCACCTGCATTTTGGGTATATGTCTGTAATTCCTGTTGTTTACGAGCCAATCTTTCTTCTGTGGAAGCCCTTTGATCGGCAGGAAGGGTATTAGCTTGTTGCTGATATTGGGCAACTTCGCGCTGGAAGGCCTGTTGTTTGGAGGCAAGGTCTGTTTGTGCCGTTTTAGATTTGGCATCCAGCTTTACTTTGAGGTCTTTGAAATACTGATATTTAGTCAGCAATGAATCAGAGTTTACATATACAATTTTCTCTGTAGCTGCAACTGCTGCAGACTCTGGTGTTTTAGCAGTAGCCCCCTTTTCTTCTTTGTTCTGACAAGAAGCCATAACAGAAACTATGGCAACCGCTGTCGCAATACTGCTTAATTTGAATGTTGTTTTCATCTATTGTAAATTGTTCTATTTGTCAAATGTAACGTTGATTAGGGGCAAATATAAAATTTCAAAATTAGTATCCTAAAGATTATGTTTTTTAGAACGTTTTTCAGCCATTATTTGATCAAATAGTTATCCACATTTGCCTTAAATTGACCATAATTGGTTAAATTTGAATCTTATTGTTTTATAGAAAAATATGAGCGAAGAAAAAGATCCAAAGTCAAATTATTCGGCAGATAATATACAGGTATTGGAAGGTTTGGAAGCGGTGCGTAAGCGCCCTTCTATGTATATAGGAGATACCGGAATTAAAGGTTTGCACCACCTTGTTTATGAGGTTGTAGACAATTCAATCGATGAAGCGCTGGCAGGATATTGTACAGATATCTTTGTAACCATCCACGAAGGAAATTCGATCACTGTTGAGGATAACGGCCGTGGTATCCCTACAGGAATCAACACAAAAGAAGGAAAATCTGCATTGGAAATCGTTATGACGGTACTGCATGCAGGAGGTAAATTTGACAAGGATACCTACAAGGTATCGGGTGGTTTGCACGGTGTGGGGGTGAGCTGCGTAAATGCCTTATCAACCCATGTGAAAACTGTCGTTCACCGGGAGGGAAAAATATTTACCCAGGAGTACGAACGTGGTAAACCTTTGTTTGATGTAAAGGAAATCGGAGTGTCTGATAAAACAGGGACTATACAGACCTTTCAGCCCGATCCGGAGATTTTTACGCAGACTTTAGAGTATCGCTACGATACCCTGGCAGGCAGGCTTAGAGAGTTGGCCTTCCTGAATAAAGGAATTAAGCTGACGCTGACAGATGAACGTGAAGTATTGGATGATGGTTCTTTTCTTTCGGAATTGTTCCATTCAGATGGTGGCCTAAAGGAATTTGTACAGTTTCTTGATGGAACACGCCCTTCGCTGATTCCTGAGCCGATTTATGTTGAAGGTATTAAAAACGGCATTCCGGTGGAACTGGCCCTGCAATACAACGATAGTTATTCCGAGAATGTGCATTCGTATGTAAATAACATCAATACCCATGAGGGGGGAACACACATTGCCGGTTTCAGAAGGGGTTTGACCAGAACATTGAAAGCATACGCCGATAAATCAGGCCTGCTTAAAAACGTCAAGTTTGAGATTACCGGTGATGACTTCCGTGAAGGCTTAACGGCTGTAGTTTCTGTAAAAGTACAGGAGCCTCAGTTTGAAGGACAGACAAAGACAAAGCTCGGGAACTCCGAAGTAATGGGCGCGGTTGATATTGCCGTTGGAGAAGCGCTGGGTATTTATCTTGAGGAGAATCCTAAAGAGGCGAAGATGATCGTTAACAAGGTTATTCTGGCCGCAACAGCACGTGCAGCAGCACGTAAGGCGCGTGAGATGGTTCAGCGTAAGAGTGTAATGGGTGGCTCTGGTTTACCTGGCAAACTGGCCGACTGTTCAGATAGCGATCCGGAAAAATGTGAGCTGTACCTGGTAGAGGGTGACTCCGCGGGAGGTACTGCCAAACAAGGACGGGACCGTAATTTCCAGGCTATTTTACCTTTAAAGGGAAAAATCCTGAACGTTGAGAAAGCAATGGAGCATAAGATCTATGAAAATGATGAAATCAAAAATATGTTCACTGCATTGGGGGTAAGTATTGGTACCGAAGAAGATGATAAGGCCTTAAATTTAACTAAACTGCGTTATCATAAGATCGTGATCATGACGGATGCTGATATCGACGGATCTCACATTACGACTCTTATTCTGACTTTCTTCTTCAGGTATATGAAAGCACTTATTGAAGCGGGCTATGTTTACATTGCAGCACCGCCATTATACCAGGTGAAAAAGGGTAAAGAATTTGAATATTGCTGGAATGATAAACAGCGTGACGCCGCTGTGCAGCGTTTAAAAGGTGCAGGTAAGGAAGAAAGTGTACACATCCAACGTTACAAAGGTTTGGGAGAGATGAATGCTGAACAATTGTGGGATACGACATTAAATCCTGCGACACGTACCCTGATGCAAGCTACGATAGAAAATGCCGCCGAATGCGACCATACTTTCTCTATGTTGATGGGAGATGAGGTTGCTCCACGAAGGGATTTTATAGAAAGAAATGCAAAATATGCTAAGATTGATGCTTAGCCCAAAAAGGCCCCTGTTAAGGGGCCTTTTTTATGTCTTGTAAAGAAATAGTTTCATTTTTCGGTAGTTGATCGTGGCATGATATTTCAGCAGCAGGTCGCCACCAATAATTGCCATGATGGTAGGGTGTCCCAAACCTTCGTAGGCCTGGTTTACCGCATTAAGGTCTAATGCTACAGCTTCGTAGTCCTTTAAAATCAGACTGCCTATTTTAATTTTGGGAATACTGGCCTGCAAAGTACTTGATGTGGTAAAAAGGGTAGTAGCATGTGCTTCTTCTGTATGTTCCAGTCCTTTGATGTTACTTTCGATGAAGGATTTGTCAAAAACGGATCTGGAAGCTCCGGTATCTACAACCGCTAATAACTTTTGTCCAAAAACAACAATTTCCACCAAAAGGTGGAAACCGTCGTCCTGTAAGTTGATCAGGGTAAGGGGAACTGCAATTGTCCTCATTCAAAACTCCCCTACACTAATTCATATCGGTCAATACCGCATTCATATTGCGTACAGCATCTGCGCTTTTGTTGAAAGCCCCCTGTTCAGCCTCGCTTAGTTTAAAGTCAAGTATCTTTTCAGCTCCGTTTTTGCCAATGATGACAGGAACTACCAGCGAGATGTCTTTTTGTCCATATTCTCCATCCAGATAAACGCCGGATGAGATCAATTTCTTTTCATCGCGCACAATACTTTCTACCATTGCCGCAGTGCCAGCCCCAGGTGCGTACCAAGCCGATGTACCAATTAAGCCTGTCAGTGTAGCCCCACCAACCATAGTGGCGGCCACTACCTTGTCTTGCTGCTCCTTGCTTAGCAGCTGGCTAACGGGAATACTGTTCCAGGTCGCATGCTGGATCAGCGGAATCATAGTGGTATCACCGTGTCCGCCAATAACCACAGCGTTCAGATCTGCAGGAGAGCAACCCAGTTCCTGGCTAAGGTAATATTTAAAACGGGAGGAATCCAATGCTCCTCCCATTCCCAGGATACGGTTTTTAGGTAATCCTGATGTTTTTAAGGTTAAATAATTCATGGTGTCCATTGGATTGGAAACCACAATGATGATGGTATCTGGTGAATACTTTAAAATATTTTCTGTAACGCCCTTTACAATATTGGCATTGGTGCCTATAAGTTCTTCACGGGTCATTCCAGGCTTGCGGGGCAGGCCTGAGGTAATCACCACAACTTCAGAACCGGCAGTGGCGGCGTAATCGTTGGTAACACCCTTAATTTTAGTATCGAAGCCCAGTAAAGCGGCTGTCTGCATCATGTCTATTGATTTTCCTTCCGCAAAACCTTCTTTAATGTCCAGCAGAATCAATTCTTCGGCTAATTCTTTTCTGGCAATATTATCTGCACAAGTAGCGCCTACAGCGCCGGCACCTACAACCGTTATCTTCATAAATATTTAATTTTTTATGTATGTTACCTTCTGTTCGAAGTTAGAAAATTACACGAGTTTAAAAAATGCTTTTGAAAACTTTATTCTTCCTTAGGGGTTTTATGATAAAGAATTTACATTTGCCAAAACTAGATCATCGGAGGAAACTTTATGGAAAACCAACCTGTACAAGGGGTAGATATTATGGCATATGCGGGAAAATGGTTTTCCCTGTATTCTATTCCTACTTTTATGGATAAACACTGGAGAGAAACGATTGAAACTTATGTAATTCATCCGGATGGTTATTATGCTGTGTTCACTACTTATAAGGTGATCGGTCAGGAAAAACGTAAATACTTCAGGTCTAAACTTTTTGTGGTCAGAGGCAGCAGAAATGCCAGGTTTAAAGCTCAGTTTGTATGGCCATTTAAAGAAGATTACTGGGTTATAGAGCTTGCAGATGATTATTCGTATGTTGTGGTTGGTCATCCTAAGCACAAATATCTTTTTATTATGGCACGTAAACCGGAAATGGATAAAGCCTTGTTAAATGAGTTGATTGAACGTTGTGCAAAAAAAGGTTACCCTACAGCTAAACTGGTTTCCCAGGAACATAAGGCGGTGCAGCCCACACCAGAGAAAGAACACGCTTAAACCTATATTCATTTTTACAATATAAATTCAATTGGCAAACTTATAACGCAGGTAAAATCTGTATTTTTGTACAGCTATGTATTTAATATTCGATACCGAAACCACAGGTTTACCCCGCAATTGGAACGCACCAATCACTGATACAGACAATTGGCCACGGTGTATCCAGATTGCCTGGCAATTACATGATGAACTGGGTAACCTGATTGAAAACCAGGACTACCTGGTGAAGCCAGATGGTTTTAATATTCCATACGATGCCGAAAGGATTCACGGTATTTCAACTGAACTTGCAGAAGAACAGGGCATAGAACTTGCAGAGGTTTTAGAGAAATTTAACATTGCATTGTCCAAAGCAAAGTTTATTGTTGGACAAAACATTGGCTTTGATGTGAACATCATGGGCTGCGAGTTTTTCCGGATGGGCGTAGAAAGCCCAATGGCCCAGATGCCTGTTTTGGATACCTGTACTGAAACTACCGCTGAGTTATTGAAGCTGCCAGGCGGAAGGGGAGGAAAGTTTAAACTCCCAACTTTAACTGAGCTGCACCAATACCTGTTTGGCGAGCCTTTTGCCGAAGCACACAATGCAACTGCTGATGTTGAAGCGACTACCCGTTGCTTTTTACAGCTGATAAAAATAGATGCTTTCCGTCCGGAACAGCTGCAGGCGGGCCCGGATTACCTTAACCGCTTCAAACAAAATACACCCCAGGTATTTGAACGCGTTGGTTTAAATCACATCAACCTGAAGGCTGCTTCAGATGAAATCAGAAGGCGTTTGCAGCAAACAGAAGCCCCTAAAGTGTCTAAAACTACACTTGAGGAGAATAAACGTGAACTGGCTGCTGCAAGTTTTGCGCATTTACACAACCATACCCAATTTTCTGTACTGCAATCTACTATCAATATTCCCGCACTCATTAAAGCTACGGCAGCCCATAAAATGCCGGCAGTGGCAATGACAGATCATGCGAACATGATGGGGGCATTTCACTTTGTAAACCAGGTACTGAATCATAACAAAGGGGTAGAGGCCAGAAACGCTGAAGCCATTGAAAAAGGGGAAGTTGCCGAAGAGCAGATCATTAAGCCAATAGTAGGCTGTGAGTTTTTTGTGTGCGAGAACCATGAAGACAAAAGCAGAAAAGATAACGGTTACCAGGTGGTATTTCTGGCAAAAAATAAAAATGGTTACCACAACCTGGCCAAAATGTCGTCTATTGCCTATACCAAGGGATTTTATTATATCCCAAGGATAGACAAGGCCATTGTTGAACAGTATAAGGAAGATATTATCGTTTTGTCAGGTAACTTATACGGAGAGATTTCCAGTAAATTGCTAAACCTGGGCGAAAAACAGGCCGAAGAGGCCCTGATTTGGTGGAAAGAACAATTTGGTACTGATTTTTACATTGAACTCATGCGCCATAACCAAGAAGATGAGGACATTGTGAATACTTCTTTGGTTACCCTTGCAAAAAGACATGATGTAAAACTTATTGCAACCAACAACACCTATTACATCAATAAAAAAGACGCCAATGCACATGATATTTTATTGTGCGTAAAGGACGGTGAAAAACAGGCCACTCCTATAGGTCGCGGACGTGGGTTCCGTTTTGGCCTGCCGAACCAGGAGTATTATTTCAAATCGCAGGAGGAAATGAAGAACCTCTTTGCAGATTTGCCGGAGGCGATTGTAAACATCCAGCAAATAATCGATAAAATAGAAATCTATAAACTTGCCAGGGAAGTACTTTTACCTAAGTTCGACATTCCCGAAGAGTTTCTGGTGAAGGAGGACGAAGAGGACGGTGGTAAGCGGGGCGAGAACAAATTCCTTGCCCATCTTACTTATGTGGGTGCTAAAAAGCGGTATGGCGAAATTACGGATGATATTAAAGAGCGGTTGGATTTTGAGTTGCAGACCATTGAGAAAACCGGGTATCCGGGGTATTTTCTAATTGTTCAGGATTTTATAGCCGAGGCCAGGAACCTGGATGTTTCGGTTGGAC
This sequence comes from Pedobacter africanus, assembly GCF_900176535.1. Classification (NCBI taxonomy): domain Bacteria; kingdom Pseudomonadati; phylum Bacteroidota; class Sphingobacteriia; order Sphingobacteriales; family Sphingobacteriaceae; genus Pedobacter; species Pedobacter africanus. The sequence continues at coordinate 98,370 of NZ_FWXT01000005.1, read as the reverse complement.
CTGGAAGGGGTTCGGCTGCAGGTTCGGCTGTGGCCTACTGTCTTGGGATTACCAATATAGACCCGATTAAATATGATCTGCTTTTTGAGCGTTTCCTGAATCCTGACCGGGTATCCATGCCCGATATTGACATCGATTTTGACGATGAAGGCCGGGGACGTGTAATGGATTATGTAATTAAGAAGTATGGATCCAACCAGGTAGCCCAGATCATTACTTATGGTACAATGGCTGCAAAGTCATCTGTAAAGGATACGGCCAGGGTGCTTGATCTGCCGCTTTTTGAGGCAGAAAAGATCGCTAAGCTCATTCCAAACATGAAGTTGGCCAAGATCTTTAACCTTGATGAGAAAAGCCTTAAAGAGGCGCTTCGTGCCGATGAATATGAAAAGGTAGTAGAACTCAAAAATCTGGCTGTAGCTAAAGATCTGGGAGCTAAAACGATTGAGCAGGCGCAGGTTCTGGAAGGGTCTCTGAGGAATACCGGGATTCACGCCTGTGGGGTAATCATTACGCCAAGCGACATTACCAATTTTGTTCCGGTAGCTACAGCAAAAGATTCTGATCTCTACGTTACGCAATTTGACAACTCGGTGGTAGAAAGTGCCGGGTTGTTGAAAATGGACTTTTTAGGGCTTAAAACATTAACCCTAATTAAGGACACAGTTAAGCTGGTGAAATCCAGGCATGGAATTGTGCTTGACCCGGACAATTTCCCTATTGATGATGAAAAGACTTATGAGCTTTTCCAGAGAGGTGAAACCATCGGTATTTTCCAGTACGAGAGTACGGGTATGCAAAAATACATGAAAGAGTTGAAGCCAACTGTATTTGGGGATTTGATTGCCATGAACGCCTTATACCGTCCGGGACCGCTGGAGTACATCCCAAGTTTTGTTCGCAGGAAAAATGGTGAGGAAGAGATCAAGTACGATCTGGATGCCTGTGAGGAGTATTTAAAAGAGACCTACGGAATTACCGTTTACCAGGAGCAGGTGATGCTCCTGTCGCAGAAGCTTGCTGGGTTTACCAAGGGCGAGGCCGACGTGTTGCGTAAGGCAATGGGTAAAAAACAAAAGGACGTGCTGGATAAGATGAAGCCTAAATTTGTGAAACAGGCGGCAGCGAAAGGTCACGATGCAACAGTGCTGGAGAAAATATGGAAAGACTGGGAGGCTTTTGCTTCTTATGCTTTCAACAAATCACACTCTACCTGTTATGCATGGATCGCCTATCAGACAGCCTATTTGAAAGCCCATTATCCGGCAGAATATATGGCCGCAGTATTGTCTAACAATATGAACGATATCAAACAGGTAGCCTTTTTTATGGAAGAGTGCAAGCAAATGGGTGTTCAGGTATTGGGCCCTGATGTAAATGAGTCTGGTATTAAATTTTCAGTAAATGTTCAGGGCGAAGTCAGGTTTGGTTTATCAGGTATCAAAGGGGTGGGAGATAAGGCTGTAGAAAGTATCATAGATGAGCGGAACGAGAACGGCGTTTACAAAGATCTTTACGATTTTGCCAGGAGATCCAATACCAGGACAGTAAATAAAAAGGCCTATGAGAGTTTTGTATATAGCGGGGCTTTTGATGCTTTTGGCAATCATCGTGCACAATATTTTTTTGTAGGGGTTAATGACAAGATGAACGGCATAGAAAAAGTGATCAAATATGCCAACGACTTTCAGAACAATGAATCTTCTTCACAGTCCTCGCTTTTTGGCGGATCGGTGGCGGACCTGATTCTGGAACCTGCACTTCCCGTGGCTCCGGAATGGAGTCTGATTGACAGATTGAAATATGAGAAGGATGCCATAGGGATTTTCCTATCCGGACACCCGCTCGACAATTATAGATTGGAATTAAAAGAATTCTGCCAGCATAAGGTAAAACATCTTGCCCTTGTGAATAAGGTTAGGACTGGCGATACCAATGAAGAGGTTCTGGCCGAATTTGAAAGTATTAAAAATAGGGAACTTGTTATCGGCGGACTTGTAGTGGTTGCTGCCCAGCGAATGACAAAAACAGGTAAGCCTTTCGGTACCATGGTTTTTGAAGATTACGAAGATACCAGTGAGCTGGCTTTATTTGGTGATGATTTCATCAAATTTAAGCAATTTCTTACTGACGGCTATTTTCTCCAGATCAGAGGACGGGTTGGAGAGCGGTTCAGAAAAGAAGGGGATTGGGAGTTTAAGATCACCTCCATCAACCTGCTGTCGGAATTAAGAGATAAACTGGCAAAAAGCGTAACCATACAAGTGCCAATAGAGCAGGTTAACGACGATTTTATGAACAAGGTATTAGCCATTCTGGAAAACAATAAAGCGAGTACGGAACAACAAAACTGTCAATTGCTTTTTGATGTATACGACAGGGAACAGAATGTAATGGTTAAGCTGCCTTCAAAATCTCTCAGGATCAATCCTACGAATGATTTCCTGGCGCAGTTAAATGCATTAAATGTAATGACTAAGTTGAACTAATGTCATAATGGCACTAGCCGACTTGATGGCATTACAATTGATAATATATTTGTAGTCTGCAAGAGTTTTATAAAATAAACCAGATCTTACTCGGGCAAGCTAATTAAGAGAAATAACATTTAAAAAATATAATTATGGCTTTAGAAATCACAGATGCTAACTTCGAGGAAGTTGTATTAAAATCAGATAAACCCGTTTTGGTTGACTTTTGGGCAGAATGGTGCGGTCCATGTCGTATGGTAGGTCCGGTAGTAGACGAAATCTCAAAAGAATACGAAGGAAAGGCGCTTGTAGGAAAAGTTAATGTTGATAACAACCCTCAAATTTCTACTCAGTTTGGTATCCGTAACATCCCGGCTTTATTGTACTTTAAAAATGGTGAAGTTGTAGATAAACAAGTGGGCGCAGTTCCTAAATCTGTACTGTCACAGAAATTAGACAAGCAATTGTAAGAAAATATCGTAAATACGAATAAAAAGCGTTCATGATTAATGGACGCTTTTTTTATATTTACACTATGCAGTCGCCCCTTGATGAACAAAGCTTACATTTTAACGGCAACCTTGAACTACTTGCCCGGCAGGTAGTCGAAGGGTTCATTACCGGATTGCATAAAAGCCCTTTTCATGGTTTTTCTGTTGAGTTTGCTGAGCACAGGCTCTACAATACTGGCGATAATGTTAAGAATATAGACTGGAAGTTGTACGCAAAAACAGACAAACTCTTTAGTAAGCGTTACGAAGAAGAAACTAATTTGCGTTGCCAGTTTGTTGTAGACATATCCTCGTCGATGTATTTTCCACTGAAGGAATACAATAAACTTAACTTTGCTGTACAGGCGGTGGCTTCGCTTATTTTTTTGTTAAAAAGGCAACGAGATGCATTTGGCCTGAGTCTTTTTACAGATCATCTTTTGTTAAATACACCCGCCAAATCAACTACTGCACATCAGAAATATTTGTTTTCAAGACTTGAACAAATTCTGAAGGCCGAACAAATGAACATCAGAACCAATCTGGAACAGGCCCTGCACCAGGTAGCCGAGCTCATTCATAAGCGATCGATGGTTGTTGTTTTTAGCGATATGTTGAGTACTGTGCATGAGGAGCAGCGCATTGATGGGTTATTTGCTGCCCTTCAGCATCTCAAATTCAATAAGCACGAAGTCATCCTCTTTAACGTAACTGACAAAGCCCGGGAAGTAGATTTCAGGTTTGAAAACCGTCCTTATCAGTTTGTAGACATGGAAACAGGTGCAGTCTTAAAAACACATACCTCGAAAGTGAAAGATGCTTACCTTTCAAGAATGCAGGTATACCGGCAGGCGATAGCACTAAAATGTACACAATATAAAATTGATATGATCGATGCAGATATTGCTGAGGGTTTTCATCCTATATTGCAGGCCTACCTGATCAAGCGGCAGAAGATGAATTAAACAGTTATTTTATCTGCATTTTTCAGAATGATGTTGCAGGCCCACTCAATTTCTTTCTCGGTAATGATCAGCGGCGGTGCTATACGCATGGCATTACTGCAATGTAAAAACCAATCGCTGATCAGCCCATCTGCAATACAGGCATCAATTATTTTTTTGTTTTGCTCAAAGCTCTCAAATGCTATCGCCATCATTAGGCCCTTTCCCCGAACAGCTTTGATTGCCGGGTGTACCAATAATTTCTTGAACAATTCACCTTTGGCAGTAACTCCGGAAACTATATCCTCGTTTAAAATGGCCTGCAATGTGGCCAATCCGGCTGCACAGCTAACCGGGTGCCCACCAAATGTAGTAATATGCCCTAATATTGGGTTTGTAGCCAGCGAAAGCATAATTTCTTTAGCGCTAATGAAGGCACCTATAGGCATTCCGCCCCCAATTCCCTTTGCGAGCAGCAATATATCAGGAACTATATCAAAATGCTCAAAACCAAACATTTTTCCGGTACGCCCAAAACCGCATTGTATTTCGTCGAGTACCAGTAAGGTTCCTGTTTCCGTACATTTCTCTCTTAAAGCTTTGAACCAGGCTTGACTCGCTACTCTTACGCCTGCTTCTCCCTGTATGGTTTCCACAAACACAGCAGCAGTATGTTTGGTTATTAAATCAAGATCTTCGGGACTATCGTAACCGATGAACTTAACACCTGGCAGCAGGGGTCTGTAGGCTTGTTTAAATTCTTCATTTCCCATCAGGCTAAGTGCACCCTGGGTACTGCCGTGATAAGAATGATGGCAGGAAATGATTTCAGAACGACCAGTATAACGCTTCGCGAGTTTCATTGCCCCTTCAACCGCTTCGGCACCGGAGTTTACAAAATAGGTACAGTTTAAGTTTTCGGGCAAAATATCTGAAAGTGCTTTAGCAAAGTTTACCTGGGGGCTTTGCACAAATTCTCCATATACCATAATGTGCATATAGCTGGCTGCCTGTTCCTGTACCGCGTGTACAACTGACGGGTGGCAATGACCCACATTGCTTACCCCAATACCTGCAATCAGGTCCATGTATTTTTTACCCTTGGCATCATACAAATACATGCCCTGGGCTTTGTTAAATTCTAAAAGAAGAGGTTCTAAGGTTGTCTGGGCGTTGTGTTGCAGAAATAACTGGCGTTGTGTAAGCATGCCCAAAAATACAAAATTAATTTGGCTGCGGTCTGGCGTTGTTAAATCTGTACTTGACCAGGATCTCTTTTTTAAAGGCCTCCTGCGCACGGTAAAATTTGCCTACTATTTTAATTGGCAAACTGGATTTGAGCCTATAATAATATTTACGTTCCAGGTTAAGCTCTCTTTGTTTGATACTGAAGCTATTTTCAATTAAATTCTGTATCTCGGTATCCGACAATTCTTCTATTTCAGCAATCTTTCTGTAATTGATCATTTTCTGCATGCGCTCTTTGCGCAACGCAGTCTGTTCCTTTTGCCAGTTGTTGTATATCGGCCAGAAGATTTTCGCTTCATCCGCTGAGAGGTCAAGTTTCTGGGTCAAAAAGCCAATTTTATAGGCTTCAATCTCATCATTCATCCGCTCGGTATACTTTTGTGCCATAACCAGCGCAGGAAACATAAACAAAAGCGTAACCAAAAGTTGTTTCATGAGTGTATATTTAAAATGCCGATGCAATGTCATTCTGAGAATAATTATTAAGTATATAGTTTTCCAGTTCCACATTTGAATGTTTTGGGTCCCTGGCCTTCAGGCCATGGTCTTCAATGTGGTCAATAATCACCTGTTCATCTATATCATAGAGCAGCAGTTCTGTGGCCAGATCATTGTGAGCAATGTTTTTGCTGCTTTGCTGGTCCTGATAAAAGTAAAGACCTGCAGCGCTAACTATGAGGAAACAGGCCGCTGAAGCATATTTCAAAAGACTTGAACGCCATAGACGTAGCACTTTAGCCTGCGGTTTTTTCTCCTTTACTGTTTTATCCAGAATTTGAAGCTGTAGTTTTTCAAAATAGCCTTCAGGAACGGTGTAACCCTCAGTTGCTGCCAGCATCCTTATTTTTTCAGCCCGGATCCTGGCATCAATAGCGTCATTAAGCGTATTGAAGTAATTTTCCGGAACACTGAACCCATTATTTTCTAAATTATCTTCCATCACAAGTATATTGATACATTATAAGCCAAAAGGTTTAAAAGTTAATGTTTTCATTTAGCATAAAAGCTTCAATTTTTTTTACCGCTATATGAAATGATGCCTTTAGTGCCCCAACACTGGTGCCTGTAATTTCCGAGATTTCCTCGTATTTCAGGTCGTCATAATACTTCATGTTAAATATGAGACGCTGTTTTTCAGGCAGGGTAAGTATGGCTTGCTGAAGTTTAAGCTGCACCTTGTCGCCATTAAAATGAGAAGAAGCTATAAGTGTCTCCGACAATTCGGCAGATACTTCCTCGAGTGGTGTGTTGTTTCTCTGCTTCTTCTTATTCAGAAAAGTAATACATTCATTGGTAGCAATACGGTAAATCCAGGTGTAAAGCTGGGCATCACTGCGAAATTTATCGAGGTTTTTCCAAACCTTAACAAAGGTATCCTGAACCAGGTCGTCAGCATCGTCGTGATCAATTACAAGTCGCCTGACGTGCCAGTATATTTTTTGCTGGTATTTGGCAAGAAGCAGGTTAAAGCCTTCATCGCGGGTTTTTGCCGCTGAGAATTTCTCCAATATCTCTGAATCTTCAACCTGCTTCATGGGTTATAACCTGCTTTTTACTGCTTAGCTCTTTTGATTACTTTTTGAACTGCCTCTACAATATTTACAGTGTCTAAGCCGTATTTTGTCATCAGCTGATCAGGTGTGCCGCTCTCACCAAAGCTGTCATTTACCGCAACAAATTCCTGTGGAGCCGGGAATTCGGTTGAAAGCAGGCGTGCCACACTTTCTCCCAGTCCGCCATATTTATTGTGCTCTTCGCAGGTAACTACACAGCCGGTTTTTTTAACAGATTTCAGTACTGCCTCTTCATCCAGTGGCTTAATGGTGTGGATGTTGATGATTTCAGCATCAATACCCAGTTCGGCAAGCTGTTCACCTGCCTCAATAGCTTTCCATACCATATGTCCGGTAGCGATAATGGTTACATCTTTACCTTCGTTTACCATCCAAGCTTTACCTATCTCAAATTTTTGGTCAGGATCGGTAAAGACAGGGATTACAGGACGTCCAAAACGTAGGTAAACAGGTCCATGGTGTTCTGCAATCGCTATTGTTGCGGCTTTGGTCTGGTTATAATCGCAGGTATTGATTACCGTCATGCCAGGCAACATTTTCATTAGGCCTATGTCTTCCAGGATCTGGTGTGTAGCTCCATCTTCACCCAGGGTTAAACCCGCGTGAGAAGCACAGATTTTAACATTTTTGTCTGAATAAGCAACAGACTGACGGATCTGGTCGTAAACCCTTCCTGTGGAAAAATTGGCAAAAGTTCCGGTAAAAGGGATTTTCCCTCCAATGGTCAAACCAGCTGCTATACCTATCATATTGGCTTCTGCAATCCCGATCTGGAAAAAACGTTCAGGAAATTCCTTGATAAAGGCATCCATTTTTAAGGAGCCCACCAGATCGGCACAAAGCGCTACCACCTCGGGGTTTCTTTTTCCTGCTTCAAGCAATCCGGCCCCAAAGCCAGAACGTGTATCTTTTTTTTCTGTGTATGTATACTTTTTCATGCTTAGTAATCTTTAAGGGTGCTACTCAATTGGGCTAAAGCTGCGGCAAGCTGCTCATCATTTGGGGCTACACCATGCCATTTGTGCGATCCCATCATGAAATCAACCCCATAGCCCATTTGCGTGCTCATCAAATTCAGAACGGGTTTGCCTTTGCCGGAAAGCGATTTTGCATAATGCAGGGCCTTAACAATAGCATCCATATCGTTACCGTCGGAGTTGATCACATGCCAGCCAAAAGCTTCAAATTTAGCCTGAAGGTTTTCTAGCGACAATACTTTTTCAGTTGGCCCGTCTATCTGTTGTCCGTTATAATCAACAGATGCAATGAGGTTATCCACTTTATTGAAAGGCGCATACATAATGGCTTCCCAGTTCTGGCCTTCCTGTAATTCACCATCTCCAAGTAATACAAATACATGAGCATGATCTTTATTTAATTTTTTTGCTTGTGCAGCGCCAATGGCTACCGACAAGCCTTGGCCCAATGAACCAGAAGCAACCCTTATACCAGGCAGGCCCTCGTGTGTAGTAGGGTGCCCTTGCAGCCTTGAATTCAGTTTTCTGAAGGTAGCAAGCTCGGCTATGTCGAAATAACCAGACCTGGCCAAAACGCTATAAAAAACCGGTGAGATGTGTCCGTTCGAAAGGAAAAATAAATCTTCGCCTTTTCCATCCATTTTAAAATCAGTAGAGTGGTTCATGATTTCAAAATACAATGCAGTCATAAAATCTGCACAGCCCAAAGATCCGCCCGGGTGACCAGACTGGCAGGCATGTACCATTCTCACAATATCCCGTCTTACCTGAGCGGCGATATCTTCTAATTCACTAATTGTATGTTTCATTAATTGGGGTTGTTGATTAATACAGCAAAGGTAATTAAAAATACTTTGGGGCTAAGTGATTTAGGCCTAAACTTCGCTGGCTCCATGAAAAAATTGCTGATTGTTTTTAATTCACCTTTTTTACTCAAACGTTTGCGTAAAAAAAGTTAATTAAGCCGGTTATTCCATGAAATTTTATATTTTTAGAGCCAGAAGTTTTTAAAATACTTAAAAAAGTAAAATACACAAAATTAAAACTAAACCCGAACCATGAATTCAACTCAACCCCAAAGCAGAACGGCGATATTCCCAATGGTGATATGTTGTGCACTGTTTTTTATCCTAGGCTTTGTAACCTGGGCTAACGGCTCCCTTATTCCATTTGCTAAAAAAGCATTCGATCTGGAAACCGATCTACAGGCATATTTAGTAACCTTCGCCTCTTATATTGCTTATTTTTTCCTGGCGATACCAAGTTCATGGATCCTTAAAAAAATAGGGTTCCACAATGGTCTGGTGTGGAGTTTGGTGATTTTGGCCATAGGGTCTTTGTTGTTCATCCCTGCTGCAGAAAAAAGCAGTTATGGACTTTTCTTAACAGCAATTTTTGTACAGGGCTCGGGTATGGCTCTTTTGCAGACTGCAGTAAATCCTTATTTAAGCATCATCGGGCCAATTGACAGTGCAGCACAACGCATATCAATTGCCGGGTTCTGTAACAAAACAGCCGGTATGGTGGCGCCAATTGTATTGAGTACATTACTTTTGAAAGGAGCAAATGCAGCCGAGGCGCGATTGGCGCAGGCAGCGTCTGAAGCTGAGAAGCAAACCATTTTAGATGAATTGTTAAGACAACTTCATGCACCATACATTGCATTGGCAGTTGTGCTGGCCTTATTTGCAATAGTGCTTAAGTTTGTTAAACTTCCGGAAGTAAATATGGAAGAAGAAGAAGTTTCAGAAAACTCAGCGGCTAATGTTAAAAAAACAATTTTCAGCTATCCGCATTTGTTTTTAGGTGCCCTTGCGATTTTCTTTTGTGTGGCAGTTGAAGTAATGGCTGGAGATATCATTGGAACTTATGCCCGCGAACTGGGAACAGTTCCGCATGTATTCAGAGATAACGCTACCGCATTTACTTTAGGCTTTATGCTTGTAGGTTATTTAATCGGTATCATCACTATCCCAAGATTTATCAGTCAGCAAGCTGCGCTCAGAATCTGTACTTCGGTGGGTATTGTGTTTACTGCGCTTTCTGTGTTTACATCTGGCGTAATTTCTTTCTGGTTTGTTGCTTTGTTAGGTCTGGCGAACTCTTTAATGTGGCCTGCTATTTTTCCACTGGGCATTAAAGGTTTGGGTAAATTTACCAAAACAGGTTCTGCAATTATGATCATGGGTATTGCCGGGGGGGCAATATGGCCGTTGGTGTATGGGTTTATGAAAGATAAATTACACATCGACTTCCAACATGCTTTCTTGTATGCCATGTTACCAGCCTACCTGTATATTGTTTACTTTGCTTCAGCGGGGCACAAAGTGGGCAAAAGTCACTAAAAATATCTTAAATTATTTCAGACCGGTATAATTTTCATGAATTGTACCGGTTTTGCTTTTATGGGCTGTTTTGCACTTGAACAAAATGAACAGCTTGTGAAACCATGTATTTTGCTGTAAAAGGTTACTTTTACCTATCGTGTAAAATACAGGGAGTTTTAACATTTTTATTAACGAGCTTGTCTATGTTCATTTCCGGTTTATCAGGGAGGTTGAATGATGTGTCCATATCAAGGAAGTTACATGTCACAATTGGTTTTGTAATTTTGTTGGTCGCATTGCAAATCTGTACACTCTATTTCCAGATTCCATCTTTGCTCGTTGTCCTTTTTTCATTGGTAACGGGCATGTTATGTCTGGTTCTTGCGCTATCTATAAGGAAGAGCATTAAAAGTACCATTTCGGAGATCGTTACCGGCGCAGGGCAGGTTAAAGCTGGATTGCTCAAAACAAGGATGGATACCCGTTCGACCCATGAACTGGCCATTCTGATGTGGACATTTAATGAACTGGTCAATGTCCAGGAACAGCAGACTGCTGAAATAGAGCGCATCAGTTTAAGCCTTAAACAAGAACAGGAGCGGGCAGCACATTACGAAAAGGTAAAGCAGCATTTCCTGGTTAACATGAGCCACGAAATCCGTACGCCAATGAATGCTGTGCTTGGCTTTGCAAGGCATCTTCAGGAGTCCTTAACCAATAAGGAACAACTCGAATCAATTAAAATGATTATCAAATCAGGCGATCATCTGCTGGTTACTTTAAATGATATTCTTGATTTTGCGAATATAGAAACCGGGGAGATCAGTTTTGTCTGTCTTCCTTTTAATTTAAGAGATACCATCCAGTCCATCTGCATGCTCATGGAGTCCAATGCCAGGCTAAAGCAAATCGGATTGAGCTATACCATACATCCTAATATACCGGATTCCATTTACGGCGATTCCGTTAGGCTCACTCAAATTTTGCTGAGCCTTACCTCCAACGCCATTAAATTTACTGAAAGTGGCGGAGTATCTATCTCGGCAAAAGCCGTATCCAATCATGATGACCATATTGTGATCGAATTTAAGGTGAAAGACACAGGTATTGGTATACCGGCAGACAAGCATGAAAAGATCTTTAACCCTTTTGAACAGGGGACCAATCACATGAAACGGAAATTTGGAGGGACGGGAATTGGATTAAGTATCGTAAAACATCTGATTGCCTTACAAGAGGGAACCATACAGCTGGTAAGCGCGCCTAATGAAGGTTCTGAGTTTTGTTTCAGGCTATCGTTCCTTAAAGATCATGCCGGTAAAGATTGGGAGCGGTCTGCTCATAATGAATTGTGCATTGTTTCAGAATCGGAGACGGGAAAGGGTGTGAGCGTACTGATCGTAGAAGACAATGCCATTAATCAGCTGCTGGTTCTTAAACTGCTGCAGAAGCGTGGATACCAGACTACAGTTGCAGAAAATGGCAAGATAGCACTGCATAAATACAAAAATGAAGATTTTGATATTATCCTGATGGATCTCCAGATGCCTGAAATGGATGGTTACGAAACCACCATTCACATCCGGAATATGAAGCGTGGTAAAAAAGAAGTTCCGATACTTGCCATGACTGCCCACACCATAAAAGGTGAAAGGGAGAAATGCCTGGCTATTGGCATGAACGACTATATGTCCAAGCCTTTTCATGCCAATGAATTGTACGAAAAGATACAAACGTTGGTAGCAAAAAAGGAAACCCTGGCTTAACGCCTTATCCCTAACTAGGTTTTTTCAATCTTATTGAGTAATATTAGCCTGTATAACAGTATAAAATTATAATGACAAAAATGAAAATGTTAATTAGAATAAATTTGGTGGCCGTATTTGTTCTTGTGATGTGCTCGCAGCTTAATGCTCAGCAGGCTGGCAAGACTTTGAGGGTATTGATGATCGGCAATAGTTTCTCACAGAATGCCTCACGCTATTTGCCTCAAATGGCAGAAGAGGCTCATATTCATCTTGTTTTAGGTAGAGCAGAAATGGGGGGGTGCTCTTTAAAGCGCCATTGGGATTCCGTTTTGGTCAATAACCTGGACACCAACAGGGGCAAAGCTTACAAAGGTAAATCCTTGCGGCAGCTGTTGTCATCGCAAAAATGGGATATTGTTACCATGCAGCAATATTCTTTATTATCTGGCGATGAAGCAAGCTATCAGCCTTTCGCTAAAAATATCTACGATCTGGTTAAAAGTTACCAGCCCGACGCCAGAATATATGTCCATCAGACATGGGCCTACCGCGCAGATGCGGTAAACTGGGGGATGATAGATGGAGAGAAGCGGGCAAAAGACAATAAGGAAATGTGGCAAAAATCAAGAGCTGCCTATCACCATCTGGCAAAGGACCTAGGTAATTTGCCCGTTATACCATCCGGCGACGCTTTTTTTCAGGTCGCTACCGATGGCAAATGGGGATTTAAAAAAGATACTTCATTTAATTATGCCAATCCGGTATATCCAGCTTTGCCCTCACAGAAAAACTCCATAAATGTTGGTTACCGCTGGGAAAAAGACAAGAAGTTGCAGTTTGATCCCAACCATGCAAATGAGGCAGGCTGCTACCTGGCAGGTTTGGTTTGGTACAACCACCTGTTTGAGAGAAATCCAACGCAGCTCAAGTTCAAGCCTGACGCTGTATCTGATGAATTTGCAGGATTTCTGAAAGAAGTAGCGTTCAAAAATTAAATACAGCTTTCTATTTGCCGTTTATGCCTGAGTAGCTTAATCGTATCTATTGTGTTGGGTGTATCACTTAAGCTTTATTTCAGTTTCATTTCAACTTAACTTCAGTTCCTGTTCAGTTACAACTGAACAGGAACTTTGTTTAAACTGAGATAGAGGGGGGATAGAAATTTATAAGATTATCAGCTGGATAGGAAAGCCGTTACAAACAACGGTTATTTTGCCAACTCCAATACCTGTGCGGTAGAATTTTTGGTATCTACTTTGGTAATGATATGGGCAATGGTGCCGTTCTCGTCAATTACAAAAGTTGTCCGGTTGGTACCCATGTACTTCTTGCCATACATGTTTTTTTCTCCCCAAACACCATAGGCCTCCACTATTTTCTTGTCGGTATCTGCAAGTAAAGTGAAAGGCAGGTTATGTTTATCTGCAAACTTTTTGTGCGATTTTTCATCATCTACACTTACGCCCAGAACTACGTAGCCCTTGGCGGTCAATCCCTGATAGTTATCCCTGAAATCGCAGGCCTCAGCGGTACATCCGGGTGTGTCATCTTTCGGGTAGAAATAAAGTACAACCTTCTTGCCGGCAAATTGGTCAAGGGATACCGTATTCCCATACTGGTCTTTTACTTTAAAGCCCGGTGCTTTTTGCCCTTCTTTTAATTCACTCATGATGTTATTTATAAAAAGTTATGCTGTAATTTTTATTGTTGTCTTTCATATCAGTAACAATTATTTCAAGGGCATGTTTGCCCGGTGTTGTTTTGTCATCAAAGGTATGCCATAAAGAGGCCGATTTGGTATCGAATTCCATTAAAATCCATCTTCCATCAATGTAGCCGTTAAAACTTTTGATTCCAGACAGGTTATCCCGTATCTTAAAAGACATTTTACTGACGCCAGCCATACTTTTGCCCTCGGCTATGTTTACCGGTGTAATTGTAGGAGGAATGGTGTCTACCGCAATAAAATAGCTGCCAAAAGTACGTGGCTTAGCTTTCACATAGCCATTTTCAAAATAACCTCCCTGCGACGAGCGGCCGGTATTGACAATGAGTGCCTTGTCTTTATATTTGTTTAAACTGCTGTCGGCCTTTATCCAAAGCTCAAAGCCGGCGTGCAGTGGCGTAAGGTTGTTGTGAATCTGGTGAACTGCCGAGTAAGCATTTACCGCCGGTTTTGGTAATTTTTTATAAATGAAATTCAGGTCATTATATAGGGTTCCTTTGGGTATAATGACCTTTATTTCATCATTGTTGAACTCATTCTGATTGGCATAGGAATAGTTCAGTGTACCTGCAGGAGCATCAGGGCTGTTAATTGTTGCGCCGGCATCGGCCTGTACGTTAAATGCAAGGGTACTCTTGTTACCTTTGCCATCTGTAACGGTATATTTTAGCTGATGCTTAGCTCCGTCTGTAAATTCTATTCTTCCATTGTTTACCAGGTTGCTATAAATTTTAAGGGGATTGCCGGGGTCTACAAAGCTTTTCTGTATACTTCTTTTGGTATTGAGGTAGGTAGGATAGTCGATATGCGAATTGATAGCCCTGCTGTTGTCGAAAGAAAACTTTTCGAGTGCAGATACGTAAACCAACCGGCCATCCAGTTCAAGTTCTATGGAATAAACACCATTTGTGCCTGATGCCCCATTGTGTTTGTCCGTAGTGATGATGCCAAAGCCGACTTCACCACCAAGGTTAATGGTGTTTACTTTATTTAAGTGGTAAGTTCCAGCGGCACCAATAACCTGGAAATACTGTTTTGGGGTAAATTCGTTGAATGGTTTTTTGTTGAGGCGATAAACATACATGGAATAGATAACCGGAGGGATGTTGTCGGGGATTTCCAATCCGAACAGCTGAGGATTGATAGTCGCCTCTGTTTTGGTGTCCCTGATCTCGAAATGCAGGTGCGGACCACCAGAGCTGCCCGAATTTCCGCTATAGGCAATGACATCACCTTTGCGGACAGGAATCTGCAGGGAATTGGGGAATTCATCTATTTCATAGGATTTTTTTTGGTATTGGATAGCTTTTACCTGTTGCGCTATTTTAGGGCCAAAGCGCTGCAAATGACCATAAACAGAGGTGTAACCATTTGGATGATTGATGTACAAAGCCAATCCAAAACCACTATTTTGTACACGAAGCCGTGAAATATAACCATCAGCAATGGCATACACGGGGTAGCCTTCGCGCTGGTTGGTGCGGTAATCCATTCCTGAATGGAAATGATTGGCGCGGAGCTCGCCAAATGATCCTGCAAGGGCGGGTGGAACAATATCTAAGGGTGGCCGAAAATCTACAAGGGGGTATTTGTTATTGCTGAACAGTTGCTGTGCCCGAAGGCCAATTGTTTGCAGGGCAAGAAATGCCAGGAGTATACATATTCTGTTCATTTAGCCTTATTTTATATCAAAATCCAATAATTGTTGTCCTTCCAGCCAGGCTTCCAGCTTGTCGCCCTGGTTGACTTTTCCAACGCCTGCCGGTGTGCCGGTAAATATAAGATCGCCCTTTTTAAGGGTGATATACTGAGACACGAAAGCAAGGATTTTTTCGAACGAGAACAACAGGTTCGCGGTATTGCCTTTTTGCCTGATGCTGTTATTGACTTTTAATTCAAACTGGAGTTTGTAGATGTCTTCAAATTGTGTTTTAGGAATGAAATCGCTGACGGCAGCCGAATGATCAAATGCTTTTGCCAGTTCCCATGGCAGTCCTTTGGTTTTATGGGCAGTTTGAATGTCTCTTGCGGTGAAATCTATACCCAGACCAAGTTCTTCGTAATACTTATGGGCAAATTTTTCGGAGATGTGCTTGCCCTCTTTGCAGATTTTTAAGACGAGTTCAAGCTCGTAATGGATGTCTGAGGAAAACTCCGGGATGTAAAAAGGCTTGTTGTCTTTTAACAACGCAGTATCTGGCTTTAAAAATATGACCGGTTGATCGGGAACAGGGTTATTTAGTTCTTTGGCGTGCTCGGCGTAGTTGCGTCCAATGGCAATTATCTTCATGCGGGATTGGTATTTTTGAAATAGCTAACAAGGATTAAGCCATCATAAGCTTAATGGTTCAAAAATACTAAAGAATTAAGTGGGGAACAATGATAGTTGCCTACAAAACTGAAATTCGTTTAACTACAGTTTCTGAACCGGACATTATTTTAAGGAAATATATTCCGGCATTTAAGCGGTTGGGTATGGTGTAGCTTTTGGTTTGCTCGCCAGCTGCTATGCGCTCGTTAGAAAGTGTAACCACTTCATTGCCGAGTAAATCCATGATCTTAACAGAAAGGTTTGATTCCCTGTCCATTTTTAGGATCAGGTTAATCTGGTCGTCAACAGGATTAGGGTATACTTTTAACACTGAAAGGACTTTTTCCTGTTTTGCGCTGTTTAAGCTTTTGCTGTTAGAGATAATGTCGTTGTATTGAATATATCCGAAGTTATATTTTGGTTTGTAGGTAGGGATATTAGCTTTGATCTGTGGGGTTTTATTGATCTTTTTTGCCCTGATACCTGTAGCCGAACTATCTACTTTCTGGCCGAAAACACTCACACTGCACAAAATACTCATGCATATGATGCAGGAAATATTAAGGAGGCGTGTGACTTTTCGTTGTATCTTCATGTTTGGTAGCCAAAAATATAAATAATAAAATTAAAAAGTCAATGATTTTACTTACTATTTTCAGATTTAACAATATTTAACATGTTTAACCGTTTAATACCCCTTGCGGTTTTTTAAGTGATCAAAATTCTTCTTGAATATTAATGGATTGAATTATATTTATTTACTGTACTTTTGCGCTCTGATTTATATTAAATCTGTAATGTTTTTAAGAACAAACACACAATGGTTTTGTTAAATAGTATCAAATTATATTATTAAATAGTGTCAAGTCATAAAAATTTTAACACGCTCTCCGCCGGCGGATTACTGGTAAGTTTAGGAATAGTATATGGCGATATTGGTACCTCTCCCCTCTACACCCTTAAAGCCATTTTTAATGCAGTAGTAAAGGCCCCGAACCCGCAGGTAATTACACCTGATATTGTACTTGGGGCTTTGTCTTGTATCATCTGGACATTGACCCTGCAAACCACCATAAAATATGTTGCCATTACACTGAGGGCCGATAACAAAGGTGAGGGTGGTATCTTTTCACTTTATTCACTGGTACGAAAAAATGCAAAGTGGCTGGTTATCCCCGCAGTAGTGGGGGGCTGTGCTTTACTTGCCGATGGGATCATTACCCCCAGTATTACCGTAACTTCTGCCATTGAAGGTTTACAATTGAAATTTCCTACTGTAAGCGTAATACCTATAGTTCTTGCCATTATTACAGGGCTGTTTGTGATTCAGCAATTTGGCACCAATATGGTTGGTAAACTTTTTGGGCCTATTATGTTCCTGTGGTTTGGCGCGCTGGGCCTGCTGGGTTTGTTGTTCGTGGTGCAGGACTTCAGTATATTTAAGGCATTGAGCCCACATTATGCTTTTGAATTGCTGGTAAATAACCCCAAGGCACTGCTTATTCTTGGTGGTGTGTTTTTATGTACTACCGGGGCCGAAGCTTTATATTCAGACATGGGGCATTGCGGGCGGTCCAATATCAGGATCAGCTGGATATTTGTAAAAGCGATGCTAATCCTGAACTACCTTGGACAAGGGGTCTGGATTTTACATCACGGTAATTATGATCCCAGCCTGAATCCTTTCTTTGAAATTGTGCCTGCTTCTTACCTGCTTTTTATGGTTGCGCTGGCAACTGTAGCTGCTGTAATTGCCAGTCAGGCTATGATCACAGGTTCCTTTACGCTTATTTCTGAGGCGGTAAGATTGAATTTATGGCCAAAAGTAAGGATCAATTATCCAAGTAACCAAAAAGGGCAGATTTACGTTCCATCTATCAACTGGATCCTTTGGGCTGGTTGTATCGTTATTGTCCTGATCTTTAAAAATTCGGGTGCAATGGAGGGAGCTTACGGTTTGGCAATCAACCTTACCTTCCTTTCAACCACTATTCTGATTGCGGCTTACATGAAGCGCAAAAAGGTACCAGTTTACGTTATTGGAATATTTTTGGCTATTTATGTGGCTTTGGAGATGACATTCCTGGTAGGTAACATGGCTAAATTTCTGCATGGGGGATGGGTTACGGTTCTGATCGGCTCGGCTTTGTTTACGGTAATGTGGAGCTGGTATGTAGCCCGGAAGATCAAAAACAGGTTTGTTAAATATGTTGAAATAGAAGATTATTATCAGATCATTAACGAATTGAGTGAAGATACTTCTGTGCCAAAATACTCTTCTCAATTGGTATATCTGACCAGTGCCAATTTCAAAACAGAAATAGAGTCGAAGATCATTTACTCTATTATACAGAAAGAACCTAAACGAGCCGATATTTACTGGCTGGTACACGTTGATGTGGTGGATGAACCATTTACAAGGGACTATAAGGTCGAGTTCCTGATTCCAGGTAAGCTGATCCGTATCGATTTCAAATTGGGCTTCAGGGTAGAGCAAAGGGTAAATCTATTGTACAGAAAAGTGATTGAGGAACTGGTAAAGAATGGAGAAGTAGACATTACCAGTCAGTATACCTCGCTGAACAAGCATAAAATTGCCGGTGACTTTAGATTTGTCCTTTTGGAAAAACATTTGTCTAAATTCTCTAACCTGAGTCTTTATGAGCGAACCATTATGGATTACTATTTTATCCTTAAACGTTTAAGCCTTTCAGAAGAACGAAGTTTCGGACTGGATTCGAGCTATGTGGATGTCGAAAAGGTGCCCCTGATATTTGTTACCCCTGACGACATTGAGCTGAACAGATTGCCTGTTTAATTTAATTTCTAAAAAAAATAACAGAAAGCTGAAAAGTTTAAAATAATTAATGCAACTTTGATGCATCTGTGAAGAGGCAAGGAAACAAAGTTGTAGATAAACTAAACAAGACAGGCGCTGTTTTTTTGGTATGCCTGCTGCTTTCGATTGTTTTGGTTCAGGGTTTCCATTTGCACCCTGAACAGGTAAAATGTGAACATTCCGGAACAAAGCAAAAAGAAGAACAGCATTGCTTTCAGGCTGAAAAATGCAAGATCTGCGACTACCTTATCCATAAAAAAGGAAAGGAACTTTGCCCGGATACCACCTTCCTCCAGGCATTGCTTTTACCATTACCCCTCAGGGTATTAGGGTATCTGCATGCAGGTACTTACAAATTTATCCTGCAGGGTTTTACAAACAAAGGGCCACCCCACAGGCTTCCTTTTAAACTCATCGTTTTGTAAGGGCACTGTCTGCAGTGCGGATACCATGCTATTTTCTAAATTTTCTGGGAATGAAACTTATTTTATACACGGTGCTGGTCATTTGCCTGGCTAGTGCCGCCTATGCACAAAAAATTAAGCAGCAGGTTCAGCCTGCTGGAACTGATTCTGTTCGGCTTCCGGTAAGGCAGCTGCTTGAAGTGAAAATTAAAGATGACCGTATGCAATTAAAAAAGCAGGAGGAATCGCTCAATATTGAGGTAGTAAATGCTGAGTTTATCCAGCGTAACCTGGGCGGCAGCCTGATGAAGACGTTGGAACGTTTACCAGGCATCAAGACCATCGGTATAGGCTCTGGGCAGTCGAAGCCCTTAATCCGGGGAATGGGCTTTAACCGCGTGGTGGTGCTGGATAAAGGTATAAAACATGAAGGACAGCAGTGGGGGGCAGATCATGGACTGGAAATTGATCAGTTTGCTGCGGAAGAAGTTGAATTGATCAAAGGGGCAGCTTCTTTTATTTATGGATCAGACGCCATTGGCGGTGCCATTGAAGTAAAACCAGCGCAGATACCCGCTCCAAATTCCCTGGGCGGCTCGGTAGATCTGATCGGTAAAACAAATAACAAGCTTTATGGCAGTTCAGTAAATTTGTACAGACGCACTTCAAACTGGTTTGCCAGCTCACGTTTTACCTACCAGAATTATGGAGATTATAAGGTTCCTGTTGATCGGGTTTATGTGTACGACTATGCGGTAAAGCTGTATCGTTACCATTTGAGAAATACTGCCGGCAGAGAAAACAATATCCACCTGGATGCCGGTTATGCCGGCAATAAATTCCGCTCTGTTTTTTACTTGAGCAATACTTTTAACAAGAGCGGATTTTTTGCCAATGCACATGGGCTGGAGCCCCGTAAGGTTGATGTGGAACTGCACGATGCATCAGGCAGGGACATACTTATGCCCAGTCAGAAAGTAAATCATTTAAAACTGGTTAACCGTAGTGCGTATACCTTGTCCAATCACAAACTGGAAATGGAACTCGGTTATCAGCGAAACTTCCGGCAGGAATTTAACCAGTATGTGAACCATGGATATATGCCACCTGTTTATCCGGAAAATATGGTTATCCCCCCGAACCTGGAAAGGGAGTTTGACAAACGAGTATATACCGCGAACCTTCGCGATCACATTTCCATCGGCAAACATTTCATCACGGCAGGGCTAAACAGTGAGCATCAGGACAATGGTATTGATGGCTGGACTTTCCTTGTTCCTTCCTTTAAACAAACTACGGCAGGTGTGTTTGTTTATGATAAGTGGAAGCTAGGTAAGAAGGTGTTTTTGCATGGAGCAGCGAGGTACGATTACGGCAGGTTACGCATGTTTAAATATACGGATTGGTTTAGCTCTGACATTCCAAATGGCAGTGGAGCAATAGCACAAAACCTGGTACGTGCCCATAACATGAACCGGAGCTTTAATAGCTTTGTGTGGTCGCTGGGCCTTAATTACAATACTGAAAAGTTTGTCCTGAAAGCGAATGCCGGTAAGAGCTTCAGGATGCCAATAGCTAAAGAACTAAGCGCAAATGGGATAAATTACCATTATTTTAGCTACGAACGTGGCGATCCTTCTCTGTCGGCCGAGCAATCCTACCAGGCCGATGTCACATTTGGTTGGAAGCAAGCCAAATGGTCCGTACAAATCAGCCCCTTTTATAACTATTTTCCTAACTATATCTACCTGAACCCTACCGCTAACCATGATTACTATTATGGGGCCGGCAACCAGATATTTCAGTATGCACAAAGCAAGGTGATGCGCTATGGTACAGAAGTGGGGTTAAAGTATGCTTTATTGAATAGTTTAAGTGCAGAATTGCTTGGTGAATACTTGTATGCCAGACAACTTTCTGGTGATAAGAGAGGGTACACACTGCCATTTTCGCCCCCGGCATCGGTACTCATTAACCTTACCTATACGCCCTTTCTTAAAGAAGGATTTAAAGACACCTATTTATCGGTAGACTATCGGTTAACTGCAGGACAAAATAATATTGTGCCGCCTGAAAAGAAAACGCCTGGTTATCAGGTTGTCAATGTGCAGGCAGGAACAAAAATACGCCTTTACGGGCGGTCCTTGCAGGTCAGCTTACAAGCCCAGAACCTGCTGAATGTGAAATACCTGAACCATACCAGTTTTTACAGGCTGATTGAACTTCCCGAAGCCGGTCAAAACATCGTCCTTTCCCTGAAAATTCCATTCAGTCTGAAGGCAAATCCATAAGATCTAAAATTTAATTACGCAGCATTATCAATTGATATTTAAAAAACAAATGAATATGAAAACATTTAAAACTATACTGGCATTTTTATTATTTGCCGGCACATTTACATCCTGTAAGAAAGATAAACCAGTTGAACCGGTAAAAGCCATGCCTGCCGCTACAAACATAGAGATTGGCTCAGGTAACAAGCAGGCACTTAGAGGAAGGGATTTTCATTTTAATGCAGATGTGACAGCTGCTGGCAGGATAAAAGATGTTCAGGTAAAGATATTGCAGAAAAGCGGAGTACAGTATAGCACTGTCTGGAAATTTGAACTGAACTGGGCAGAATACAGCGGCATAAAAAATACGAATGTGCACAAGCATTTTACCATTCCTTTAGAAGCTCCCGAAGGCAAATATGATTTCTACTTTATTGTTCTGGACGAAAACGGTACGAAACTTGAAATTAAAGAGGATCTGGACATTATTGATCCGGCAAACCTACCTGTAGACCCTAAAATTGGGCGCGATATCATTTCACGTAATGGAACTATGATTTATTACATGGGAACATGGGTTGAAGAGCTGACCTTTAAAAGAGGAGATGAATTAAAGGCAAATGTACAGGTTCGTGAAACCAAAGGAGATGGGGTCCTTTATTCTGTACTGATCAAAAGAACAGCCAATCATTTTCCGGAGACAGTTGACCATCTGGATTTGAGCAAAGCCATTGTCATTACTAAGGTGGAGCATAAAAATCTGCCTGCGGCATCAAAAATATCATCATTAAAAAAGATAAATGATGTATGGGGAGGCCAGGATATTGTCATTGGGACCGACAAAGACAATAATGAACCCGCTGCAAACTTTATAAGTGGCATTAACGCATGGGAAACAGGTAACTACAACTGGGTGGTATTGTATAAAAATACCACCTATAACGTAAATGTCTACAAAACCATTCCGATAACCATTAATTACTAAAACTTAGACGATGAAACATTATAAAACGATATTTTTAGCTTTAAGCAGTGCAGCTTTACTTTTTGGCTGCAGCAAGGATGAAGCTACTGTTGATACCGCATACCCAACGATAGATTTATCGGTTGGAGATGCATTTCCTAAGCAATGCAGCATATTGCAGCGCGGGGAAAAATACATATTTAAAGCATATCTTAATGACAATGTGCAGCTGGGCGCCCTAAGTGTGGATATTCATCACAATTTCGATCAGCACACGCACAGTACCGAGGTTAATAACTGTGGTTTAGATCCTGTAAAAAAGCCTGTAAAGCCATTTTTGCTCATTCAAAGTTTTCCAATTCCTACCGGACTAAAAACCTATCAGACCAATGCGGAAATAACGGTACCAGCAGATGTTGATCCTGGTGATTATCATTTTATGATCAGGTTAACCGATAAAGAGGGCTGGCAAACCATTAAAGGGCTGAGTATAAAGATTCGCTAAATTTGAATACAAAAGGGGCTTAACGGGCCAGAAGTTTTGCCCCTAAATCTCTAACATTCCGGAAAGACCTGGAGAGCCAGCTTTTTTGCGGAAAAGTTATAGAAGACAGGTATTTCAGGAAAAGCGAAAAGGCCTGGAACGCTGCCTCATTGTGTACAATGGGAACTTCGACAGCAATTGGGGATTGGGACAGTTCTACATCAAAGACAGTACTGGTGCCACAATGTACACCACTGGCATCATGACCGATATTTTTTACCAGGGACTGAGCAGGGTAGAGTGTCAGTTTTCCTGCAAGGAACATACTGGCGTGCCACCTGATGTCCCACTCTTTTGTATTCCCTATGGCCTGCTGTTTTAAGGCGTTGAAGTAGGGGTAAGTGTTATTAAAATCGAATTCCTTTTGAAGACCCCGCTTTTCGAGTTGCTCCAATAAGCTCGATCCATCCCTTTCAAACAGATCCCAAGCCCTTTTCCATGTGGCCCATCCCCAGCAGTCGGCCCCTTTGAGGAAAAAAGCGGATTCCATTTTTTGCTGAATGGGCAACAGGTAGCCATGTATGGATGCCACATCGTCTTTGCATTCATAAAAGTCGAGTGCGTCATTCATGTACTTCAAAAACCAGGGCGAAGTAACCAGGTCATCTTCAATAACAATGGCCTTGCCATGTTTACTGATCACTTCGGTTACGCCTTGCATGATGTTCTCATCTACACCTAGGTTGGTTTCACGAAGGCAGATATGAACCGCTTTAAAACCGGCAATGGAATTCAGGTACTTTCTGACAATTGCAACTTCAGAAGCGGCTTCGGCATGCCTTGCTGCATCTGCGAAGATATA
This sequence comes from Pedobacter africanus, assembly GCF_900176535.1. Lineage (NCBI taxonomy): Bacteria > Pseudomonadati > Bacteroidota > Sphingobacteriia > Sphingobacteriales > Sphingobacteriaceae > Pedobacter > Pedobacter africanus. Next base: position 74,727 of record NZ_FWXT01000005.1, on the reverse strand, counting down.
TAGCTCGCTATCCTGCGACAAGTGGTTTTCTTTTAATGCCGTGACTACCTGCTGTGTATGCTGCAGGCGATTGTATACAAACAAGGCAATTGGCGCAGTATGCCGCATTGGATATAAATTAATTTGTCATCAAAAATAGTGAATAATGAAAAATTTTTACGTTTTATTATAAAATATAAGAATATATCTATATATTAGATCGGTAATTTGTTTTTGAATTACAAATGCTCGTCGTTAATTGTTTTGAAAAATATTGAGCATGATTGAGTTGCCCTCCTAATTATCCCTATAATTGTTTGGTCGGACGACCAACAATAAAGGCTCCTCCCCGGAGCCTTCTTTGTATGGCCTAATTTTCTTTCACGTTCAACTTGCTGTTTTTGTAGCCGTATAAAAAATATACTACCAAGCCGACCACAAGCCAGATTCCGAAGCCAATCCAGTTAGAAATACCCAGTTCACACATCATGTACAGGCAACTGATCAGCCCCAATACCGGAATAAGCGACAGGTTTTTGGTGACACAAAACCAGGTAATGCCCACACTGATCAGTAAAAATATCCACATTGGAATTTTATGCCTGAAAAGGTTCCAGCCGGTTTCATATTTCTTTTCGGGGCTGATTGCAGATTTATCAATAAAGTTTTGATACTCCTGTTCGTTCAGTTTATTCAGGTACGCTTCCGCATCTATATTATGGCCAATCAGATTTATTTTTGCCTGTTCCGCTTTAATCTCTTCTTTAATAAGCCGTCTTTCTGCCTCGTTTAAAGAAGTGATGATTTTTACTGTACCATTGATTACAGGTTGGTTAAATAGAAAAGCTGTAGTTTCCTTTTTATAAAGCGTAAATCCCATAACCAGCATGCCGATAAACAACAATGGTACGATGTATTTTGAATTGACATAAGGAATTTTGAACTTCCCCCTTTTTACCTCAGGTTTATTCTGTAAAACCAATACGCCTGCACAAACCAACACAAAGGCGAACAGCGTACCAATTGAACAGAGGTCGGTCACTATGGTCAGGTTCATAAACAAAGATGGTACGGCAACTACAAATCCGACTACTACAGTTGCAAAAGAAGGGGTTTTATATTTTGGATGTATTTTAGAGAACGATTTGGGCAGCAGGCCATCACGGCTCATGCTCATCCAAATTCTTGGCTGTCCCATCTGGAATACCAGTAGTACGCTTGCCATAGCAAATACGGCGCTTACCGCTATAATCCCGCTCATCAGTTTCAAGTCTATCTGATCAAATACAAAGGCAAGCGGATCCCCTACTGCAAGTAGTTTGTAATTGACTATGCCCGTAAGCACCAGGGCAATGGCTACATACAATATTGTACAGATAACTATGGCCCACATCATTCCCCTGGGCAGGTCGCGTTGAGGATGTCTACATTCTTCGGCCGTAGTTGAAATGGCATCAAAGCCGATGTAGGCAAAAAATACAGCTGACACACCCTTTAATACCCCCGATACACCATTGGGTGCAAATGGATTCCAGTTGCTGGTATCTACATAAAAAATACCTACGGAAAGCACCAGTAAAATAACGGCAAGTTTTACAACCACCATTGCGTTGCTGGCATTCCTGGATTCTTTCATGCCCCGGTAAACAAGCCAGGTGATGAATATAATGATAGCCAGGGCAGGTAAATCTGCTACCAGATGAAAGCTGCCAATTCTGGGGGCGGTTGACCAGGCGTTGTTTGCTAACCTGGTAGCATCATCTAGGTCAGCAAAGTTTTTTCCCGCACTGATCAGTGCTTCAGCATGTTTATGACCATTATAAGCGGTCAGATAATCCATCGTCATCCAATCGGGTAAATGGATCCCTTTTATATTCAGCGCAGGAATCTGTATGGAGGAGAGGAGCCCGGTAAAATAATCGGACCAGGATATGGCAACTGTGATATTTCCAATGGCATATTCCATGATGAGCGACCAGCCGATGATCCAGGCTACCAGTTCGCCAAAGGCTACGTATGAATAGGTGTAAGCGCTTCCGGAAACCGGGACCATAGAAGCAAATTCTGCATAGGCAAAGGCTGCAAAACTACAGGCAACAGCCGTAAATATAAACAGGAATATCACTGCAGGGCCACCATCGGCACTGGCTTTTCCAATGGTACTGAAAATCCCTGCTCCAATAATGGCTGCAATACCAAATGCGGTGAGGTCCCTTACACCAAGTGTTTTGTGAAGAGCGGTCGAATGCTCACCGTATCCTTTTTCGGCATCGGCCAATATTTTGTCAATAGACTTTTTCCTGAACAGTTTTTCAAGCATAAATTAGTTTTGTCAGTTAGTTTGGTATATCCAAACTTATAAATTTAGTTTGTAAACTATCCTAATTTCTGCAATTCATCTTTTACAAAAGATGCAAGTTGTTCAATATAGCCTAAGCTAAAGTCGAATTTGATACCAGCAGTTTCATAAATTTCATGGATTGGCCTGGTATAACCCAAAGAAAGGGCCTCCAAATATTGTTGCAACGCTTTGGTTGGGTTTTCTTTATAATTTTTCCAGATGGCTATTGCGCCTAACTGTGCAATGGCGTATTCAATGTAATAGAAGGGCACTTCAAAAAGGTGAAGTTGCTTTTGCCAGGTATTGCCAAATTCTTTTTCCTGTCCCTCCCAGTTTGCAAACCCAGCACCAAAACGGGTATAAATCTGTTTAAAGGCTTCCTCCCGGTCGGCAGAATTGTGCCCCGGATTGGTATAGATCCAATGCTGAAACTGGTCAATAACCGCTACCCATGGCAGGGTTTTAAGTACATCAACCAGTTGTTCTTTTTTTGCGCGGACCAGCTCTTCTTTATTGTCAAAATAAATCTCCCAGTTGTCCATAGAAATCAGTTCCATGCTCATGGAGGCCAGTTCGGCTACTTCTGACGGACAGTGCTTAAAGTCGTTCAACTCCAGACCTGCGGTAAGAAAAGTATGTACAGCGTGTCCTCCCTCGTGTACCATAGTGGTTAAGTCGCGGAAGGAGTTGGCAGAGTTCATGAAAATGAATGGAGCCCCGGTTTCGGCAAGTGGGTAATTGTACCCACCTGGTGCTTTGCCTTTTCTGCTCTCTACATCAAAAAGGTTATTTGCTTTCATGATCGAAAGCATTTGCCCTAATTTCGGATCAATGGCGTTAAAACAATCGATGCTCTTATTCACCAGTTCCTCACCATTTTTAAAAGGCTTTAGCGGTGCCTTTCCGCTGGTGCTCACCTCCATATCCCAAGGTTTCAACACGGGGATATTCAAAAGTTCAGCTCTTTTCTCGGCCTGCTCTTTAAGGATCGGAACAATCAGTTTCTCTATGGCTTCATGAAATTGGTAGCAGTCTTGCGGCGTATAGTCGAAACGGCCCAAAGCCTGGAACATGTAGTCGCGGTAGTTTTCAAAGCCTGCATTTAAGGCTACCTGATGCCTCAAAACAATCAGTTCATCGAAAAGCATATTCAACTCATCTTTATCTACCAGACGACGTTGCTGTATCGTTTCCCAGGCTTGCTGCCTTACTGTCCTGTCTGTTTCCTTAATGAAGTTGGCAGCCTGTTCAAGTGTGTATTCCTGGCCATTAATGGTAACACTCATGGCTCCGGTAATACCCTGGTATTTTTGCTGGGTAACCTGCAGTTTGGTCAGCAGTTCCACATTTTCGTCGCGATAAATTTCCAGGGCTTTCCGTATTGCCCGAATATAGACAAAGTATTTCTGCTGGTCTAGTTCATCAATAAATGGGCTGTCGTTAAATTTCTGATTCAGCTGGTTTGCTACCGGTGCAATTTTAGGCTCTATTTCTGTTGCAAAGTACTGAAAATCTTTAACCAGGTTTTCATTGGCAGTATCACAACTCATTCTGATGTACCGCCATGCAAAGTCTTCTTCCAGGGCGGCCTCAAGTTCGCTTTTGTCTTTCAGCCACTGTTCCAGTCCGACCACATTGTCAATCGGGCGAGCAAGCAGTTCATTAAAAACCGGTTCCAGGTTCTCCCATTTAATTTCCAGGTTCTGAGGGATGTAAACTCTTTTTTTCTTTGGTATGGTCAGATTGATCATTGGATCTAAAAATTAAAATTGGTTCTTAAAAAGGCATCAATTAAAAAGCAGGCAGCAAAAATTACGGAGGCAATCCCGTTGGTTGTTGCAAAAGCCCTGTTTACCTTACTGATGTCGGTCGGTTTTACCAATAAATGCTGGTAAATTAACATGCAGCAAAAAAATGCAACACCAATGTAATACACCCAGCTGAAACTGATAAAAAATACCGGAAGTATAACGCATAATGCAGACAAAACGTGCAGGAACACAGAAAGATTCAATGCATTTTTTATGCCGAGGGCTGCGGGTATGGAATGCAGTTTTTCTTTTTTATCGAAATCTTCGTCCTGTAATGCATAAATGATGTCGAAGCCACTGACCCAGAAAAGTACTGCAAATGAATATAATACAGGCACAATGTCAAAGATACCAGTTACTGCAATATACGCCCCGATAGGAGCGAGCGACAGGCCAAGGCCTAAAACCAGGTGGCATAACGCCGTAAACCTTTTGGTATAGCTATAAAAAAGCACAACAAACAGGGCTATCGGCGATAGGTACAAACACAGCTTGTTGATAAAAGCAGTTGTAATGATGAAGAGGATGCAATTAACGACCACAAACAAGAGAGCTTCATTCGCAGATACCTTTCCGGCGGGGATATCACGCATTTGCGTACGGGGGTTTCTGGCATCAATGTGCCGGTCTAAATATCGGTTAAAAGCCATGGCTGCGTTGCGGGCAAATACCATACAAAGTAAAACCATAACCAGTTTTAACCAGTTAAAAGGGTTGTCGGTGGTGGTTACGCCTAAAAAAAAACCAATCAATGCAAATGGCAGGGCAAATATAGAATGGGCAAACAAGACCAATGAGAAATATTTCTTCATGCGAATTATAAAATTTAAGGATTGATCCCGGGATTCAGATGAGGCATTACAAAATCTTGGTTCACCTGCTCAATGAAAGCCAGTACCTTTTCTTTTCCAAGCGCTTTTTCTGCAGAAGTTATAAAATAAGGAGGGATTTCTTCAAACCACCCGCTTAATGCTTTTTTGAACGAGGAGACATTCTGATCTGTTTTTACCGCTGATTGTTTGTCTGCCTTGGTAAAGATCAGCGCAAAAGGAACTTGTATTTCACCCAGCCAGCAGCAAAACTCAAGGTCTATCTTTTGCGGATCCAGCCGGCTGTCTATCAATACAAAAACGCATTGCAGGCTTTCCCTTTTTGTAATATAGTTGCGGATAAATTTTTCCCATTTTTCCCTGCTGCTTTTAGATACTTTAGCATACCCATAGCCCGGCAAATCTACAATATACCATTTTTCATTGATCAGGAAATGATTAATAAGCTGCGTTTTACCTGGTTTTTGCGAAGTTTTGGCCAATCCGTGCTGGTTTACGAGCATATTGATCAAAGAAGATTTTCCTACATTTGAACGGCCAATGAATGCGTATTCTGGCATATTGGCAATGGGTAGGGCAGAGACCTTGGTATTACTACAAATAAATGATGCCGATTTTATAATCATTTGACAAAGGTAGAAAAATAGAATTCAACAATACTTATCTTTGCCACTTACCATGAACGAAAATATTACACCCTACCAATCTCAAAACGCGACAAAGAAGGAGCAAGTGGCCTCTATGTTTAATAAAATATCCGGGAGATATGATTTTTTTAATCACTTCCTTTCTTTGGGCATTGATATCTTGTGGAGAAAAAGAGCAATAAGAGAGCTGAAGTCTGTTAAGCCAAGGGTTATGCTGGATGTGGCTACAGGTACAGGCGATTTTGCCTTTGAGGCCATCAATATCCTCGGGCCTGAAAAGATCATTGGAGTGGATATTTCTGAAGGTATGCTGGATGTGGCTCGGAAAAAAATAGCTGAACGTAACCTGCAACATATTTTTTCAGTTCAGATGGGTGATTCCGAAGGTTTGCAATTTGCTGACAACCATTTTGACGCCATAACGGTGGCATTTGGGGTAAGGAATTACCAGAACCTGGAAAAAGGACTCGCCGATATGTACAGGGTGCTGAAACCTGGTGGTAAAATTGTGATCCTTGAGTTTTCAAAGCCAAGGACATTTCCGGTAAAACAAGCTTATAATTTTTACTTTAACCAGGTCACACCAATGATCGGCAGAATGTTTTCGAAGGATAACTGTGCTTATAGTTATCTGCCTGAATCTGTGGCTGCATTTCCGGATGGTGCAGATTTTATCCGGTTGATGGATAAAGTTGGGTTCAAGAGAAATAAGGATATTCGTCTTACTTTTGGAATAAGTGCGATTTATACCGGTATAAAATAAATATGGCCTGATGAAGCTTAGACTATACTTGCTGCTTGGATTTTTGTTAGCTGTATGCACAGTTAGAGCTCAGAATTGGGGTGGTGGTGTAGATGACAATGAACTGCATTTTGGTTTTACCTTTCAATACATTTCTTCAGAATTTAAGATTTTAAAAAAGCCAGACTGGCGGGAACCGTTTACCGATCCCGATAGTGGAATGCCAGTGTCGGGATCTCTGAAATCTTTATCTTCTAAATCTTCCCCCGGATTTGGTATAGGTTTCGTTGTGAACAAGCGGATTATTGAAAACGCGGATATGCGTTTTACACCAAGCCTTATTTTTAACGACCGACTAGCCTATTATAGCTTTGAAGGTGTAGCTGAGTCTCTGGAGAAAAAGGTGCAGGCGACCATGATAGATCTTCCGCTGAGCCTTAAAATTAAATCTGACAGGAGAAACAATTTTAGGGCCTATATAATTGGCGGTGCTAAATATTCGATGGACATTGCTTCAAAAAAAAGGACCAATGATGCGCCTAATGCGCCAATGGAAAAGTTTTTAAAAAATAAGAAGAACTTTTTGTCATACGAAGCTGGGTTTGGTTTCGATCTTTATTTTGAGTATTTCAAAATGTCGCCGGAGATTAAGCTGTCTTATTCTTTCAATGATGTTTTAAAAAATGACCCCAGTCCCTTTTCTGCCCCTATTGATAAATTGATGTTGCGTCATGTTACTTTCAGTTTATTTTTTGAGTAACGTGCCAAATAAAAAATTAATAGCTTTGCCTGTTAAGATAACCCATTGATAAAAAAACTTATTCAGATGAAAACGGCATTAATTACCGGGGCTACCTCGGGTATAGGAGCAGCCTGTGCACATTTATTTGCTGCCCAGGGTTACAATCTAATTTTGGTTGCAAGAAGGGAACAGCTGTTGCTGGAAAACGCAAAGCATCTTGAAGACAAATACGCAATTGAAACAAAAAGGATTGTGGCTGATGTGCGGGACTTTGAGCATTTATCTTACGTATTGGAGACCCTACCTGCGCAATGGAAAAAAGTTGATGTTTTGATCAACAACGCCGGGCTTAGCCAGGGACTGGAACCTATACATAAAGGGAGCATTGCTGATTGGGACACCATGATCGACACAAACATCAAAGGTTTGTTGTATGCTACAAAAATCGTTTCCAACTGGATGGTAACCGAAAAGAAAGGGCACATCATCAACATCGGATCTATTGCCGGAAAAGAGGTTTACCCGAATGGGAATGTTTATTGTGCAACCAAGCATGCTGTAGATGCGTTGAGTAAGAGTATGAGGATTGACCTGCTTACGCAAGGGATAAAGGTTACAGCCATTCATCCGGGTATGGTAGAAACCGAATTCTCTAAAGTACGGTTTAAAGGAGATGAGGGGCGGGCAAAAAAAGTATATGATGGCCTGGAGCCTTTGATCGCAAATGATATTGCTGAGGCTATCTGGTTTGTGGTAAGCAGACCGGCCCATGTGAACATTAACGATATGCTCATTATGCCTGCTGCCCAGGCAACGGGTACAATAATAGACAGAAAATAAAATTGAAAGACATGATATCAAATACCATAGATCAGGAAATAAAACAGGCCATGTTGGCCAAAGATCAGGCAAAATTAAGGGGTTTAAGGGCTATAAAGGCAGCTTTACTACTTGCGAAAACAGAAAAAGGCCCATCTGAGGAGATCACTGAAGAAGCAGAATTGAAGCTGTTACAGAAGTTGATCAAACAGAGGAAAGAATCGGCTGATATTTATAAGCAGCAGGGAAGGGAAGACCTGAGCAGCATTGAGGAGGAAGAGATCGCAGTAATCAGTGCTTTTTTACCTAAACAATTGAACGAAGCTGAAATTGAGCAGATCATTATAAAGGTTATACAGCTTTCAGGTGCTGCTTCTGTAAAAGATATGGGTAAGGTAATGGGACTTGCCAACAAAGAGCTGGCAGGTAAGGCCGATGGAAAACTAATTGCGGAGATCGTAAAAAGGCAATTGGCATAAATTGTGCTGCAAATTAAAGAATTGCAAAATTTCGATAAATTAATAGATTAAATTACCTTAAATTAATTTTACTCTACTAACTTAGTAGCAATAATACAAAACACTTATATGACATACGAAGTAATAGACGAAGGCGGGTTTAAGTATATAGAGGCCGGAAAAGGTGAAACCCTGGTATTACTTCATGGTTTGATGGGAGAATTGAGTAACTGGGAGCCTGTTATTGACCGTTTTAAAGATAGTTACCACGTTCTTGTACCTATTTTGCCAATTTATGAGCTCCCAATTCTGACTTTGGGTGTAAGAAGTTTGTCTAAATACCTTAATAAATTTTTAAAGCATAAGAAAATTAACCAAGCTGTATTGGTGGGTAATTCTCTGGGCGGACATGTTGGCCTCGTATTTACCATTGCACATCAGGAAAATGTAAAGGCCCTTGTACTCACAGGAAGCTCCGGTTTGTATGAGAATGCTTTTGGAGGTTCGTTTCCTAAAAGGGAGAGTTACGAATACATCCGTGAAAAAGTAGCATTTACGTTTTACGATCCTGCAACAGCTACAAAGGAGCTGGTTGATGAAGTTTATAAAACGGTAAATGAGCGGTCTAGGGTAATCCGTATCCTGGCCCTGGCAAAATCGGCCATACGTCATAACATGGCCAAAGATCTTTCAAGGATTACAATTCCTGTTTCTTTAATTTGGGGAATGCAGGATAAAGTAACCCCACCAGATGTAGCCGAAGAGTTTCATGAGCTTTTGCCTAATTCTGAGCTAAACTGGGTGGATAAATGCGGACATGCCCCTATGATGGAGCGTCCGGAGATATTTAATGAATACCTGGATAAATTTTTAAACAGAATTTTACTTAAATAATGCTGGCATCTGAACTCATATCAAACTCAATCCCCCCTTTAAAGACCTCTGATTCGGTTCAAAAGTCTTTGGAAAGGATGACTGAGTTCAAGCTATCGCACCTCCCCATCGTAAATGAAACCCAGTTTTTGGGTTTGCTTGCAGAGGACGAACTGATCGAAGTAAGGGACGGAACAGTAGCTATCGGAAGCCTTTCGCTCTCGCTTTTAAATCCTTTTGTTTATGAAGATGCCCATGTTTACGATATCATCAGGGTGTTAAACCAATTGAACCTTTCTGTGGTTCCTGTACTGGATTATAAGAAAAACTACCTGGGGCTCATTTCCATTAATAACCTGCTGGCTTATGCATCTGATATTTTTGCAGTTAAAGAGCCTGGAGGAATTATTGTGCTGGAGATCAGCAACAGGAATAATTCTTTAGCCCATATGGCACAGATTGTAGAAGCTGATAATGCGCAGGTACTGTCTTCCTATGTGCAATCCTTTCCGGATTCAACAAAACTTGAAGTTACCCTTAAGATCAATAAAACAGAATTGTCTGGAATCATTAATGCTTTTGAACGCTATAATTATCAGGTTAAGGCAGTGTTTAACAGCACCAAGGCTGATGATGGCACCGAAGACAGGTTCAATTCGTTTATGAATTATTTAAATGTATAGGTTTATACATCCTAAAAAACAAAAAACTTAATGAAGATTGCAATTTACGGTAGAGAGTTTAACAACAGTGTACTGCCTTATGTTCAGGAAGTTTTTAATGTGCTTGACCAATATAAAACACCCGTTCTTGTTTATAAGAAATACCTGGATTTTATCAGGGACAAGGTGAAATTACCCGATCATATCGAGGTTTTTACAGCTCATACCGAACTGCAGGGGCAAACAGATGTGCTGATCAGCTTGGGGGGCGATGGTACCTTGCTGGATACATTGGCCCTGATCCGTGACTCCGGGATACCTGTAATCGGTATTAATTTTGGCAGGCTCGGCTTTCTGGCTAGTATCAATAAAGATGAAATTAAAACTGCAATTGAAGCTTTAAAGAATAAGGAATATGCGCTGGACAAAAGGACTTTGCTTAGCCTGGAGTCTAGTTACAGCTTATTTGGAGAAGAGAATTTTGCCCTGAATGACATTACTATACACAGAAGAGACAATTCTGCCATGATGATCATTCATGCTTATATGAATAACGAATTTGTGAACTCTTACTGGGCCGATGGTTTAATCATTGCAACGCCAACCGGCTCAACCGCATATTCTTTAAGTTGTGGCGGCCCTATCATTTTTCCAAGTTCCCAGAACTTTGTCATCACGCCTATCGCACCGCATAACCTGAATGTACGGCCGGTAATTATTCCCGATGATGTGTCTTTAAGGTTTGAAGTGGAGGCCAGAAGCGCCAAATTCCTGGTGTCTTGTGATTCCAGGACCGAGACAGTAGACCGCTCGGTAAAAATTACTTTAAATAAAGCAGCTTTTCATGTAAATTTAATCAGGCTTAACAATGAAAGTTATCTGACAACATTAAGAAATAAATTACTCTGGGGTATAGATACCCGGAATTATTAATATGCGTTATCTCCGGTCTTTTGCATGCCTTTTGGGCTTTTTTTTCGGAATTACTGCGAATGCACAGACCTTCGAAATTGGTTTAATGGGCGGAGGGGCCGGTTATATTGGGGACCTCAATCAGACAAAACCGCTTAAAATAAGCGGGATGTCGGCAGGTGCTTTCGCAAAACTCAACCTAGACGCCTATTGGGGTGTTGGGCTTCATTATACTTACGGGAAGATCAGGGCCAATGATGCGGTTTCCGAAAATGAGGATTTCAGGAACCGGAACATTAACTTTAAAACTGCGCTGAACGAAGTGAGTTTACAGGTAGACTTTAATTTTCTGAATTATTTTGCCGGCGGTGGGACTAAAAAATTTACACCCTATATCTTTACCGGAATAGGGGGGGTATTTTATAAACCTAAGGCCATTTATAATGATACCGAATACAATTTGAGGTATTATCAGACTGAGGGCCAGACTGAAGCTTACCGGAATTATACCATGACGATACCCTATGGTGTCGGTATTAAATTACAGTTGAAAGATAACTGGGGGCTGTTTTCTCAAATTGGTTACCGTACCGCTTATTCCGACTATCTGGACGATGTAAGCGGGGTATATCCGGCTGCGAGTGCATGGCCAAACGATGACGCTCTTGCACTCCGGCAGCAATTATCAAACCCCTCATTAGTACCAAATTATGGTGCTCCAGGTACCCAAAGGGGCGATTTTAGAAAAAGAGATACATATATGTTTGTAGGTATTGGCATATCTTATACCTTTGTGTCCCAAAAATGTTATACATTTTAAGCATATTTGCGGAAAGTAAATGGGATTTAAAGAACAAATAGACATGACACGCCTGCCTGAGCACATTGCCATTATCATGGATGGGAATGGCAGATGGGCAAAAAATCAAGGTAAATTCAGGGTTTTTGGTCACGAGAGCGGTGTACTGTCTGTAAAAGATATTGTTGAAGGCTGCGTTGAAATTGGTATTAAATACTTAACGGTATATGCTTTTTCTACAGAAAACTGGAACAGGCCTGTAGATGAAGTGAATGCATTGATGGAACTTTTGATTACCACCATCAACCAGGAAACGGAAACACTTACTAAGAATAACATCAGGCTGAATGCTATTGGCGATATCGCCTCACTACCTCAGAAGTGTATTGATGATCTGAAGAGTGCCATGGACAAGACAGCTGATAATACGCATTGTACATTAACGCTGGCCTTAAGTTATAGCGCAAAATGGGAAATTTTAGAAGCTGCAAAAAAGCTGGCCAGGCAGGTCAAAGAGGGGCAGATTAACATAGAAGATATTGATGAATCACATTTTTCAGCACAGCTGACGACGATAAATATGCCAGATCCGGAATTGATGATCAGGACCAGCGGCGAGCACAGAATCAGTAATTTTTTATTGTGGCAAATGGCTTACACCGAATTGTATTTTACTGACAAACTGTGGCCAGACTTTAGGCGTGAAGACCTTTTTGAGGCTATTGTAGACTACCAAAAACGCGAGCGCCGCTTCGGTAAAATTAGCGAACAACTGAACTAATTTTACTTTTAACACTTTTTAACATGTGTTTAAATTAACTTAGCATCGATTTTAGATTGTAAATGAAAAGAATATACCAACTTATATTACTGCTATTGATTGGCTTACCAACAATGGCACAGATCACCCGTCCTCAGACCAACCCTGCAACTCCTTCCTTAAAAGTTAAGGGACTGGATCTGGATTATTTCAATCCTAAAGAGTATATCATAGGTGGTACCACTTTAACAGGGACACAGTATCTGGATAAAGAAGTCATCATCACGCTCTCGAAGTTGATTCCGGGCGAAAGGGTAATACTTCCGGGTGAGGCTACCGCCAATGCAATCAAAAATCTTTGGGCCCAGGGACTTTTCGACGATGTCCAGTTGGATATTGTGAAAATAGTGGAAGATACCGTTTATTTTGACATTGAAGTGGTAGAGCGCCCGAGGCTGAGTTCTTTTGAATTTACAGGCGTAAGCAAATCGCAGAAGACTGATATTCTTGAAAAACTAGGGGAGAAGGCAGGTAAAGCTATCATTAATGATAACCTATACAACAGCACAACGGCTACGATTAAAAAGTTTTTATTGGAAAAAGGGTACTTCTTTACCAGTGTGGATTATAAAACCAAGCCTGATCCCAGCCAGGACAATAGTGTGATATTACAGGTAGCTGTAAATAAAGGTAGAAAGGTAAAAGTTCATGAAATCAATTTTACCGGAAATAAGGATTTCTCTTCAGCCAAATTGCGCAAGTTTTTAAAGAAAACCAAGCAGCAGGCTTTTTATAAAGTATTTGGATCGGGAAAATTCAATAAGGAAAAATACGACGAAGATAAAACCAAGCTGATCGCAAAAATGCATGACAAGGGTTATCGGGATGCGGTAATTTTAAAGGACAGCGTTTATCGGTATAGCGATAAGGCGGTAGGTATTAAAATAGATCTCTTTGAAGGGCCTAAATATTACTTCGGCGACATCAGCTGGGTAGGTAATGCCAAGTATACTACAGAATTCCTGCAAAGAGCCTTGGGGATTGAAAAAGGTGAGGTTTTTAGTGAAGAAAAACTAGAGAAAAAATTAAGGGGCAGTGCCAACGGAGACGATGTGTCGAGTATTTACCTGAACGATGGTTACCTGACCTTTAATGTAGATCCGGTTCAGACCAAGATCGCAGGAGATACCGTTCAGCTGGAAATGAGAATTTATGAAGGGCCGCAGTATACCAATAACCGGATCATTATTAAAGGAAACACCATTACTAATGACCGTGTGGTAAGACGTGAAATCCGTACCAAACCCGGGGAGAAATTTTCCAAAGACCTATTGATCCGTACTGTTCGTGAAATTGGACAACTGGGCAACTTTGATGAGTCGAAAACCAATCCTGTGCCTAAGCCAAACCCTGCGGATGGAACGGTGGATATCGAATATACAGTAGAAGAAAAACCTTCTGACCAGATCGAACTTTCTGGTGGTTTTGGCGGTGGTAACATCATCGGTACGCTGGGTTTAACTTTCAACAATTTCTCATTAAGGAACCTGTTTAATTTAAGTGCCTACAAACCTTTGCCAAAGGGCGATGGACAAAAACTGAGCTTGCGTGGCCAAACCAACGGTAAATACTATCAGTCTTACAGTTTCTCATTCTCTGAGCCATGGTTGGGGGGTAAAAAACCAATTAGCTTTGGAATAAGCGCATTTACTTCTCTGCAATCTAATGGTGGAAGAAGCTATTACGGTACAATCAATGAAACTGATAGCCGCTATTCAAAAATCCGCCTAAATGGTGTGACCGTGAGTTTGGGAAGAAGATTAAATTTTCCGGATAATTACTTCCAGTTAACCCACGCAATCAATGCACAGCAATATATACTGAACAATTACGGTGGGTTTTTATTCAGTACCGGTACTTCGTACAACTTTAACTTAACACAGGAACTGAGCCGGGATTCAAGGGACTCCCCGATCTTCCCTACAGGTGGTTCTTACTTTAAGTTCACGATACAGGCAACACCGCCATATTCGTTGCTGAATAATGTAAACTATGCTACCGCATCAGATAAGCAGCGCTATAAGTTTACAGAGTACCATAAATGGAAGTTTGAATCGCAATGGTTCCAGAAGGTTGCAGGCAAGTTTGTATTTAAGGCACAGGCGCAGTTTGGTTTCCTGGGTTCGTATAACTCAGCAGTTGGCCAATCGGCTTTCGAAAGATTTAAACTGGGTGGTGATGGTATGCAGGGATTTGATTTCCTTCAGGGGTCTGAATTGATCGCCATGCGTGGATATGCCAATAACTCTGTAATCCCGGTAGGTTCAAGAGCTGAGATTGCACAGCAATCCGGTAGCCCTATCTTTACCAAATATGTAATGGAATTGAGGTACCCGGTAATTGCAAGTCAGCAGGCAACGGCATTTTTAACAGCATTTGCAGAGGGAGGTAATACCTGGAATAAGTTTGCTGATTTTAATCCGTTTAATGTAAGGCGCTCAGCAGGTTTTGGCGCAAAAATATTTTTACCGATATTTGGATTGTTAGGAATAGATTGGGGTTATGGATTTGATAAAATTCCAGGTTCACCAGATGCCAACAAAGGGCAGTTCCACTTTAGTATAGCCCAACAGCTTGGCGGGTTTAATTAATAGCGTATAAACGAACTAAGATAAGCCTGTTAAGTAATTCTTAATAAGCTTGTCTTAGTTTTTTGAACTTATAGAGCATAGCATCATAACATTAAAAAAATAAAGAAACCGATGAAAAAATATATTTTAATTTGCATCTTGCTGTTTATAGGCAGCGGGGCATTTGCACAGAAATTTGCATATGTGGATACAGAATATATCCTGAAACATTTACCTGATTACAAATCGTCCTTAAATCAGCTGAATGTTTTGTCGCAGCAATGGCAAAAACAAGTAGATAACAACTTTACTGAAATTGATAAAATGTATAAAGCCTATCAGGCAGATCAGGTGTTGCTGACTGAAGATATGCGTAAAAGGAGGGAAAACGATATTATAGAAAAGGAGAAACAGGCAAAAGAATTTCAGCGTAAAATTTTTGGTCCGGAAGGAGAGTTGTTCCAGGCGCGTACCAAATTGCTTAGCCCTATTCAAAACAGCGTAACAAAAGCTGTTGCCGAAGTGGCTAAAACAAAACTGCTTGATTTTATTTTCGATAAAAGCAGTGAAGCTACCATGATGATCTATGCAAGCAGCGGTTATGATGTGAGTGATGAGGTTATTAAAAGATTAGGCTACAAGCCACAGTCAGCGATTAAATAAATATATTAACATAAATTAGAAACAATTATTAAAAAAAATAGAATGAGAAAGTTAATTACCGCATTATTTTTAGGAGCAGGATTCTTATTTACTGCTAATATGGCTAATGCACAACAAAAACTGGCACACCTAAACTCCCAGCTGATTATTGAGGCCATGCCAGAGGTTAAAACTGCACGTACCACATTAGAGGCTTTTCAAAAGACTAAACAGGCAGATATTGAGAAAATGATAGCAGAGTATCAAGGAAAGCTGAAAGCGGCCCAGGATAAAGAAAAAACACTTAGTGAAGCAAACAAGGAAGCAGTTGGTAAAGAACTGCAGACTATGGGAGCAGAGCTTCAGGACCTTGAAAAACGCATTACTGATGCGAGAACAAAAGCACAACAGGAACTGGAGACTAAAAATCAGGAGTTATTTAACCCTATTCAGGTAAAAGCGGATGCTGCCATTAAAGCCGTTTCTAAAGAAAAAGGTTTTGCGTATGTATTTGATACTGCAAACCAGGCATTAATTTACTGGGATGGTGGTGAAGATATCACTGCTGCTGTAAAAGCTAAATTAGGTATTGCTGCAACAGCTGCCGCGCCTAAAAAATAAGAATAAAAAATATTTAAATTGCGGGACCATGCGATAGCGCTTGGTCCCCTTTTTATTATGGAGAATAAGCAATCTATAGGTATTTTTGATTCAGGCTATGGTGGCCTTACCGTATTTAAGTCGATAGCTCGAAAGTTACCGCAATACAATTACATTTATCTGGGCGATAACGCCCGTACGCCATATGGTGACCATTCTTTTGAAACCATTTATCAATATACTTTGGAATGCGTGGAATGGTTGTTTGCCCAGGGTTGTCCTTTGGTCATCCTGGCTTGTAACACAGCATCTGCAAAAGCGTTGCGTTCCATTCAGCAAAATATCCTTCCCTTTAAATATCCAGATCGGAGGGTATTGGGCGTGATCAGGCCAACAGCAGAGATAGTGGGTGGTTTTACGAAAACTAAAAGAATAGGAATAATGGGAACGCGGGGTACCGTGAATTCTGAATCTTACCTGATGGAAATCAATAAGTTTTTTCCGGAGATAACCATTTCCCAGCAAAGCTGCCCGATGTGGGTCCCGCTGATCGAGAACGATGAACACCTGAACCCAGGGGCAGATTACTTCGTTGCGAAATATGTTAACCAGTTAATGCAGAAAGACGACCAGATTGATTGTATCGTCTTGGCCTGTACGCATTATCCCTTGCTTGTCCCCAAGATAAAAAAGATACTCCCCGATGGAGTTGAGCTGCTGGCGCAAGATGATATTGTAGCCAACAGTCTCTCTTTATATCTGGAAAATCACCCTGAAATAGCATCCAGGATTGACAAAGGCAATGCAACCAGCTTTTTTACTTCGGGCGACGCTGCTGCTTTTGATGCGCATGCCTCTATCTTTTTTGGTGCAGCGGTTGTTTCGAATCACGTAAATCTTAAACCTTAATGTTAACAGAATTCAGTTTAGGTGAGGCAGATTAACTTATAATTTGATGTTCAAACGTCAATTATAATCTAAAAATAAACTTTCTATTTCTTTCTAGGTTCTGATTATTATTAACGGTAAATTTGCGGCTCAAAACAATACACACGAATGAGTGACTCGATAAAACACGAATGCGGAATTGCCTTTATCCGCCTTTTAAAACCGCTCTCATACTACCAGGAAAAATACGGGACTGCACTTTACGGGTTAAACAAGCTTTACCTTTTAATGGAAAAGCAACACAACCGTGGACAGGACGGTGCCGGTATTGCCACGATTAAATTAGATGTTAAGCCTGGTAACCGTTACATCAGCAGGTACCGTTCCATGGCACAAAATGCAGTGGCCGATATCTTTGGTTATGTACAAAACAAATTTGTAGATATCCAGAATGAGACACCTGAACTGATGCAGGATGCAGAGTGGTTAAAGCAGAATGTAAGTTTTATCGGTGAAGTTTTGTTGGGCCATTTAAGGTATGGCACACATGGTAAGAATAGTATAGAGAATTGTCACCCGTTTTTACGGCAAAACAATTGGATGACCAGGAATCTTGTAATTGCCGGTAATTTCAACATGACCAATGTGGATGAATTACTGGAGCAGTTATATGAACTTGGACAGCATCCTAAAGAAAAAGCCGATACGGTAACTGTATTGGAAAAGATCGGTCATTTCCTTGATGATGAAAACCAGGAGCTTTTTGATGCCTATAAAAAAGAAGGACTGGATAATGTGGCCATCACCCAAAAAATTTCACAGAATCTGGATATTGCTAAAATTTTAAAACGTTCAGCTAAAAACTGGGATGGTGGGTATACGATATCCGGAATTGTTGGTAATGGTGATGCTTTCATTCTCCGTGATCCTTCTGGTATCCGTCCGGCCTATTATTATGCTGATGATGAGATTGTAGTTGCAGCTTCGGAGAGACCGGCTATACAAACTGCATTTAACATTCAGTTCAAGAATGTAAAAGAAATTGAACCTGGTCATGCGCTGATCGTTAAAAAGGACGGTACGGTAAGTCAGGAAGTGTTCAGGGAACCTCAGGAAAAAAGAGCTTGTTCATTTGAACGGATCTACTTTTCAAGAGGAAGCGACGCTGAAATCTACAAAGAAAGAAAACACCTTGGAGCTTTATTGTGCAGGCAGATTTTAGATGCAGTAAGTGCGGACTTAAAGAATACTGTTTTTTCTTTTATTCCAAATACTGCTGAAGTTTCTTTTTACGGAATGGTTGATGGCTTGCATGCCCATATCAGGGAAGTACAGAAAGAAATCTTGCTACACCGGAAAGACACCTTAAGTGATGAGGAGCTTAACGAACTGCTTTCGATGCGCCCGAGAGTGGAAAAACTGGCCATTAAAGATGTTAAGCTGAGAACTTTTATTACCCAGGACGCGGATAGGAGCGATATGGTAGCACACGTTTATGATACCACTTACGGTGTTATTAAAAACCATACCGATACTCTTGTTGCTGTAGATGACTCTATCGTTAGAGGAACAACCCTTAAGCAAAGTATAATTAAGATTATTGACAGGCTGCACCCTAAGAAGATCATTATCGTTTCTTCTGCACCACAAATCCGTTACCCTGATTGTTATGGTATCGATATGTCTAAAATGGGACAGTTTGTTGCATTTGAAGCTGCTATACAATTGTTAAAAGAACGTGGAATGGATAATGTAATTGAAGAGGTTTATCAGAAATGTAAGGCTTCTTTGTTGCTACCTAAAGAAGAGATTGTAAATCATGTTAAAGACATTTACAGACCTTTCACACAGGAAGAAATTTCAGCACAGATCACCAAGATCATTACACCGGCAAACACCGTAGCAGAGGTTCAGGTGATCTACCAGACACTGGATAATCTACATGTAGCCTGCCCTAATCATAGTGGAGACTGGTATTTCTCTGGAAATTACCCCACTGCTGGAGGGAATAAAGTGGTAAACAAAGCTTTTGTGAACTGGAAAGAGGGAAATAACCAGAGAGCGTATTAATAGCGTGCCTTAATCAAAACACGCAATAAAAAAGAGCAGGGCTATTTAGCCCTGCTCTTTTTTATTGCCAGTTGGGCGCGTCAAAGGTGGTGTAGTTGAGCATGGCCTGTTCCTTCATTTCAGTTAGCGACTGTTTAACAAATTTCTGAATTATAGCGGCTGGAATCGCCAGGCTGCTGGTGCGGCTCAATCTTGCTATATTGACGCCATAAAACCTTCCGTCTATGCCATAAAGAGGGCCACCACATTCTGAAGGCTTTAATTTTCCGTCATGTATTAAGACACTGCCAAAGTCAGTACGCCGTTCGCTGCGACCATCTGTAAAACGATAGGCAATGTGTCTTTCTGCCATTCTTCTTGGCTTTAATGCAATTCTTTTGAAGAAAGGTACACCTGCTCTGGACAGCTGGAGGTTAACGGTATCGTTGGGCTTATAGGCAGCCATCTCTTTACTCAGGTCTTCGGCCTTCAGGATGGGTTTGCCATTAAACGACAACACTTCATCGCCAGTTTCCAATGCAGCGGTACTTGCCGGGCTTCTGGGCTGGATATTGACAATAACTACTTTTCCGTCTTTTAGATCGGTACCAATACCAATAAACGCAGGATTCGGTCCTTTAGCTATACTGATTGGAGTGTTGCCGAGTATACTTACCAGAACTCGATTGCCTGGTTGCGGAGAAGTTAGTAATTTACCCAGGTCGGTAGCAACCACTGAATCTATTGCTATAGTTCCCAATGCAATTCCATCTTTTAATTTATGATCAACCTGCAGCAGTACCAGATCGTTAGCTTCATCTCTGCGGATTACTTTTGCAGGTGTGCTTTTTGCAACCGACAGTTCAAGGATTGGATTGTCTCCGACCATTGAACTTTTGCTCAATAAAAAACTTTTGTTTTTTAAAGCTGTTTCGGGAAGAAACCCATCGGGTTTGACCAATGTTCCCAGAATTTGTAATTCAGTACCACCTGAAGTACTCTTCAATTTGAAACTCGTTTTGTTTAAGCGTTCGTTCAGCTTTTCAGAGATAACATTAAGCTGTGTAATTTCAGGTAAATCTTTCAGTTCTCGGGCTTGCGGATCTTCGGGAACTATTGTTGCTTCCGGGCGCTCGGCATAGCTTGCCGGTTTGGTCAGCGCATTCCAGTATTTACGGTATAAATCCACAGGGATCTCAAAGTTGTCGTCTAAAGACAGGTCTATTTTGCTATGGAGCCCAATGACACGTCCTTTCATATCGAATACAGGTCCCCCGGAATCTCCAGGTTCCATCAGGCAGGTTGAGCGGATAAAACCCTCTTTGGTTTCAGTTTCTGCAATATAGCCAAGTCGGATGGTAGGTGTTTTAGCACCCACTGTACCCGGATAGGCGATGCTGACACAGGGCATATCTTTTTTTAATGAGGATGACCAGCCCATCGGGGTGTAAGGCCAGCTACCTTTATCTTTGATTTTCAGCATAGCTGCATCGTTCCTGGGGATTCTTCCCAATCCTACCGCCTTAAATTTTTTGCCATCAGGAAAGGTAATCTCATACAAGTCCCCGGGTTTAACCGCGTGTGCTGCAGAAAGGACATGACCAGTCGTATCAATTACTACCCCGCTAAAGGAACCTCCTTTGGGCCTGTTTGACACAGAATCGTAAGGGGTAATGTACACTGATGCGTCATAGGCTCGCTGCACAACCTGGCGGATATCCTTTTCCAGCTTTTTAAAGTCAAAATTCCCTGTTTGAGCAAATATCTGTAAGGTAAACAGCAGGGAAAGGAATAAAAATGATAACTTCTTCATACAAGTTTTTTATAATCACACCTTTTTTAAGGCCAAAGTTTAGTTAAAACAATTGACCATAGCATCAGGCTTAAGTTTAAACCTGCTTCGTAATATTTTGATTACCTGTAATATTTAATCAGTACTTCAACAAACAGCCGGATTGCAAACAGCAGGATCACCGCCCCGGCTATTCTGTTTAAATTCTGAATGGTTTTTTCTTTGATCCTGTACCTCAGCTTTGCAGCATAATAGGTTTTTACACAGTCTACAGATAATTGAGTGGCCATCGCAATAATGAAAAAGACAATCTTCTCTGTAATTTCGTAATGCAGGTGCACGGATACAATACCACCCACCATAATCCAGAACATAAGGGTAGAAGGAGATAAAAGGCACATGAAAAATCCCTTAATAATATAGCCCCTCTTTCTTACTTTCAGATCCTCCGATATATCGTAGCTTACTTTCACTTTTTTGATGAGGTAATAAAGGCCGATGCCGAATAAAAAAAGTCCTCCGATGATACCGATGTACTGATTGTATTTAGAATTGTAGTCTACAAACTGAGAACTGAAGATGGTTAGGCTGATGAATATGATGTCACTTAGAATTACACCTATGGCTAGAGAGAATCCAGCCTTGAATCCTTTTTCAATGCTGGTTTTAATCATTGAAAAGAACACTGGTCCTGTTAAAAAAGAAAATAAAATACCCGCACCAATCCCTTGTAATATTGCTTCAAACATTCACCTAATGTATAATATTGTGCTAATATGCAACTTTAAACATAAAATGTGTCCATTTTTTTACTCTAATTTATGTGCATCTTTGCTGGGAAATAACGCTTTTGATACGTTTAAAGTATTGGAAGTTTAAGGAACAAGCATGACAACAAAACCAAGTTTTAACGATATTTTTATGAATTTAGCAGGCGACCTTGCCGGGCGTTCACATTGTGTGCGTGCGCATGTAGGTGCCGTGCTGACTAAAGATACCAGGATCATTTCCATAGGTTACAATGGACCCCCTGCCGGAACCCACAATTGCGATGAGGATTGGCCCGAAGCTGGTTGTGCCCGCGATTCGCGCGGCAGCTGTTCGTTAGCTTTGCATGCCGAAGAGAATGCTATCCTATATGGTATAAAGAACGGCTCTAAAATTGAAGGGGCTACACTATATACCACATTATCGCCTTGCATAGCCTGCGCGCGCCTGATCTTGTCTTCCGGCATCAGAATGGTTTATTACCGCGACTCCTACGCGGAGTATAAAGGCCTGTCAAGTGATGAAGGAGTGGATTTTTTGAAGAGATTTGGTGTGGAAGTGATTAAGTATGCTTAACTTTGGCCATGCTAGAAAAAATCATTATTCTCGATTTTGGATCCCAATATACACAGTTAATTGCCCGTCGGGTACGCGAGTTAAACGTTTATTGCGAAATTCATCCATTTAACAACATTCCTGAGCTGGGTTCAGAAGTTAAAGGTATCATCCTTTCAGGCAGCCCTTATTCTGTGCGCCAGGAAGATGCGCCACAGATAGATCTTAAAAAGTTTGGTAACCTGCCTGTATTGGGCGTATGTTACGGAGCTCAGTATATCGCACAGCATTCAGGTGGCGAGGTACAGCCTTCTTCAACACGTGAATATGGCCGTGCAAATCTGAATTTTGTTGCTACAACAAACAAGCTGTTAAAAAATATAGCCCCTGGTTCCCAGGTTTGGATGTCGCATGGTGATACCATTACGAAAATACCTGCAAACTTTGAACTGATTGCAAGTACGGACAGTGTAAAGGTAGCTGCCTATCAGGTAAAAGATACGGATACCTATGGTATACAGTTTCACCCTGAAGTTACACACAGTACAGATGGCAAGCAGCTTTTGGAGAATTTCCTGGTAGATATCTGCGGATGTAAGCAGGAGTGGACCCCTTATGCTTTTGTAGAAACAACCATTGCCGACCTGAAAGCAAAATTGGGGAACGATAAAGTTGTACTTGCACTTTCGGGTGGTGTAGATTCCAGTGTTGCTGCATTGCTATTGCATAAAGCTATTGGTACAAACCTGCACTGCATTTTTGTAGATAACGGCCTGTTGAGGAAAAATGAGTACGAAGCTGTACTTGAACAATACAAACACCTGGGTTTAAACATTAAAGGTGTTGATGCCAAAGAACGTTTCCTTAGCCAGCTTGCAGGGGTTTCTGATCCGGAGCTTAAGCGTAAAGCTATAGGGCGGGTATTTATCGAAGTGTTTGATGATGAGGCTCACCAGGTACAAGATGTAAAATGGCTGGCGCAGGGTACCATTTACCCTGATATCATCGAATCTGTTTCGGTAAAAGGGCCATCAGCTACCATTAAGTCGCACCATAATGTGGGCGGCTTGCCTGATTTTATGAAATTACAAGTTGTTGAGCCTTTGAACACTTTATTTAAAGATGAAGTAAGAAGAGTTGGAACTTCTTTAGGCTTAGAGCATTTTATCATTGGCCGCCACCCTTTTCCAGGACCGGGTCTGGCTATCAGGATTCTTGGAGAAGTGACTGCAGAGAAGGTCGCCATCCTTCAGGAAGCCGACGCCATTTATATCAACAATTTAAAAGAAGCCGGTTTATACGATAAAGTATGGCAGGCTGGTGCAATTTTCCTTCCGGTTCAATCTGTAGGGGTAATGGGTGATGAACGCACTTACGAGAATGCGATTGCCCTTCGCGCCGTTGAATCTGTTGACGGGATGACTGCCGATTGGTGCCATCTGCCTTATAACGTACTCGCAAAAATTTCTAATGAAATAATTAACAAAGTAAAAGGAATTAACCGCGTTGTATATGACATTAGTTCAAAACCACCTGCGACAATTGAGTGGGAATAGATATTGGTTTCTTATTCTTGCGGCATTGTTTCTGGCTGCCTGTTCACCAAAAATAAAACCTGTCACCCAGAAGCCGGAAGTTCCTAAAGAAGTAGCGAAAACAGAAAAAACTGCTGTGAAGTTTGAGCAGGCAAGTATTTCGCTACTTGTTCCTTTCCGGTTAAATGAGATCAAACTTAAAACCGCGACTAAAGCCGATGTAGAAAAGGCTGCAATGGCCATTGACTTTTACCAGGGCTTTAAGCTTGGGATAGATTCTGCAGCAGCAACAGGACAAAATTTTAAGTTAAAAGTTTTTGATACTCAGGATAACAATACGCAGATAGCGGAGCTGATAGACAATGGTGGCTTATTGGGCAGCAACCTGATCGTAGGGCCGGTATTTCCGGATGGACTGAAATACATTACCAATTATTCCATCTCAAGAAATATTCTGGTGGTTAACCCGCTTTCAGCGGCACATCCGGATGAGTTTGGAAACCCCAACCTGATTTCAATAGTAAATAACGTTGATCTACATGCAGAAAAGATTGGGAATTACATCTCTAAAAGCTATAATCCTGCAAATACAGTCGTGGTGCTTATCAATCCAAAAAGTGCCAGTGATGAAGTGATGGCGAAACCCTTGAGGACTTACTTCGCTGTTAAAGGAAAAGCCTTCACCTTTCAGGAATACGCCTCTGTCTTTAGCCTGGAGCCTAAAATCACAAAAGGACGGAATTATGTAATTATGGTAAGCTCATCTGATCGCAAATTTGTGGTTCCTACATTGGACAAACTGATGAAAATGAAAAAGGCAGGTTTTAATGCAACGCTTTTCGGGCATCCCGACTGGATGAAGCAAAATTACAATATCGACCAGCTGCAGGCTTTCAATACCATCATTTCTTCTTCCTATAAGGTTGATTACAGCAGGCCTGAAGTGAATACATTTATCAGAAAATACAGGGCGCTCTTCAATTTTGAACCGGGCGAGTATTCGTTTAAAGGGTTCGATGTGGGCTTTTACTTCGGCAAATTACTTTCTGCGCATGGGCCTGAGTACCAGAAGTATCTGACCAAGGACAAATACAGAGGTTTACAGAATTCTTTTCGTTTTGAATATGCTGAAAGACGTGGTTATATCAATACCAGTTTAATGCTGTTGCGGTACAAAAATTTTGCTTTAAATGTGATAGAATGAAGGTAGAACACCAGCTAAGGGCATTTGATCAGATCTTTAAAAGTTATGATGGTTCACAACCACTGCACCGCTTTCTGTTCGTTTATTTTAAGCGCAACAAACAGATGGGTTCCTCAGACAGACGCTGGGCCAGCAGGTATATTTACAATTTCTTCAGATTGGGAAAGGCACTGATCAAAGCTGATTATACCCTTCGGCTTGCGATAGCCGATTTTTTATGCAGTCAAACAGGCAGTTTAGTTATAGAACGCTTTCTGCCGGCTTTAATGGAAGATGTTGAACGTTCTGTTACCGAAAAGCTGAGATTGGTTCAGCAGCATTTCACTGAGTTTGACCTGAAAGATGTTTTTAGCTTTTATGAGAATATTTCTGAAGCTATAGAACTACACGACTTTTATATTTCTTTTTTTACACAACCTGATCTGTTTCTCAGAGTAAATGCGGGGCAGATGCAGAAATTAACCGGTGTACTAAAGCAAGAGGGAATACCGGCAGAAGAATTGGGGGACAACACGCTGGCATTACCAAATGGTACTAAACTCGACAAGGCACTGGCCAATTGTAAAAATTATCAGGTGCAGGATCTTTCTTCGCAGAAAACCGGCGCATTCTTTCAGCCCCGGCCCTGGGACAAGTGGTGGGATTGCTGTGCAGCATCGGGTGGTAAATCACTGCTTTTGTTCGACCTGGAACCCAAAGTAGAGTTGCTCGTTAGCGATGTGAGGGAGAGTAGCCTGCAGAACCTGGAGGAACGTTTTCAGGAAGCGAGGTTAAAAAAATACCAAAAGAAAGTGTTGGACCTCGTTCAAAATAATGATCCGGATCTGCACCATTATGAATTTGACGGTATAATCTTCGATGCACCTTGTTCAGGATCCGGAACCTGGGGCAGAACTCCTGAAATGCTGTATTATTTTAGTGCGCATAAAATCGATTACTTTGCCAGATTGCAAAAAAGCATTGCTACAAATGTGGTTAAATACCTCAAATCAGGAAAACCATTGGTTTACATTACCTGCTCTGTATTTAAGCAGGAAAATGAGGAAGTGGTAAGCTGGTTGCAGGAAAACCTGCCGCTAAAGCTCGAACAAATGGAGGTGATAAAGGGTTATCACAATAAGGCCGACACCATGTTCGTAGCCAGGTTAACTAAGCTGTAGAATTTATAAGCCTGTATTGTTCCGGAACAGCTTAATGGCGATAGCCAGAAGTATAATTCCAAAAGCTTTCCTCAGTACATTCAGTCCCGATTTACCAAATAACTTTTCCAGGCGTTCCGTGTTCTTTAACACAAAATATACAAATATCATATTGATGATAATGCCAACAATAATATTTTGGGTGGCATACTCTGTTTTTAAAGAAAGTAGGGTTGTCATTGTTCCTGCCCCTGCAATCAATGGGAAAGCGAGGGGCACTATAGATACTGTTTCCGGCGCATCCCCCTCTTTAAATATAGTTAAGCCAAGTACCATCTCCATGGCAATAAAAAAGATCACCATGGAACCTGCAATGGCGAAAGAGGCAACATCCAGCCCGATTACTTTCAGCAACGTTTCTCCGGCAAATAAAAAGATGATCATCAATACAGCGGCCACAATGGTTGCCTTCTCCGATTGAATGTGACCAGCCTTTTTCCGGAGTTCTATTACAATAGGAATAGCACCCAGGATATCAATGATAGCAAAGAGTACCATCGTGGTCGAGAGAATTTGGCTGAAATTGAATTCCATAACATTTAGATGTTTATTTTACAAAGTACGAAAAAAACCTAAGAGTTTTACCGGCAATTTTGTGTTGTTCACCGGAGATTTTACCGCTCCTGGCACGATGTGCTTTCTACATTCACACTTACACCGCATCTTTATACTATTAATTTGATAAACGATGAATATGCTAGTCTTTAAAACCTCAGTACAAAAACGGATAGACCTGATCTCTGTAAAACCAGTTTTAAACCTGTTGTTTGGAAAAAAGAACTGGCTGTTCACATTTGAAGATAAATTGCTTAAGGTAGCTTCTACAGTGCCTTGTGCAGATATTGTAGAATTTATCCT
The DNA here is from genome assembly GCF_900176535.1 of Pedobacter africanus. Lineage (NCBI taxonomy): Bacteria > Pseudomonadati > Bacteroidota > Sphingobacteriia > Sphingobacteriales > Sphingobacteriaceae > Pedobacter > Pedobacter africanus. The sequence continues at coordinate 47,632 of NZ_FWXT01000005.1, read as the reverse complement.
GGCAGAAAATGGTGTGGAATGTGTAGAGCTGACTTAATAAGTATTATGGTTATTTCATAAAAAGCCCTGTAAGGAAAATTTACAGGGCTTTTTTTTATTGCAATTACTTTGCTTTTACACGCGCAGCTGTGGCTGCTTTAAATACATAAAGAATAAAATGTGCTGCTGCAAAAACCAATGAGAAGTAATACAAACCTGTATCGGCTCCATCAGTAATGTGGTGGTGGATGATGGCCACCCCGATTAAAAGGCCGGTTAAAGCAACTCCTATCCACGAAATTGTGCGGGTACTTTTCATTAAGGTAACCTGGTTATTGTCGGACAGTAAACTGTTCTTCATGCCATAGAACAGATAGACATCAAAGCCGATAATCATCCAAACCAATAGACGTACCCAGGTATCCAATGGCAGGAACACCATCATACCCAAACAAACGGCAACACCCAATATTGGGATTAAGGGAACCATAGGTACTTTAAATGCCCTTGGCAAATCGGGCATCCTTTTTCTCAGAATTACCACACCAATACATACCAGGATAAACGCGAGTAAGGTACCAATACTGGTCATCTCGCCAACTACAGTAGCTGGTACAAAGGCTGCAAACAGACTCACAAATACCATGAATAGTAAATTGCTTTTTGCAGGTGTACTATATTTTGGGTGTACGCTTGAAAATACTTTAGGGAGCAATCCATCTTTACTCATGGAGAAAAATACCCTCGACTGGCCCAGTAGCATCACCAGGATTACAGAGGCGTAACCGCCTAAAATTGCAAATATAATTGCTTTGTTTAACCATGGATAAGCTGGTGTAACCACACCAGAGGCATCTTTTGCACCCATATTGTCGATAGCTACTGCAACCGGTGCAATACCATCCTGACCTTTAAACATATCGTAGTTGGCAACCCCAGTCATAACATGCGCAAAAAGAATATACAATATAGTGCATATAAACAGGGAAACAAGGATGCCTATTGGCATATCTTTTTTAGGATTTTTAGCTTCCTGTGCTGCAGTTGAAACAGCGTCAAAACCTATGTAGGCAAAAAATACAATTCCGGCCGCCCTGATGACGCCTCCCCATCCATGCGTAAATACACTCTCGTGGCCTGGTTTATCACCAGGAATAAAATAAGGTTGATAATTTTCCGCGTTTATATATTTCCATCCCAAAAAGATGAAGATAAATACAATCACTACTTTCACGGCAACAATAAGCCCGTTTACAAAAGCTGATTCACTCGTTCCTCGGATGAGGATGAAGGACATCACGATAATGATAAAAACTGCGGGCAGGTTAAACATACCCGAAACCACGGTGCCATCCAGAAGGGTTGCGTGTTCAAAAGGTGACATGGTCACCTGCGCGGGGAGATGTATATCGTAATAGCCGAGGAACTTCACCAGGTATCTGCTCCAGCTTATGGAAACGGTTGCAGCACCCAGGGCATATTCAAGCACCAGGTCCCAGCCAATTATCCAGGCTACAAATTCGCCCATAGTAGCGTAAGAGTAGGTGTAAGCACTGCCAGCCACCGGTATCATAGACGCAAACTCAGCATAGCACAAGCCCGCGAAAGCACAACCTATGGCTGCGATAATGAATGAAATGGTGATGGCGGGACCGGCATTATTGGCGGCTGCGGATCCGGTTATGGAAAATAACCCCGCTCCAATAATAGCGCCAATACCCAGGGCTACCAGGTTTACCGGGCCAAGTGTTCTTTTTAGCGTTCCCTCACCGCTCTCAGCTGCTTCCTTGGTGAGTAAGTCAATCGACTTTCTAAAATTCATAATTTGTGGTTTAGTTTAATAAGTTAGTTTTTTATGCCGTTTAATATTTTAAAGTTTTTATGATTGTCATTTGCATATCATAATCCTGCCAAACCTAAAGAAAATATATCTAAAAATAAAAGGGATTCTTTTTAGAAATCCCTTTTATTAGTAACAATGATATTATTGGTGTGTGGTTGCGTTGCCCTTAACACTTTTAATGGCCAGCGTGGCTGCAGCCACTTTAATTGAACTGCCCGGCTTAGCCATAATTTCGACCTTTTCTTTAACCCTGGCCTGTTCTGTTGAAACCCCAACCGCGATGTATGGTGCAATGACCAGTGAAACAATAGACATCAGTTTAATCAGAATATTCATTGAAGGACCGGAGGTGTCTTTAAACGGATCTCCAACGGTATCTCCTGTTACGGAAGCCTTATGCGGTTCCGATTTTTTATAATGCATCTCGCCATTGATCTCTACACCTTTCTCAAATGATTTTTTTGCGTTGTCCCATGCACCTCCGGCGTTCGACTGGAAAATTCCCATCAATACGCCCGATACGGTAACTCCGGCCAGCAAACCACCCAATATCTCGGCTGAGCTTACGGTAGGAAATACACCTTTAAAGCCAAATCCGACAATGATCGGAACCAAAAGTGCGATGGCACCCGGCAACATCATTTCCCGGATAGAAGCTTTGGTAGAGATGGCTACACATTTTTCGTATTCAGGTTTTGCTTTGTATTCCATAATGCCGGGAATTTCGCGGAACTGACGACGAACTTCCTGAACCATATCCATTGCTGCTTTACCAACTGCTGCAATACATAGGGCCGAGAAAATGAAGGGGATCATGGCACCTACAAACAGACCGGCCAGTACCGGAGCTTTGTAAATGTCGATGGCCGATATACCGGCAACACCAACAAAGGCAGCGAATAAGGCCAGTGATGTTAATGCTGCAGAAGCGATCGCAAAGCCCTTCCCTGTAGCTGCAGTGGTGTTACCTACCGCATCCAGGTTATCTGTACGTTCACGCACTTCGGGCGGCAGTTGGCTCATTTCAGCAATCCCACCTGCATTATCGGCAATAGGCCCAAAAGCATCAATGGCCAATTGCATGGCAGTAGTGGCCATCATGCCGGCGGCCGCAATGGCTACGCCATACAAACCTGCAAAAGCATATGAGCAAATGATCCCTGCAGCAAGCACCAGGATCGGGGCAACCGTAGATTTCATCCCTACAGACAAACCACCAATAATATTGGTAGCGTGGCCTGTGCCAGACTGCTGAATAATTGAATTAACCGGACCTTTACCCATTGCGGTATAATATTCGGTAATGATACTCATCAAAGTACCTACCACTAAACCTACTATGATAGCGTAAAATACATCCAGACTGGTAAAATTAACCCCACGCAAATGTAAATGTTCAGGCAGCATGGCTGTAACCACAAAATAAGAAGCAATGGCAGTGATGACTATGGACCCCCAGTTACCTAAATTTAGGGCAGTCTGCACATTGGAGTCTTCACCTTTAATGCGCACAAACCAGGTCCCTATAATAGAGAACAGGATTCCAAGCCCGCAGATCACCATCGGTAATAATACCGGCGAAAAACCGTTCAGGTTATCAACAGCAATGCCATTTAATTTGTCAACTACAATTTCCTGTCCCAATACCATGGTTGCCAGGATGGTTGCTACATAAGAACCGAATAAATCGGCGCCCATACCTGCAACGTCACCTACATTATCACCCACGTTATCTGCTATAGTTGCAGGATTACGTACATCATCTTCTGGGATACCTGCTTCAACCTTACCAACAAGATCGGCCCCCACATCGGCGGCTTTGGTATAAATACCCCCGCCCACACGTGCAAACAGCGCAATAGACTCTGCACCCAGCGAGAAGCCGGTAAGTACTTCAATGGCTGTTTTCATTTCAACGCTATTGGCCGAAACCACATTAAACATTTGCAGAAAAACAATAAACAAACCGCCCAAACCTAATATTGCCAGGCCGGCAACGCCCAGGCCCATTACTGTACCACCAGTAAACGATACCTTTAAAGCCTGCTTTAAACTGGTTCTGGCAGCCTGTGTAGTACGGACATTTGCTTTGGTGGCGGCTTTCATGCCGATATATCCTGCAGTGGCAGAAAATACTGCACCAATGATAAATGCTACGGAAATGATCCAGCTTGAATGTAAGGCTACACCATTTACTTCGTGTATGGTACCCGAGTAGGCAAGTAAAGCTGCTGTAAATACAACAAAAATGCTCAATACCCTCCATTCGGCTTTTAGAAAGGCCATGGCCCCATCAGCAATATAGCCGGCCAGCTCCTGCATGTTCTTGTCTCCTGCGTCCTGTTTGTTTACCCATGCACTCTTGATGGCCATCACCAGGATGCCAACCAGGCCCATAGCAGGGATCACATAAATTAAATTGTTTTGTAAAAACTCCATACTTTAATTCTTCTCGTTTAGGTTGTTTAAATTGTTTGTTTGTTTGGTTTTCCGGTTGTGTTTACGTTACTCAGCAACATGTTTAGTCCAACAGGCTAAAACAAAAATAACTGAGTAAACGTAATTAACAAATTTTTAATCAATTGATTGCAATCCTTTTTTGAAAATATAAGGTATTGTGCTTTTTTGCCCATTTAATACCGCTTTTAATTTTTTAATTATTTGCATTTTACTGCACAACAATGTTTTTTAAATATATTAGCATTAGCAAGTGAGTGTTTACTAACCAGAATTAAACTGTAAACACCCTTTAAAACCAAACCAACCAATCAAACAAACAAATGGACAAAGAAAACCAGGATGGTTCCTTTAAAAGAGAGCTCGGACTGCTAGACGGGACGATGCTAGTTGTGGGCTCTATGATCGGCTCGGGTATATTTATTGTAAGTGCCGATATTGTACGCAATGTGGGCAGCGCTGGATGGCTGATAGCCGTATGGGTAATAACCGGGCTTATGACCATGACTGCTGCCATAAGCTATGGAGAATTGAGCGGGATGTACCCTAAGGCCGGCGGCCAGTATGTTTATCTTAAAGAGTCTTACAACAAGCTAATTGCTTTTTTATATGGCTGGAGTTTTTTTGCCGTCATACAAACCGGTACTATAGCTGCTGTAGGCGTTGCTTTCTCTAAATTTGCAGCTTATCTGATTCCAGCCTTGAGTGAAGACAATAAGCTGTTACAGATACAAACCGGGCTGGATGCCTGCAACAATCCAACCTATTTTTCAGTAAGTTCTGCACAAATTATGTCTATCGCCATTATTGCGTTGCTTACTTATTCCAATACCCGGGGTGTAAAAGGTGGTAAATGGATTCAGAATATCTTTACTTCCACTAAATTACTTGCTCTTTTTGGACTAATCATAGCGGGTTTCGTTATGTTTAAACCTGAAGTATGGAGTGCCAACTGGACCAACGCATGGATGGCCACAAAAGCTTCACTGGTAGACTCCTGTAATGTTGCAGCGGGCTTTAGTGTCACACCAATTGCGGGAGCAGCCTTACTTGGGGGGATTGCGGCCGCTATGGTAGGTTCTGTTTTTAGCAGTGATGCCTGGAACAATGTGACCTTTATCGCAGGTGAAATGAAGAACCCAAAAAAGAATATAGGGCTTAGCCTTTTCCTGGGGACACTTATTGTTACAGTTATTTATGTATCGGCTAACCTGGTTTATCTTGCTGTATTGCCCATGGATGAAATTGCTCATGCAGCAAAAGACCGAGTTGCGGTAACAGCATCTACCGCTATCTTTGGGGGCATCGGAACTGCATTGATTGCGGTAATGATTATGGTCTCTACTTTTGGTTGTAATAATGGCCTTATACTGGCCGGATCAAGGGTGTATTATACGATGGCGCAGGATGGTTTGTTCTTTAAAAATGCAGGAAAGCTAAATAAACATGGTGTACCTCAATGGGCACTTTGGGCACAATTCCTGGTCACAGCTGTTCTTTGCCTTAGTGGTAAATATGGCGACCTGCTAGATATGGTTTCTTTTGTAGTTGTTATATTTTATGTACTTACAATAGGAGGTATTTTTATCCTCAGGAAAAGATTACCTAATGCTGAACGCCCGTACAAGGCATTTGGATATCCACTATTGCCAGCCTTATATATTATCCTGGGCATTAGCTTTTGTCTGTTATTAATCTGGTTTAAACCACAATTTACCTGGCCGGGACTGATTGTTGTATTGATCGGGATTCCGATATATTATTTTACTAACAGAAAGAACAGCTTTTCTGATAAGTAGAATGGATTATTGACTCTGGAATGTCAAACATTTAGGGAATAATATTTATCTTTGCTAAAAATTATAGTATTTTCTGAGATTTTAGCAGATGACAGTAACTGTACTCCCAATTATAGAACCCGATATCAAGCCAGCCGCTCCCCTGGCAAAAGTAATGAATGAAAGACTTACCCGATTTGCAAAAGAGCTTCAGGATGTACATTTGAAAGGTCTGGAATCCGTAGAACCTTTGTTTGATGATGTCGTAATCTATATCAGTTATAACAGTAAATACAGCATCCGTTGGATGATCGTAAATGATGTGCCGCCGGCTATTGAGGCTGAAGTAGCCGAGCAATGCGGACGGCTAGGGTATATCAAATGGAAAGCCTCTGCCTTCGGAATGATAGAAAGACCCTAGCAGCTACAAGGTAAATTCCCGTTATTAACTGCTTCGTTTTTTATTGCGTTAGGAATTGTATATATTTCATTTAATGAACGAAATCCTTTCCATTAAGAACGGCAATGTAAAGTCCTTTGAACAGGCCTATCACCAGTGGAGCGACCAGATATATGCCTTTGTATTCCGGCAATGTCGGTCTGAGGAAATCGCGGATGAGGTCTTGCAGCAGGTTTTTGTACGCCTTTGGGAAAAAAGGGCTGGCCTTTCTGAAGAATACCCACTTCATGTGCTCCTTTTCAGAATGTCCAGGACCATCTTTATAGACGAATTGAGAAAGCAAGCCCGGGCGCGCCGCTATCTTGACGAGCTGCGGCAAAAGAAGGGCAGGGATTTTATGGAAGATAATTTTGAGGATAAGGAAACCCTGCAATTGGTCAGTAAAGCCATTGAAAGTATGCCCCCGATCCGAAAACAGGTGTTCCTGATGAGCCGTGCAGAGCACCTTTCCCATCAGCAGATCGCTGAAAAGCTGGGCATCTCTTCAAAAACTGTCGAGAACCACATTGGTCTTGCACTAAGGTACCTTCGTCGTTTTACCTTGTTGATGGCATTACTTACCCTTTATTAAATATGCTGTAAAAAAAAATAAAAATCCCATTGGGGGATAGCCTGCTCACAAACGTATTGTCGGTATATGATGATTGACAATACACTTATAGAAAGGTTTTTCCGTAATCAATGTACCGAGGAGGAAGCCCTCAGGGTAGTAGAATATTTAGAGGCGCATCCACATAAGCTGGAAGAATTGCTTCCTGTGGAATTAACGGGCCAGCTAGAAGAACCGTTTTTATTACCAGCTGCTAAAAAACAACAACTGCTGGAAGCTATCCTGGAACAAACAGTGCCCCAAAAAAGCAATTCTTCTTTACGCTTAGGTCTTTTGGTTGCAGCTTCTTTGCTGTTGGTCATGAGCCTGTTATGGTGGATGGGCAGAAGTGAAGATCAGCATGTCCCATTGCAAGGCCGGGAAGCCGCCACAGCCTTTACGCTGGTTAAAATCAATTATGGCAAAGAAGAAATGACGTTGCACATCGCCGATGGTTCTGTGATTTATTTAAAGCCGGGCGGAGAAATCCGCTACCTGGAGCAGCTCAGTAAAAAAAGCAGGGATTTTAAATTGAAGGGAACGGCAAGATTTAAGGTGGCCCAGGATAAGTTACGTCCTTTCAATGTATATGCAGGCGGCACGGTAACGACTGCAGTGGGTACAGATTTTACGGTTTCATCGCCAGAGGGTGAAGGCCGGGTAAGCGTACTGTTGCACAGTGGAAAGGTTGTAGTGGGGCCCGAAAGCAGTATAAGCACTGCGCGCATGAAGAGGACCTATCTGCTACCCGGAAATAAACTGCTGATCGATAAAATAAATTTCGGACTTACCCTGATTAAAAATGCAGAACAGCCTTCCTTACCGCTTAAAAATATAGAACCGAAGGGACAAACCCTGCTTAGTGCAACCGAGGTATCTTTTAGGAACCAGTCGCTCAGCAAGATCTTTAATGTGCTGCAAAGCGATTTTTCTGCAGATATCCGGTTTGACAAGGCCCAGGTAAAAGGCATGTATTTTACCGGTACGTTTAAAAGGAACGAACAAATGGTTCCATTTATTCTGAATGAAATTGCACTATTGAACCACTTAAATATAGAAAAGAGGGATAGCACTTATATCCTGACACTGCAATCCAATAAACAATCAACCAATTAATTCACCTAACAAACAAACTATGGATCAATTTTTATTAAAAACCAGGCATGTTTTTCACAGCATCGCACTGTGCTGTTGTTTTTTGCTTTTAGGCAACGGCAAGGCACTTGCACAAACGGGGGCAACAGCAACAGGCGTTGTAAAGGATGCCCAGGGCGTTCAGCTTCCCGGGGTTTCTGTGAGAATAGAAAACAAGACTACCAAATTCAGTGTAGGTACCAGCACCAACAACCAGGGTATGTTCTCTATAGGTGGTATACCTGCTGGTAACAATTATACGATTACCTTTACTTCAATCGGGTACAAACCAAAGGTGATGGAAGGCTATACCATCAGCCTTACCGATAAAATATCCATCGCTGTAGTGCTGGAAGAAAACGCTGCGGCTTTAGGGGAGGTTGTAGTTACGGCACTGGGTATAAAACGCAACAAAAGGGCACTCGGTTATAGCATGGCCGAACTGAAAGGAAATGAGCTTACCCAGGGTGCAGAGGCTAACGTGGCCAATACGCTGTCCGGAAAAGTTTCGGGTGTGCAGGTAAGCCGGGCAGCTTCCGGATCAGGGGGTTCATCCAAAGTGATCATCAGGGGCAACAACTCTCTGATTGGTAACAGCCAGCCTTTATATGTGGTAGATGGGGTGCCAATTGATAACCAGAACATCGGTTCGGCTTCCAGTACAGGTGGTACGGATTACGGAGATGGTATTTCCAATATTAACCCGGATGATATCCAAACCATTTCAGTACTAAAGGGACCGAATGCGGCTGCTTTATACGGACAGCGCGGAAGTAATGGCGTAATTTTAATTACCACCAAATCAGGTGCGGCAGGCAAGGGGATGAACATTCAGTTCAATACTGATTTTTCACTAGGGAACGCCCTTGTTTCTCCTGATTTCCAAAATGAGTATGCCCAAGGGCTGAACGGCAATTTTACCCATTTAAGAAGGGCCGACGGAACCATCATTACCATGGCCCAGGCCATCGCAGGCAACATTCAGGGAACACCAAAGATGAGTGCCGGTCGCGACAGGCTAACCCGATCCAGTTGGGGACCAAAAATGGAAGGTCAGGCCTACGAAGACCAATGGGGCAACCTGCTGTCTCTTACACCACAGCCAGATACCTATACCGCATTTTTTCAGACTGAAAAACAGTTTACTAATAACATCAGCGTGGAAGGTGGTAACGAAAAGGTAAATTACAGGTTGTCTTATGCCAATACCTATATCAACGGTTACGTGCCTACCAACGTGATCAACCGGAACAATTTTAACCTGCGCACCCAGGCTAAAATTACCGATAAATTTAACTTGGATGCCAAGCTCAACTACATTATGCAGGATGGCACAAACCGGCCTACCTTGTCTGATGCATCTGATAATCCTGCCTACCTGCTGATCAGCCAGCCAAGGAGTATCCCTATGGATATCATTGAACAATACAAATGGACCGCAAATGATGTGGCCAAACAACTGGGTTATACCAATATCTTTGCCGGTCTGGAAAAAACATATGCCACCAACAGTTCAACGGCCAACCCTTACTGGACCATTAGGGAAACCAGGAATACCGACAGGAGAGACCGTGTCATCGGCTTGCTCAGACTGTCGTACGATTTTGCACCCTGGTTAAAGCTTACCGCTACAGGAGGTACGGATTTTTATACCGACCAGCGCCTGCGCTACCGCGCAGTAAATACTTATCAGAGCCTGAACCGCAAGGGTGACATGAGCGAAACGGTGATTCGTGTGCGGGAAGATAATTATGACGCCCTGCTAAACAGTAATTTTAAACTGGAAAACGGGTTAGGTTTCACCCTTAACGTGGGGGGCAGTCACCTGAGCCGCTACCTGCGCCAAACCGGTAACTCAGGAAGTCAGTTTATTGTGCCAGACCTCTACGTGATCAACAATACACTTACAAATTCCTATATTTTTGGTTTAACCGAGTCAGAGATCAATTCCGTGTACAGCTCCGGGCAGGTTTCCTATAAAGACTACCTGTTTCTTGACCTGTCTGCACGTAACGACTGGTCTTCCACATTGTCAAAAGAGAACAACTCGTTTTTCTACCCTTCTGTAAGCGCCAGCTTTATTGCTTCTGAAGCGCTTAAGTTTAAAAGCAACATACTTAGTTACCTTAAGTTAAGGGGGTCATGGGCACAGGCCGGCAGCTCGGGGAACCCATACCAGTTAACTGGTACCTATAGTTTAAGTCAGTTTACACACGGGGGTGTTCCGTTGGGTTCATTTACCACCATTATTCCGGATAAGAACCTGACCAATGAGCTGACTACTTCCATTGAATTTGGTGCAGACCTTGAATTCTGGTCGGGCCGGGCCGGTTTAAGCTTTACGGCATATCAGGCTTCTACCAAAGATCAAATCCTGGATGTCCCGATATCACCATCAAGTTTGTTTACGGTAATGCGGATTAATGCAGGCGAAATCCGCAACCGCGGTATAGAGCTGTCGTTAAATGCTACACCAATTAAAACGGAGTCGGGTTTTACCTGGAAAACAACCTTCAACTACAACAAAAACGCGAACAAGGTGATGTCGCTTTACCCCGGTGTAGAAACCTTTTTACTGGGGTCTGACCGCGGTATCAATGTCGTTGCAGAAGTAGGTAAGCCTTTTGGACAACTGATAGGTACCCAGTTTGCCTGGTTAAAAGACGAGAACGGAAACCGCTTGATAGACCCAAACACCGGCTTGCCCTTAACCACAACCAGCAGGGTACAGGAAACCATTGGTAATGCGCAACCAGACTGGCTGGGAGGATTTTCCAACTCGTTCAGCTATAAAGGTTTGACGTTAAACGCGTTGATAGATATCCGCCAGGGCGGCATGATTTTCTCCCAGAGTAATCGCGAAGAGATCATTTACGGAACAACGAAGAAAACTTTAGCGGGAAGGGATGGCTCTTACCTGGCAACGGGTGTGGTAGCCGTAAAAAATGCTGATGGTAGCTGGAGCGGAACGGGCGTAGCCAACACCAAAACGGTAAAGGCTCAGGACTACTGGAATGTAGTTGCCAGCGATAAGGAAGTAATGGTGTCCGAAGAGATGCTGAATGATGGCAGTTATATCGCCATGCGGGAGCTGAGCCTGCGTTATCAGCTTCCGGCCAGATTCTTACCGGGCAAAAAGATCAGGAATGCTTCGGTTGGCGTGTATGGGCGTAACCTGTTTTACTTCCAGCGTAAAACGGATGGCTTCTCACCAGAATCGGCCTCTTTTAATACCTCCAATTCTTCTATTGGTATCGAGTCTACCTCTTTGCCTATGCTCAGAAACATTGGATTTAACCTGAGTATAGGACTTTAACCTGACCATTAGCATTAGAAATTATGAAAACAAAAAATATCATCAAAACAAGCTTATATAGTTTAGCCATAGTTGTTGGTTTAGGTTCCTGTACCAAAGACTTTGAAAAGCTAAACACACCACCAACTTCAATTACCACTATTGATCCATCCCTGTTGTTCTCCAGAGTATTAAAAGACGGTACTTTTGCCGAAGGGGGTGAGCTGCCCAACAATAAATTTGGTTCCTGGGTACAGCATTGGGCCGGCGCGGCGGTGGTACCCGTATCAAGATATATCGAATCTTCGGAAGATTTAATATGGGAACAACACTACAGCATGATCCGCGACCTGAGGCAGATTCGTCTGGAGCTGGCGGGTAAGGAAAACGATGCTTCAGGAAGAACAAAATTGGCCATAGCGCGGATCTACGAGATCAGCATCTGGCAGCGCCTTACCGATCTTTTCGGAGATATTCCTTATTCTGAAGTTTCAAAAGACGCAACTGCCATCAATGTTACACCGGCATTTGATACACAGGAAAGCATATACGCCTCGCTAATTGCCGATCTTGATGCTGCGATGAACAACCTGAATGATGCCGACGAAAACTATGGCACGGCAGATTTCTTTTATAAAGGTTCAACCGCCATCAATTCCTGGCGCAAATATGCCAATTCTCTAAAGCTCCGCTTAGGCTTAAGGCTGCGTTATGCAAATCCTACCCTGGCCAGGGCAACGGTGGAATCGGCAATGGGTAAACCTGCTCTGCTGTTCAGTTCAAATACAGACAATGCCGCGGTGCCAACTTTTAGTGATGCACAAACTACAAATGCCAATCCTATGCTGCAGCAGTTTCTTACCGGCAGTTCAGATCTGAGGTATCTTGCAGCTGCACTGGTAACCAAGCTAAAAACCTATAATGATCCACGTTTGCCTTTGCTGGCACAACTAACGGTAAACAATGTGAATGCCGGACAGCCAGATTATGTAGGTCTGGGTGTGGCGTTAACAGATGCACAATTGTCGCAGGTCATCAGGAATAACTATTCAACCGCTTCGCTGAGCACTTGGTTTAGCCGTACTTTTGCACCTATTCCGGCTTATTCCCTTACCTATGCAGAGGTTTGCTTTTTTAAGGCCGAAGCTGCATTGCTGGGATGGGGTGCACAAACCACAGCTGCTGAAGGTTTCTTTAAAGCTGGGGTGGCGGCCGCTTTGCAACTGCCACCATATAACATCAATTCCATTCCTCCGGCATATGATAGCGCTGTACTTTCTTTCACTGGGCTTAACGATGCACAGAAACTGGACAGGATCATGACCCAGAAATGGATACATCTTTTCGGCAGAAATTATGAAGCTTTTGCAGAATGGAGAAGGAACGGCTTGCCAGCGCTAACCCCTGGTAGTAACCTGGGCTCTACCAATGGACAGATTCCGCGCAGGGCGATTTACTCTACCCGTGAGTCACAGCTGAATACCAGTAACTACAATGCAGCTGTTGGCCGTTTATCCAACGGCGATTCTTTCCTGTCGAAAGTCTGGTGGGATAAACGTTAAAGCGAAAAACCGGGTGGGTGTTTCTCTCGTAAGTATCATCAAATGGGGCCTTTGGTCTCAGGAAAACTTAAAACCCAACAATTATGAAAAACTTACAAGAGATTTTTAACGCCCCGCTGCAGCGCCGTTCCTTTTTGCAATATGCAGGGGCCGGCGCTGCCGGTATGGCATTGGTAGCCGTTGGCTGCAAAAAAGACAGGCACAACAATGTTCCTGATGGTGTTTTACTGGATTTTAAAGATGATTTTGGTGTACTGAACTATGCTTATGCCCTGGAGCAACTAGAAGCAGCTTTTTATATCCAGGTGGCTTCGGCGCCGCCATCAGGCTTTAGCGCCGCCGAAAAAGCCTATTTTCAGGACATTCAGTTCCATGAAATTGCCCACCGTGAATATTTCAAAAAAGCCTTGGGTACTGCGGCAATAGGCAACCTGGAGGTAGACTTTTCGAGTATTAACTTTACCGACCGTGCAAGTGTGCTGGGGGCGGCTATGGCCTTTGAGGATTTGGGAGTTGCAGCTTATAATGGTGCTGGTGTACGTCTGAAGGATACAAACTTCTTGCTGGCCGCCGGGAAAATTGTTTCTGTTGAAGCTCGTCACGCTTCCTATGTGCGCGACCTGGTATCTTATGGAAGTTTTGCAGACCTTACCACACTGACCGCACTTGGTGCCAACAATGCCGGTGGACTGGACGCAGCCTTAAGCCCTGATAAAGTGTTGCCTATTGCAGGTAAATATGTGAAAACCAAAATCAATCTCATTAACCTTTAAAACCAGAAAACATGAATATTGTAAATATATTAGAAGAGATAGAAAAAGTTGATGGTGAAATCTATGAGCGATTGAACCCAAGACGTGCTGCCATGAAGGATTTTTTCAACATGAGCAAAAAAATAACCCTGGCGGCTATGCCTTTGGCAATGGGTGCCCTGTTTCAGAAAGCATATGGGCAAACCGCGCCAGCTACAGTAAACGAGGTGCTGAATTTTGCTTTAACACTGGAATACCTGGAATACCATTTTTATAACCACGCAGTGGTTGCGGCCCCTGGGCTTATTCCGGTCGGTACTCCTGCCGTTGGTGCAATCACCACAATCCGCGATCACGAGAAAGCGCACGTGGATTTATTAAAAGGTGCATTAGGTGCTGCTGCACGGCCAGCATTGGCTTATACTGATTTTGATTTTACCGGAAAAGGAACTTTTCCGGATGTATACACTAACTATCAAACCTTCCTTGCAGTAGCACAAGCCTTCGAAGATACGGGTGTAAGGGCCTATAAAGGACAAGCAGGCGTACTTAAGGGAAATGCTGTACTTACTACCGCGCTTCAGATTCACTCAGTCGAAGCACGTCATGCCGCTCATATCCGCTTCATGCGTTCAGGAGGACTGAATGGCGGTGGTGCAGCTATCAAGCCATGGATCAGCCTGGGCACAGGGGGCGGTGCAAACGACACGGGTATACCTCAGGTTGATGCGGTATATGCCGGAGAAGATCTGGATGTACAGACAGGAGTGACCATTACTGGAATTGCTAACGGTGTAACAAAAGCTAAGGCAGTAGAATCTTTTGATGAACCATTGACTTCCGCACAGGTATTGGCCATTGCAGGCTTGTTTATCAAATAAAAATAGAGTTAGTTAGATAGGGTTACCCCGCAGGTTCAAGCACTTGCGGGGTTTTTATTTTTACAGCATATTAAATTGAAACGCCGCCCATTACCACCATCTTATCCATAGTAGGGGCTGGGCTTCCGCCACGTTTTTCCAGGGTTACGGCAAAAGCCTGTGCAGATGCAATTTCTTTCATCTGCAGCAATATGTGCGTGCTATCGGCCTTTACATCAAATACACCCAAATCAACCGGCTTGCCATTCACCAATGCCCAAAGCTGGTACTGGTGAGTCTTGTCGTTTGCAGGAAGGCCCATTTTTGAATTGTCAACCATCACATGCTTGCCGCTTACATGCCAGTATACCACCATTTTTGCTGAAGGGTCCATCTTGGTTCCTGCAAGTTTTACAATTTTCCAGTCAGGATCATTTGGCATATCTGCAATTTTTTGCAAGTCGTTATTGGTTTGCCTCATGTGGCTTACCGTGGTGGTAAATTGTTCTTTTTCAAGGCTCAGGCTGGCAATCTGATCTTTGGCGTCACCCAGCTGATGGTGGGTTTTGTACAGCATAACGCCACTCACCACAAGTAAAGAGGCACAGGTAGCAAGCGCAACGCGTAATGTCCTTATCTTTGATTCGTAAGGTGCATAGTTAATCGGAGTGGGGAGAATAATCTCTTTTACAGGTTCCTGGGTTATCTGGCTTAATATTTTATTTTTCAAACCTGCGGAAGGTTCTAAGGCCTGCTGCTGCGCATATTGTTCCATAGCAATTTCAATGGCTTCCAGTTCCTGTTTTATTTCAGGGTACTTTATTGCCATTGCTTCTACTTCGGCCTGTTCCTGTGCATTTAACTGCCCCAGAACGTAAAGCTCAAGTATGCCCGATTCCATATATGCTTTTAACTCTTCCAATTTAATTAAAGTGCTTTCTTAACTCCATTATAGCCATCCTGATACGCGTTTTAACAGTACCCAAAGGCAAATTTAACTCTTTTGCTGCTTCCAGGTGCGTATACCCTTTAAAATACACCATATTTAACACAGTGTTCAACTCTGGTTTAAGTTTAGTAACCATTTCTTTTACCCCAAAGGCATCTGCATTAAAAGTAACTTCATTTTGCCCGTCAATAGCATCTACGTTATTATCGAGCTCAAGGTTTTTATTTGAATTTCTGAAATCTTTGGAACGCAGTTTATCAATTGCCAGATTACGTGCAATGTTCATCATCCATGTAAACAGACGGCCTTTGCTGCTGTCGTAGCTGCCTGCAGAATTCCATATTTTTATAAAAGTTTCCTGTAATACATCCTCAGCAAGTTCTGTTTGCGGAATCAGTCTTGAAATCACCCCAAACAGTGCGGCCGAATACATATCATACAAAGCCTGTATGGCTATAGTATCCTGACCTTTCAGTTTACTAATCAGCTCTTCTTCAGAAAGGGAGATTTTTTTCGCAGTCATCGATTAGGTCAAATATACAGAATAGGGGTGAATAAGAAATAAATCTTCAAAAGAAATCCAGTGGAAAAGATAATCCGTATCTCTTTTAAACACTAACAACAAAAAAGAAGTATGAAAAGATTTATTTTATCTGTAATTGCTCTGGTAGTCCTGGCATTTACAACTCAGGTTTACGCACAGAAAAATCCTATGGTTGGCGGTGCAGCCATGTATACCAGCAAGGATATTGTTGACAATGCAGTAAATTCAAAGGACCATACTACGCTGGTTGCGGCTGTTAAAGCCGCGGGACTGGTTAGTACTTTGAAAGGCGAGGGGCCTTTTACCGTATTTGCGCCTACAAATGCTGCCTTCGATAAGCTTCCTGCCGGAACTGTTGCGACCCTGCTGAAACCTGAAAGCAAAGATATGCTGGTTAAAATTCTGACCTATCATGTTGTAGCTGGGAAAATGGACAGCAAAACAATTGCTGCCGCAATTAAAAAGGGAAAAGGAAAAGCAGAGTTAACTACAGTAAGCGGGGGTAAATTATGGGCATGGATGAAAGGTAACAAACTGGTATTGAAAGATCAAAAAGGTGGAATGAGTACTGTAACCATTGCAGATGTAATGCAGAAAAACGGTGTGATCCATGTTATTGATACTGTGTTGATGCCTTGATTTAAGTAGGTTATCAATTTTGGAAAAACTCAAAAGGTTCAGAAGCATCATTCTGAACCTTTTGAGTTTTGGTAAGGGACATTAATTGCGATAATAGTTAATTAACATCACCCCGTCTCCATAGGCATCCAGGGTAAAATCGGCTGTTTTTAAAGTGGTGCCTTCTTTGCTCAGTACAGATATGGTATATTTTGCACCAGGCGTCCCCTCACTAATACTGGCCGAAAAGCCTACACCCGAAACATTTTTATGGATGCTTACCGTCTTCTGCCATGGTGGTGTTACCAGTTCTTCGTAGATGGTTTCGTCTGGCACTTCCGTCATATTCGGATCGGTAAGTGTAGGCGTATACTGCACCTGTACTTTTACCGTGCCGGGGCCGGTTAGTTTATAGGTGTACTCAGTGCCGGGGCCGTCATTTTTCTCTTTGGAGCAGCTGAAAAGTACCGTGGTAGCAAAAAGAGAAAATAGGATAAGGATGTTTAGTTTCATAAGTAATTTTTGTAAATGTAAATTCAACATCCGGGCAAATACCATACCATGACGGATTATTGGCTAATGTTGATTTTTTTTTCTTATAGGCTTCACCCTTTTTTGATTCCTGTTCGCCTTTATCTGAAACCACCTAAACTATATGAATAGATTATTATTTTTACTTGCTGCGCTGGCAATTTGTTGCAGGGCAGGTGCACAAACTGGCCATGTTGAGCTCGGAAAACTAGGACCGGACATACAAAAAGTTGTCCGCCAGGCTTACCAGGCTTCCGTATCGATTGCAGTTTACGATGCCACCAAAGGTGCATCCGGCGACGGAATATTTAGCGGCGTTGTAGTTGATACCGCCGGGCATGTGTTATCTGTTGCACATGCGGTTAAACCCGGAACTTTGTATCAGCTCACTTTTCCGGATGGAAAAAAGAAACTGGCGAGAGGCCTGGGTCGAATTGCTTCCAATGATGCAGCGATGTTAAAAATCATTGAAAAAGGGACCTGGCCCTATGCTCCTATGGGATGGTCGGCTTCGTTAAGGCAATACATGCCCTGCGTCAGTATCTCTTATCCGGGTACAGTAGCAGCCAAAACCCCAACCATAAGGTTTGGATATATAGCGGAGCCCGAAGCAAGAGGTGCCTACTTACGTACAACCTGTTTAATGGAACCGGGCGATTCCGGAGGGCCTGTATTTGATATGAAGGGAAGGGTAATTGGCCTGCACAGCAGGATTGACATGTCGTTAGATGCTAATTTTGAGGTGCCCATAGATTTATATAGAATATACTGGAACGCACTTACCAAAACCGAAAACTATGCGTCTTTACCAATTCAAGGCCCGCTCTCCATCGATCCGCAGACGGGAGAATTGAAAATCCTTCCGGGAATAGAACAACTCAATGTTGGATTGAAAAAGAGATTAAACGACAGAATGTCCAGAACCATCTTTAAAATAAAAAGTCCTTACAAAAGCAAGGGTATACAGGCTACGGTATTGGGCACGCTGATAGATATGAATTTAAAAGACAAAAGCTTCCTGGTTAGTAAAAGCGCTATGGTGGGTTCTGTTGCTAAAGTAGAGTTGGGCCCGGGTAATACTGTACCGGCAAAAGTGGTTAGCCGTGATATTGCAAACGACCTTGTACTGTTGCAGATTGATCAGAAGCTGAAAGGAGGGGTAAATCTAAATGCTATGGCAGATACAATACTTTTTGCTGATCTGGGCAAACTCCTGACTTCGCCGCAACCTGAGGGTGGTTCACTGATGAGCGTAATTGGTAATGTCCTTATCGATATCCCTAAAGCACCTAGTATAGCTTATATAGGCCTTACGGCTAAGTCAGTAGAGGGGAAAATGGTGATTACCAGCCTGGCGATGGGTGGACCGGCCAGTAGCTCTTCGCTGTGCGTTGGAGATGAATTGCTGAGTGTGAACGGAAAAACAATAATTAATGAAGAGGACCTGAATAACGAGATTGATAGTTACATTACAAATGACACCGCAATCTTAAAACTTTCAAGGGCTGGGGTTGCATTTGAAAAACGTGTACCGGTTAAGATAAGACCGCAATCGGAAATGCATATGGCTGCTAAGTTTGCAGACGGCCGGAGCGTGCGGTTTTCTGGCTTTGAAAAGGTAATAATTCACGATGGCAGGTTAAAACCAGTGGAATGCGGAGGGCCATTGTATGGGGTTGATGGAGAGTTCTACGGCATTAACATAGCCCGTTTTAGTCGCACCAGCAGCCTGGCTATCGCCGCTCCTGTTGTCCGTAAATTCATTGAGGATTCCTTAGCCAAATAAACTTTTATGAAGAATAAAAATTACCTTAATATACTGCGGGGTGTGGCCGGTTCGGCAATAATTTGCGCAGGTGCTTTGCAGTCCCTGAAGGCCCAGGCACAAGAATTCAGCGCTGCTGATATACAGAAAGCCACCGTACTTGCCGTTGTAAAAAATCTCAAAGAGAGTCATGTGCGCCCCAAAGCCATTGACGATAATTTCTCGAAAATTGTCTGGAAAAAATATCTCGAAAGCCTTGATCCGAATAAGGAAGTATTTTTGAAAAGTGATTTCGAAACACTGAGAAGCTATGAACTTAATGTAGATAATGAACTGAACGAAGGATCGCTTGCTTTTTTTAACGCGGCTTTTGAAATTTATCAAAACCGGCTAAATGCCGCTGCAGCAGGTTACCGTAAAGTCCTGGCAGTACCTTTTGATTTTACAAAGCCCGGATCTGTGCAGTTAAATGGCAAATTAAGGGATTACGCAGTAAACCAGGCTGAATTGGATCGGATTTGGGCACAACGGGCCAAATACCTTATATTGAAAAAAATGATGGACCTGGATAAAACGCGGATGAATAGTCCTGCTCTCGAAAAAGAAGCCAGGGCTAAGGTAGACCGTTGGCTAGCCAATACCTTTAAGAACTTAACGGGCCCTTCGGCACAAAGTGAAAGATTTAGCCAATTTTTAAATACTATTACGCTTGAGGTAGAACCGCATACTGTATATTTTCCGCCCATACAAGTGAAAACAATGAATGTGCGGTCTTCCAGGCGCTTTTTTGGTATTGGAGTTGAGTTGCAGGATAAAGAAGGCGACATTTATATCAGGTCTGTAAGACCGGGAGGTATGGCCAGGAGGAGCGGGCAGGTTGATGTGGATGATCGTATTGTTAGCGTAAGCAATGCCACAGGGCAAATGATAGATGTTGTTGGGATGCCTATTTTAGAGGTTAGTGAGATGGTTAGGGGTGATAAAGATACCAATGTTTCACTAGGTTTGTTAAAAGCAAACGGACAACAGAAAACGGTAACCTTAAAACGTGGTGAAGTTAATGAAAATGAGAGCCGGGCCAGGAGTGCAGTTATCCAGAAAAACGGCAAAAAAATAGGCTACATGTATTTAAGTGAGTTTTATGTTGATGCGACCGACGCTAAAGGCGTGCATGCTGCTATTGATGTGCAAACCGAACTTTTGAAACTGAAAGATGCAAAGGTAAGTGGCATCGTTTTCGATCTGCGCAATAATCCTGGTGGCTCTCTGGATGAAGTGGTGGACATTGCCGGGTTTTTTCTAGGACCGGGGCCAAAAGTTCAGGTAAAAGAAATCAATGCACTGTATACCCCTACAACCACAGCTAAGGCTTTATACAATGGGCCACTCGTTGTGATGATTAACGAAAACAGTGCTTCGGCCTCAGAGATATTTGCGGCAGCAATACAGGACCATAGGCGAGGACTGGTTATAGGTGCCCCGGCAAGCTTTGGAAAGGGCACGGCACAACCAACTATTCCAATGGGTAAAATGGGCAATAAGGCCAAAGGCATACCTAATGTAAGCTATGGCTCGTTAAGGATCAGCCAATACCAGTTTTACAGGGTAACCGGTGCTTCAACCCAATTAAGAGGAGTGAGTTCGGACGTGGTACTGCCCGGAAAACTGGCTTACCTGGAAAGCAGGGAGAAGCATAGGGACTCGGCACTGCCCTGGGACAGTATTGCACCGGCAAATTACAAGCCTGTTAATAATGCTAATGCCTGGAGCAAAATGAAAAAAGTGGGTCGCGAAGTAGGGTTACAATTAAATACCTTTAAAATTATAGATGAAAATAGTAAATTGCTGGCAGAACAGCAGTTGAAGCCTTTTAGTTTGAAGCCAGCAGAATTTGTAAAGCAGCAGCAAACTTTACAGGAATATATCCGGAAAATTGACGAGACAGCAAGGCTGCCCGAAGCAAAAAGATTAAAGGTAATTGCCACCCCTGGGTATGAAGGTGCAGAAAAGGAATGGTATGGCAAATGGACAGAGGAGCTTTCGGCAGATATATATATAGACAAGACGCTGGATTTAATAACCAAGTTAATAATGCTCAAATAAACCGAATACGATAAACCTTAAGGCCAATGGCAGAGCTTTTAAAAATTGAAGCGCTCTTTAAAGAACATTATTCCTTTTTATGTGCCGTGGCATACAGGGTAGTAGAAGACGAGGATGTGGCCAAAGATATTGTTCAGAATTTTTTTCTGTACTGTCTGGATAAAGTTTTGACCATAACACTGCATGCCAGCTTTAAGAGCTATGCTTTCAGAGCGGTTAGAAATGCGGCACTCAGTCATACGAAAAAAGCCAGAAGGGTTGACTATAATGATGAGCTGCTGCTGCAGGCGGCAGCTCATCTGGCCAGCCAGCAGGAACAGGATACCCAGGAACTGGAAAGTAAGCGTGATCAGGAACTATGGGCCATCATAGGGCAGATGCCCGAGAAAAGAAGAATGGTGTTTTTGCTGAGCAACAGGGAAGGTCTGAAATATACCGAGATTGCCGCCCAGCTGGATATTTCTGTAAACACGGTGAAAACACACATTAAACTGTCCTACGAATTTTTGCGGCGCGAATGCCAGTCGCTCATCAGGACAATCATTATAATTGGCATATGGTTAGGATTTTATTAACAGGATATGGAACAGGAAGAAAAAATAAACTGGGATAAGCTGTTAAAGCATCTGGAAGGTCGGGATGATCTTCATAGGGACGAAGAATTGAATCAGGAGGAGCTGGAAGTGCTGCTGCTGGCAGAAGAAATAAATATGAGGATAAAAGAAGAAGACCCGAGGCTCAGGTTTCCGGTTCAGGAAGGCTGGGAAGAGCTGAAGCAGCGGTACGAAGAAAAAACAATTCGGGCAAAACGCTTTAAGCTGTATAGGGCAATTGCCATAGCTGCAGTGTTGTTGCTGGTGCTGGCACCGGCCTTGTGGTTATTTTTAAGTCAGAAAGACACTGCATCGCCTTTGGCAGGCAACCAGGTACAGCTTACACTGGCAAATGGCCAAACTGTTGAACTCGACTCCAGTCAGTCTGCTGTTTTAAAAACGGAAGGTGCAGCTTTAAATGGTACGAAACTGGTATACAAACGCGAGACTGAGTTGCCTGAAGACGGCCGGAAACCAAATATCAATGTCCTTTCCGTGCCAAAGGGTAAATACACTCGACTTGAGCTAAGTGATGGTACCATGGTATGGCTAAACGCCGGGTCCAGGCTCAGTTATCCCGTACCTTTTGCTCCAGACAATAGAGAGGTCACATTGGAAGGGGAAGCTTATTTTGATGTAAGCCATAATGTTGCAAGACCTTTTGTGGTGCACCTGAAAGATCTGGATGTTAAGGTTTTGGGTACCGCATTCAGTATCAGTACCTTTGGTCATAAGGTGCATACAGCGCTGGAGCGTGGTAAGGTAAGCTTACAGGCTGGCAACCAGTCATTAGCCCTTTTTCCTGGTGAATTGGGTGTCTATATCCCCGAAAGCGGGTCGTTAACCAAATCGGAAGCAGACCTGCGTCTGTATGTGGCCTGGAAGGATCTGGATATTTATTTTAATGACAATACACTCGAAGAGATCACTTCCCGTTTAGAACGTGAGTATAACGTTAGTTTTGTTTTTGAACAGGAAAGCCTAAAAAAACTGCATTTTACCGTTGATATGCCAAAAAATGCTGGTTTGGATAAGATTTTGAACAACATCAAATTCAGTAGCGGCCAGGTTGATTTCGTAAATAAAGGGGAACTGATTAAAGTTAAGCAGCGTTAGTTATTTTCTGAATAACTGGAAAGGGTGAAAATAATTTAAAATTGTTTTCACCCTTTTTGTTAAGCACGTCGCCTTTACTTTAAACAACCTAAACAATATGAAGAAATTTAAGTTGCCTTTATTAGGCCTAACAATGATGGCGCTAAGCGCTGCAGCACAGGAAAAATTGGAGATTACAGCTAAAATGCCAGAATTGGTTAATGGGGAGCGGGTTTTACTATGGAACGTTTTTTCGAATGCTCAAGACTCTACGATTGTAAAAGACAATTCCTTTTCTCTCACCGTAAATGTTGAAAATGGCGGAAGTACTTATATTCTGCAGGCTGGGATCGATCCGGAAAAAAACGGACTTGGTATGTTTATGTTAATGCAACCGGGCAAGATGCACATCGAAGGCGGCAATGGCACTGGGTTTAAAGGTGCAACTTTTACCGGGGATGCTTTTGTGACAGATTGGGTGGAAATGGAAAAAAGTATGCAACCGACCCATGATCTGATGAATCAGATGCAGGATATGATTGCCGATTTAAATGAGGCCACTAAGCTGGGCGATAAGGAAGCCGCAAAAAAATTGGCAGAGGAAGTTCAGGTACTGGGTAAGAAGGTGGCAGCCAATGGAAAGCAATACATGGATTCACATTTAGGATCAGCGGCTTCTGCTTATATCATGAACGCATTGATGCCGGATGTAATGACATCTATGGAAAAAATTAGCTACCTAAGCAAATTTACCGGAAGGGCCTACAATAACCACCTGGCCAAATCTATGCTGAATAATCTTACAGGTACGGAAACGCAATGGATAGGGAAGCCTGCTCCTGATTTTTCACAACCTGACGTGACAGGTAAGGTGGTAAACCTGAAGGACTTTAAAGGTAAATATGTGCTGGTGGATTTCTGGGCCAGCTGGTGTGGCCCATGCAGGGCAGATGCTCCGGAACTGAAAGAAGTACATGAAAAAATGAAAGACAAAAATATTAGTTTTGTCAGCATTTCTTTAGACAGTGATAAAAGCAAATGGCAGCAGGCATTGGCTGAAGAAAATATGACCTGGCAGCAGCTGTCTGACCTAAAAGGTGACCAGAATGCGGCGAGTCTGGCTTATAAAGTTAAAGGCATTCCAGCTAAATTTTTGATTGATCCGAACGGGATAATTATTGGCGCCGGATTCAGGGAGGTTAAGATTGGACCGAAAGAAAAAATACTGGAAAAATCTCTGAACGAGTTGATGAAATAATTGATATTTATTACCACCTAAACCAAACATATGAACCATTTTTATCGGACAATCCTGGCGATTTGCTGCCTTGTGTTCCTTGCTTTTCGACCGCCTGCTGTAGCCCAGCAAAAGAAGGAAGATAAGGTAACCATTAACATCCGTAACGGTACGCTCGAGGAGATCATTCAAGCTGTAAGGAAGCAGACCGCTGTAAAGATTGTGTATAATCAGGAAGTCCTCAGAAAAAATACAACTAGGCTCAGTTTCACGGCAAAAGATGAGCCGCTTAAAGTCCTGATGAAGCGCCTCCTGAAAGGCTCATCACTTATTTTTGTGATGCAGGATGACGTTATGGTAATTGCCCCCAGGGAAGAAGGGGATGAGGATGCAAAGATCAATAATACCATTAAGGGTATTGTGAAGGATGAAAAAGGGAACCCGCTGATGCTGGTTACTGTGAATGTATCAGGTACTCCGATGAACATCATTACAAATAATGAGGGAAAATTCAGCATAGTTGTGGAAGAAGGAAAAACCCTTACTTTTTCTTCGGTGGGATATTTGAGGAGAACAATTAAGCCCATGCCAGGTGAAACTATGGCAGTTACCCTTCAGGCTGAGTTAAACGAAATGGAAGAAGTAGTAGTTACCGGATATCAGGAAATTAGCAAGCGATTGTCTGCAAGTTCTACGGTAACTTTAAAAGGGGCGGACATAAAGGAGGCCGGTTCTACAAACATAGTTAGCATGCTGCAGGGAAAGGTAGCAGGACTATCGGTAGTAAAGAATTCCGGAAGTCCCAATGCTATTCCTTCTATGCGAATGCGTGGGACTTCTACATTGATTGGGAATGCAAATCCAATCATAGTAGTAGATGGCATCGTTCGTGAAAACCCTAGTAGTCTGAATCCTGATAACCTTTTGGGCCCAAATCCGGATGCACGGGACCTATATCTGATGAAAGAGGGTATTTTGGGTAAGGGTAGCCTGACAGGAAACAGTATAACCGGTTTAAACATCAACGATGTGGAGAGTATTAACTTTCTAAAAGATGCATCCGCTACTGCTATTTATGGTACCAGGGCAGCAAACGGGGTAATTGTTATTACTACAAAAAAAGGAAAAGGTGGCAGGCTTGAGATGAATTACAGTAGTAGTTACGGCACTTCATTAAGACCAGGCTACGGCCAGCTCGAGCTGATGAATTCGCAGCAGCGGGTAAGGTTTTCCCGTGAGATGTTTGAAGACGGTTATGTCTATAAAAATTTACCGGTAAAAATGGGCTACGAAGGTGCGCTTATGGACCTGCTAAATAAAAAAATTACCGAAGCAGAATTTCAAAAAGAAGTAGCCGACCTGGAAAAAATGAATACTGACTGGTTCAGGTTGCTGTTTCGTAATAGTTTTAACCTGGGGCAACATGTAAGTTTCTCGGGTGGGGGCGAAAAAACCAGTTATTATGCGTCTGTAGCTTATAATGAAAATAAGGGTGCGGCCAAACTCGATAACCTGAAAGAAGGAAGCGCCTCTGTGACCATGAGTTCTGAGCTAAGTAGAAAGTTAAAGGTAGGCTTAAACCTGAGTGGCAGTCAAAGAGGTTCAACAGGATATTTTGGGGTGAATCCGCTTGATTACGCACTGTCTACCAGCCGGACGATTTCTGCCGGACTGGTATATCCCGTGGCGTTCGACATACTTCCTGGCATTTCAGGTGACCCACTTGACTACAATTTTCAAAACGAAGCCAACCAAACCGGCAACCAGATTAAAGATACCAAATTGAATGTATCAGTAGACCTCAGTTACCTGCTAATGCGGGGTCTTAAGTTAACCTCGCTGGCGGGCGGCTCAGTGGCCAGTCTGAATTCTGAGCAATATGCTACAGAACTGAGCTATAATGTGGCTAGCAGAAGAGGTTACAATTATGGTTCGGTAGCTCCGGGAAGTATCGAAGAGCAATCTTCTATTTTACCTTTCGGAGGTATTTATTTACCATCCACTTCCTCCATGTACAATTATACGTTTCGTAACATGGCCGAATTTAACCGCAGCATTTTTACTGAAAACCATCAGGTTAATATCGTGGCAGGTCACGAGATGAGGTCGGTACGTGAAAGTGGTCTCAATAACCTGATTCCTGGATATTTTCGTGACAGGGGCGAGAGTTTTTCTGTCCTCAACAACTCTTTAGCCTTGCTTAGTCCAAAAAAAACAAACACGCTGAACAATTCCATGTCGCTTTTTGGTACGGCAACCTATAGCTACGCTGGCAAATATATTCTCAACGGAAACATCAGAACAGATGCATCCAACCGTTTCGGACAGTATGCCAACCAGCGATTTTTGCCGGTTTGGAGCCTGGCAGGGCGTTGGAACCTGAGTTCGGAAAAATGGCTGCAAAACAACAGATTTGTGAACGATTTGAATATAAAAGCTTCTTATGGGTTTCAGGGAAATGTAATTACCAGTGTAGGCCCGGAGCTCATTCTGTACGTGCCCGAAGGGGCTGCTGCATTCAATTCTGCTGCCAATGAATTTCTGTTAGGCATCAAATCTATGCCTTATCCGGATTTGAGGTGGGAAAAGACAAAGAGTATAAATATTGAATTCGGCGGAAGCCTGTTCAATTCCTTCGTTAATTTTAATCTGGGTTATTACCGGAAATCGACTACTGATGCCATAGTGTCCAAGTTTATTCCTGTTGAATATGGCATAGACCGCATGCTGGTAAACGGCGGAAACATTCGGAATTATGGCTACGAAATGGACCTTGGTTTTAATCTTGTACGCAAGAGAGATCTGAATTGGAGGCTTTCTGTAAATGGAAGCAGAAATATCAACCAACTACAGAAGGGAACGATAGATAATGTAAGCATTAACTTGTATGATTATTTTAATGGGACTGCGTTGGTAGAGGGCAAACCGATTAATACCATATACGTATTCTCCTTTAAAGGGCTGGATCCGAAAACCGGGGTACCCTTATTTTATGGAGTGGACGATGAGGAAAAAGATCCAGAGGCTACATTTGTTGATCATTTAAAGCCTGCGGGTTCTAGAGATGCTAAAATCAGTGGGGGCTTAAACACCAATGTAAGCTATAAGGCATTTTCACTGACTATGAACTTCAGTTATAAAATTGGGTCGGTAAAAATGAAGAACCCGGTTTATAATAGTTCAGATGTTTATATTCCAATGCCCGAGGCGAACATGCCTGCTATTC
Organism: Pedobacter africanus; assembly: GCF_900176535.1. NCBI lineage: Bacteria > Pseudomonadati > Bacteroidota > Sphingobacteriia > Sphingobacteriales > Sphingobacteriaceae > Pedobacter > Pedobacter africanus. The sequence continues at coordinate 20,262 of NZ_FWXT01000005.1, read as the reverse complement.
TGGAACAGAGGTGGCGCAAACCAGGGGATGAGGCTTTTACCAATATTCCTGCTTTTCCTAAAAATACAGGCATAAGCGGTGGGGGATATGCAATATCGCCATCGGGTAACACTAATATGAACCGTTATGAAATGTATAATTACTCAGATGTAAATGTTGTTTCGGGAACCTTCCTTAGGTGCAATAATCTTGATTTTTCTTATCGTATTGCAGATGGTCTTACCAGGCGTTTGAAACTAAAACGGGCTTCCGTTTCGGTATCGGCATCCAATCTGTTTGTTCTTGCAGATAAAAGACTGAAAGGGCAGGACCCGGAGATTGAAGGTGTAGGTACAACGGCCTTGCCGATTACGAAAATTTTTACGCTGGGTTTAAATGTGACTTTTTAAAAGCTAAATAATGAAAAAAATTATACTAACCTCGTTGCTTTTTTCAATTGTCTTGTTGGTTTCATCCTGCAAAAAGTTTCTTGAAGAGCAATCGCAAACTGATATCATTCCAAAAACAGCCGCTGCACTCAACGAGCTCTTGATTGGCGCTGCTTACAATAACAACGGACGGCCTGCTTATGATGTATCATTGCGACTGGTAGACGACAATATAATTCAGAATGCCTACATTGATTTAGGTGTTCGAGGTAATGCCTACACGTGGCAGCCGCAAACTGGGGATGCCCCTGAGCTGGCAGCTGGCGCCAGTATGTGGTCTATATTTTACCCGATGCTGATGACTTGCAATACTGTTCTGGAATATGTGCCCAAAGTAAGTGGTACGGTAGCTGAAAAAGAAAATGTTGAAGGGCAGGCCCACCTGCTGCGTGCTTATTACTATTTTATGTTGGTTAATTTTTACGCCAGGCCTTATGCTGACCGGCTGTCCAACCCGGACCAGGATCTGGGTGTCCCTTTGATGTTGAACTCGGGTTTATCTTTCGAAGGTAAACCGCGCAATACCGTAGCGGAAGTGTATAGTCAGGTACTGGCTGATCTGGATAAGGGGATCGAGCTGATGGAACGGAGCGGGAGAAACGACAATACTTATCGGATTAACCATGTTGCCGGTTATCTGCTGGCCTCACGTGTGCATCTGCATATGGGCAACTGGCAAAAGGCAATAGACGCCGCTACAAATGTACTCAGCCGTAAATCAGATCTGATGGATTTGGGGTCATGGGGAGTAGTGAACCAAAACACCAAACCTGTTGTTGACAGACTGAACGTGGAAAGTATCTGGGTATTCGGTGTCCCGGATGGTGTTGCAGTTCAGGACGGAACAGAGAATGGCAACTACCGTCTGTCGGATGAACTACTTTCCTTGTTTGAAACAGGGGATTTGAGGAGTAGCATTTACATCAGGAACAAAAAATCAATAAAAAGGCCCATGGTCAATATTGCCAAAGTTGGGCAGGCTTTTAGGGTTTCGGAAGCTTTACTGAACCGTGCAGAGGCATATGCCCAGCTAAACAAGCTTGGGCAAACAACGAATGCCCAGCTGGCGATTAACGATCTGAATACTTTGAGAAAGAAAAGGTTTAGCACTGCAAGTTACCAAGACCTGAACAGTTCCGGAGCTGATGAACTTCTGCAAAAATGTGCTTTAGAGAAACGCAAAGAGTTTTTTGATGAGGAGAGTCACCGCTGGTTTGATCTGAGACGTTCCGGTATGCCTGCCATCCGTCATTTATATTATGAAAGTAGTGTAAAGACCGCTATCTATACACTTAACGATCATGACGCTGCTTATGTGTTCCAGATTCCACGGATCGCATTAGACAAAAATCCAAACCTGGTACCTAACCCAGAGCCGGCTATTCGTACCGGACAATAATGAACCACTATGAAAATAAATAATTTTTTTTACCCGTTATTGGTATTATTCCTGGCTATAAGTTGTAAAAAAGAAACTACAATACAGCCCGACGAAATAAAACCTTTCTACACGCTGCCACAGGGGAACCACCCCTATGATCATGTGATTGTAGATTTTTACCATACTTATGGCTGTTATATTCTCTATAAGTTCAGCGAGACGGACTTCAGGTGGAATATCGCCAACAATATCCCCTACGAGGCTGATCAGGGTGATGAGAATTATATTGCCGCTTCTATCGATGCGCTGGATCAGTATCTATTTAAATTCTATTCTGCTGATTTTTTGAAAAAGGCATTGCCTTATAAAATTATCTTGTCTGCCAAAATCAGTGAAATTGGGGACCCACAGAAAACGCCGGTAAGCAGTGTAAGTACTTCCAGTCACTTTGCCTTTGGGCATGCCGGGAGTAGTCTGGTCAGTATGACCGCTCAGGAATTGAAGTTGATGAAAGGAAGCCTGAATAAGGAGTTTTGGACCCAGGCCATCATCTTCAATAAGATTATCCTTCCGCCAGCTTTTGTGGCCGCTACCAACTATGATAATGTGATGAGTTTCAATAAAAAGAACTTTGGGGTTTTCATGAGCCCCGATATATTTAGTCAAACCCTGCAGGGGGATTTTCTGGAATACATCAACATTATTGCCACAACGACGAAAGAAGAATTGGAGCGGACTTTATTTTTACCGGTGAACGATCCTAACGGGAAATATAAACTGAAATATAATGCAGTTATTGATTATTACAAGCAGGCATATGGGATTGATTTGCAGGCTATAGCTAAAGGGTAAAATAATGAAAAAAATGATAGGTTTAATGTTGCTGGCAGTTCCTTTTACAGGGATCTGCCAGCAACAAAAATATAAAATTATGGGCTTGCTGACCGGAGTGATGCCTAAAGCTAAGGTCTACCTGGTTTACAAAAGGGGAAATAACTTCATAACGGATTCCAGCCAGGTAAGAGCAGGTGCGTTTACATTTTCTGGTGTGTGTAAGGAACCTCAGTTTGCTACGCTACTGCTAGGGCACCAGGGAAGATTTGAGCCCTCCGGTCAAATAGATGCGCAATGGGTATATTTGGAACAAGGCATTGTCAGGATTGAAGGGAAAGATTCACTGGTTAGGGCCAGGGTATGGGGCACACCATTGAATACTGACAACCAGGAAAAACTCAGACTGATCAGCGCAATAAAAAGCAAAACGAACATAGAAGAAGCCAGGCTCATGGCAGATTTTGTAGAAAAACACCCTGCCTCACGGGTCAGCCTGGACTGGATGGCAGACATTGGCGGACGGAATGAATTTGTTATTAACAGTTATTCAAAGTTATCGGAGTCTCTTAAGCAGACAGATGCAGGAAAAGAACTTGGTCTTGCAGTAAAAACTAGCGTGTCTATACGAGTGGGCAAACCTGCCCCGGATTTTGCACTGCCCGATCAAGATGGTCGTCTGATCCGGCTCTCTGATTTCCGGGGAAAGTATGTATTGCTTGATTTTTGGGCCAGCTGGTGCAAGCCCTGTAGGGCTTTACAGCCAAAATTGAAAGCGATTTATGATGCTTTGAACCCTACAGGTAAATTTGTGATCCTTGCGGTTTCATTGGATAAGGACAAAACCGCATGGTTGAAAGCGATAAAGGAAGATGATGTACCCTGGTTACAGATTGCTGATCCAGGTAAGCCCCTAAACCAGGCAGCAGTTTTGTATGACGTAACTATGATTCCCGCAAGTTTCTTAATCGGGCCTGATGGTACGATCCTGAATGCAGAACAGAAAGCGAGTATCATGAGAGATAAAATACTGCCCCCCGATGTAAAGGGTGATGATGCAGCCGATGTCGGATCTTTGTCGGATCTTAACTATAACCATATGTTGAGCGCCCTGGAAAAGGAGAAGTTAAGTGCAGCAGGCTTTAAAGAAGATTTTGAAAAGTTAAATGATATTCTGGAAACAGACATTGGTGAGCGTGCACTGGCAAATGATATAGGTAAACTGGATATTCAAAAAGACAGTCTTGCCTTGCGTGAAATGCTATCTACCAGAGGTGTAGCATTGAATAAACAAAAACTTAAAATGAAACAGGCTTTCATTGCCGCACATCCCGACTCATTTGTAAGCCTGCACCAGTTGCATCAGCTTGATTATATGTATTCGGCAGATAGTTATGCTGCGGCTTACAACGCCCTGTCAGCAAGGTTAAAAAACACAACCTTGGGGGCGGCCATAAGGCAGCGGATAGAACGGTTGAAAATTACCCCAACAGGAATGAAGGCAATTGATTTTATCCGCAAAGACCAGCATGGAAAAACAGTAAAGCTGAGCGACTACCATGGTAAACTGGTACTCCTCGATTTCTGGGGAAGCTGGTGTGTGCCCTGCAGACAAACGCATCCTCATTTAAAGGAACTGTATAGCCAATACAAATCTAAGGGGCTGGAAATCGTTGCTGTGGCCAACGAAAAGAATAAGGATCTGGAAAAAGCAAAACAAGCCTGGCTTACTGCAATAAAGAAAGATGACATCAATTGGGTACACGTATTAAATGACGAGGGAACGGGAGGGCCTGATATTGTTAGTGCCTATGGGATTACCGGTTATCCTACCAAGCTGTTGCTAGACCGTGACGGGAAAATTCTGATGAGGGTTTCAACAGGACTGAACGATGAAATGGATGTTCTGATTAAAAAGCTGTTAGATAAAGAAGCCCTTTAAAAGGGCTTCATAATAAGGTTGATGTCGTGTTTGCCTTTATAGCTGATGTCCATTGTTTTGCCGATTCCCAATACACTGCCTTTAAACTTTCCTGTGATGGTAACGATTGTGCCATCTAGCCTTAGGCCATGGGCAGAAAGGTACGGCATATCTATTTTCAAGTATGCCGGTACTTTAAATTCTGAATGGGCAGGAACGAAAAATGAAGTGTCTATTTTGGCCTTTCCCAGTTTTAGTGTATCCAGGTAAATTGTTGCTTCACCCCCTTTAAAGGTAAAACCAATATTATTTTGATTATAGCAGACAGCCCTGGTACGAATAGTAGGGTGGCTGCCTTCCCATTTCAGGACTTCAACATCAAGCTTTTCAGGCATGCGGAATTCCGGCTTTTTGAAAGGTGTACAGCTTACCAATACGGCAGTAAGCATAAGGGTTAAGTTTAGTTTGTTGAACATCATGTTTTTGGTTTTTTGCAGTAAAGGCATTTAAAAACTTAAAAAGGGTGAAAAAAAAAATTCTAATTTTCTTTCACCCTTTTTTTATGCCTCTTCGCCTATCTACTAAACCAAAACCTAAACATAAAATGAAAAAAGTTCTATTACTGTTATGCATGCTGCCATTTGTAGGGTTTGCTCAGCAAAACTTTACGCTAAGTGGTAAGTTAAAACCACAGTCTGTTCCTTCCAAAGCGTTCCTTTACTATACTTTAAATAATAAGTCCATGATTGATTCAGTTGATATCAAGAATGGTGGATTTACTTTTAAAGGCAGCATTACTGAGCCAGTACAAGCCTTCATTAAGCTTAAAAAGAAGATTACCGTACCAGTAAAGCCGGGTAAGCGCCCAGAAACAGATTTGCTGTCTTTTATGCTGGAACCAGGTACGCTTAGCATCGTTTCCAAGACAGATTCTGTTAAATCTGCTGTAGTAAGCGGCACTGAAATTGCCGATGCAATGCTGAAAGTTTATGCTTCGAGAGATTTGATAAATGCAAGGGCCAAGGCCTTTTTGGTCCCATTTTATGCCGCTACTGACCAACAAAAGAAGGATCAGGCCTTTGTTGAACCCTTTCAGAAGAAAATGGAGGAGTTCAAAGCCGAGATGGATAACATTCCTCCTGATTTTATACGCAACAATCCTGATTGTTATTTTAGCCTGATATTATTCAAACAATATGTATTTAATGCTGCGGACCCCACTGGTTCGGAAGCTGTGTTTGCTGGCTTATCTCCCCGGTTGAAAGCAAGTTCCCTGGGACAGCAATTTCAGCAACAAATAACAAGCTGGAAGGTGCTGGGCATAGGCCAGCAAGCTCATGACTTTAGTCAGAATGATGTAGATGGTAAACCTGTTAAATTGTCTGACTTTAAAGGGAAATATGTGCTGTTAGATTTTTGGGCATCATGGTGTGCACCATGTAGATCAGAAAACCCTTGGGTTAAACACATGTACGAAAGGTATAAAAACAAGAATTTTACGGTCTTAGGCGTGTCGTTAGACAATCCAGGGCAGCGGGAAGCCTGGCTGAAAGCGATCAAAGATGACAAACTGACCTGGACAAATGTTTCAGACCTGAACGGATTTAACAACGAAGTCGCCAAAATGTACTTTGTACAAGGTATCCCCACCAATTTCCTGATCGGTCCCGACGGAAAGATACTCGCCAGGAACTTGAGAGGGTCAGAGCTTACCAGGAAACTGGTGGAAGTACTGGGTGAAATTACTCCTGGTAAGTAATGAGAGAAGGGATAATAGAAAAGGTAATTGTGATGCTCAGCATCTCAACTATCCGGTATTTTGTAGTAGCAGGAATTGCTTTTGCTTTATGCTACTGGCTGTTTGCCAAAAAAATACACAAAGCAAAAATCCAAAAGAACAACGCGCCACGTGCCAGTTTTATACGCGACATCCTTCATTCCCTGCAAACAACAATAATCCATGTGGTTATTGCCTACCTGGTTCTTTTTACACCTTTTAAAGTACACACCCTGGTATACGATAAAATAAATGATTATTCTTTATGGTGGTTCTGTTTAAGTTTGCCGGTTTGTCTGATCATACACGATACTTATTTTTACTGGATGCACCGGCTGATGCATCATAAAGCCTTGTTTAATCGTGTGCACCTGCTGCACCATAAATCCAACAATCCTTCCCCCTGGACATCCTATTCTTTCCATTTTTTTGAAGCCTGGATTGAGGGCGGCGTTTTGCTGGCCATTGTGTTTCTGATTCCCGTGCATGGCATCATGATCGAAATGTTTGTGCTTTCGGCATTTATTATTAACGTATATGGGCATTTGGGCTATGAGATTGCACCCAAATGGTTCAGGCATACCTGGTTATTTGAAGTATTCAATACTTCTGTGCATCACAATCTGCATCATCATAAGTTTAGGGGTAATTATGGCTTATATTTTCGGATATGGGACCGTTTGCTCAAAACAGAGCATCCCGATTATGTAAAGGAATACGACAGGTTACAGTCAAGCAGGAGCGCGTAACATAATGTTACCATTCAGAATTGTGATAAAAAAAGAAAGCGGGAATAAACCTGTGATGGTTATCCCCGCTTAAAATTAACGCTCTCACTGCTAATATACGAATAATAGATTATTCATATCAACAAAAAATAAATATTTTTTGTTCATTGCTGAACAATTGTACATGTCATACAATCGCAATGAACGAAATGAATCTTTGTGCTAAAGGATTAATTCAGGAGTTTTGCAGGAGATTAACCAGCTGAACTGAATTATGAACCTCTCAAAACCACAGATGACTTTGTTTTTTACCACAGCCTATATATTAATCGGGTTGCTCATCCTGATCCTGATATGGCAGCTTGTTTAAGCTGGATGTAACATCTTTGGCACTAATTGCGTAAAATCTGCGTTTTTATGGAATGAAACATTTAAGAACCACATTTTTGCTGGCCGCTATTGGCCTGTTTACAATTTCTGCGCAATCCTGTAAAACAAAGAAGGCAATTGCCAAGCCAACTCCCCCTGCTGAGAAACCTGCTCCGCCGGTTGAAGAGAAAAAGCCTGAGCCAGCTCCTGCACCTAAACCTGCACCAGCCCCCGTTGAAGAAAAGCCAAATTATAACTTCGATAAGGTATATTTTGAATTTGATTCCGGAGTACTGAAAACAGAATCATTTGCCGTATTGGATAAAATTGCAGCAGAAATGAAAAAAGATGCTAATGTTAAGTTTATTTTAAATGGTCATTCTTCTGTTGAGGGCTCTGCAGAGCATAACATGTCCTTATCGATAGATAGGGCCAATTCAGTGAAATCGTACCTGGTTAATGCCGGGGTAAATGCAGCAAACCTGTCTATCAAAGGCTTTGGTGCTACAGCGCCTGCAGCTTCAAATGATGATGAGGCAGGTAGAATTCAAAACAGAAGGGTCGAATTTAAAATCAATCCTTAGTTTGCAGGTTGCTTTTTGTGGCCGTACCTTTGCATTTTAACTACGTTATGCCTTTAAAATATCTGATTGCCGCTCTGTTTGCTTTCTTTTGCACTTTTGTAAAAGCCCAGGATGTTACAGATTGTGAAAAACTGCTGGACACAGAACCTTATTTTGTACGGCATAAAGGAACAGATAAGGATAGCCTTTTACAAAAAGACATCAGGATACTGAAACACTGCGGCAATTTTGAAAGCATAGACAGCGTATTTTTGAAAGGGCCTATGCTCGGTGCATTGATGTTGGATCAGGTAAGGATAGGTAAACCCGCCACTTATCGTACGCTTATAGAATATTTTGCTGCTTTTAAAAAAACGCTGGCCTACAAAGACTTTGTAAAAGGTCTCGTGCTTTATAAAGAGATGGCCGCAAAAAAGGTTAACCTGGACAATTGGGATGCTGATAAGGAGTTGTTTGTGCGTATGGGCTTTACAGCGGGCGATCTGGAAGATTTTAAAGGGTTTTTAGCAGGTGTCGCATCAGAAAACCTGACTTATAAAGCTGCGCTTACCCGGTACATGAGCGAGATTGAAGCGATGCGGGTAGATAAATAAATATAAAAGCCGTATTTTTGCAGAAAAAGAACAGCAATTGGGAACTCCGGTAGATTTAGGCATAAAGGGATATAATAATTACGGTACACACCTTAAAGACAAATATAAGGGCCAGCGTGTATTTAAAGTGATTGTGGATGGTGGTTTTACCTGCCCAAACCGTGATGGCAGTAAAGGCTACGGTGGTTGTACCTATTGTAATGTAGATTCTTTTACTCCTGAACTTTCACGTAAGCTGCCTACTATCCGCGAACAGCTGGAGCAAGGTATGGAGCGCGGAAAGAACTTTTATAAGGCAGATAAGTTTATCGTTTACTTTCAGCCCAATACCAATACCTATGCGCCGGTCCATTATTTAAAGATGATGTATGACGAGGCCCTTTCTATCAACACCGAAGATGTTGTTGGTTTTGCTGTGGGTACCAGGCCCGATTGCATTGATGCAGAAAAAGTGGCTTTGCTGGAAAGTTATACCGACAGGTTTGATGTAGATCTGGAAATGGGGATGGAATCTATTTACGATGAAACTTTAAACCAGATCAACAGGGGTTGCAGTCACGATGAATTTGTCAAGGCTGTTAAACTGCTCGATAATACCAAACTCGATTTGTGTGTACATACTATTTTTGGCTTTCCCTGGGAAACAGAAGAAATGATGCTGGCCTATATTCATGAAATCAATCGTTTTCCTCAAATAAAATTTGTTAAGTTTCATCACCTCCACATTGTTGAAGGCTCAATAATGGGTGTTAAATACAAAAAACAGCCTTTCAAACTCTTCTCTCTTGAAGAATATACCAATTTACTCTGCAAATTGATCCCTTTACTGCGTCCTGATATCGTAATTCAGCGTTTGTTCGGCATATCTGACTGGGATTTACTGATTGCGCCCAACTGGGGGATGAATAAATCATCCATTCAAACTTATATAGATAAGGAAATCGAAAAGCGCGGTGTGATACAGGGGAGTGCCTACGTGCCTGCAGCGGTATAAGTTTTAAATAATTCCATAATCTTATTTTAGGCAGGTTTATTCCTGCCTTTTTTGTTTTTAATCTGTTTTTATCAGGTAAATCTGATTTTTTTTGAATTTTTCATCTCGTTTTGTGTCATTTTTATTTTTTTATCAAAAAATAGCGGTGTTTTTAGTGTAAATATTAGAAATGTTTAAAAAATGATTTTAATAATTGATAATTTATCATGTTTTTAATCAATTTTTAATGAAAATTACAACGTTTTCGTGAAAAACTGTTGTTTTAAAATGTTGTTTGTTAGAATTTATTACTAGTTTTATAAAAAAATCAAATAAACTAATAATTATAACAAGTAAAATCTAACATTATGGCAAAAGTTTTATTTAAACAGTGGGGGCCATTTGCAGTTTTGATGGGAATTGCAATTCTTGCCCTATTTATTCCTCTTCTTCCTAACTTTGATGAAGGGAAATACAGCGGACCAGATATCGCATTCGTATTGATTGCTTCGGCTTTAGTGTTTTTAATGACCCCTGGCCTGGCATTTTTCTATGGTGGTATGGTTCATCGTAAAAATATCCTTTCTACCATGATAAAAAGTGTGGTAGCTGCAGGTGTGATCTCAGTACTTTGGGTAGTAGTTAGTTTTAGTCTTGCTTTTGGAGATAGTATTGGTGGTTTAATTGGTAACCCTAAAACTTTCTTCTTTTTTCAGGGTGTGAATTCAAGTCCTTCATGGAGCCTGGCAGCAACAATTCCACTGTCTTTGTTTGCAGTGTTCCAGCTAATGTTCGCTATCATTACTCCGGGTCTGGTAGTGGGAGCCGTTGCTGAGCGTATCCGCTTCACTTCTTATATCTTATTTATTGTGTTGTTCTCTCTGCTGGTATATTCTCCGCTGGCCCACTGGACATGGCATCCGGAAGGATTGCTTTTTAAAATGGGTGTGCTTGATTTTGCAGGTGGAACTGTAGTTCACATCTCGGCAGGTATGGCCGCTTTGGCCGGCGCAATGGTGCTTAAAAGAAGAAAAAGTCATATGGAACACCAGGAAGTGCCGCCAGCAAATATTCCTTATGTATTAATTGGTACGGGGTTACTATGGTTTGGATGGTTTGGTTTTAATGCGGGCTCTGCATTAGGCGCCAACAGTTTGGCTGTCTCTGCTTTCATTACCACTAATATTGCTGCGGGTGCCGCAGGTTTATCATGGATGTTCTTTGATGTTTCCAGAGGTAAAAAACCTTCAGTACTGGGTTTTTGTATTGGTGCAGTAGTTGGTCTTGTAGCCATCACCCCTGGTGCAGGATTTGTGAGCATCCCTTCCGCAATATTTATAGGTGTAATTGCAGCAGTTATTTCTAACCTGGCTGTTTCCTGGAAACAAAGAACTTCACTAGACGATACACTGGATGTATTTCCTTGCCACGGTGTAGGTGGTATTGTTGGGATGCTGCTAACCGGAGTATTTGCTACCAAAACTGTTAATGGTGCAGGTGTAGATGGTCTGCTATATGGCAACCCTTCATTTTTCATCACCCAGTTAAAAGGTGTGGTAATCACTGTAGTGTTCAGCTTTGTAATGTCATTTGTGATATTCAAACTGATTAACCTGGTTCAGCCAATTCGCGTAACATCAGAAGAAGAAGAAGAAGGTTTGGATGCAACTCAGCACAACGAAAAATATACTCAGGGTACACTGATCGTTGCTTCAACAGGTCAGGAAATTGAAAATACCTTTTAATCAAAATACTTAACCATCTAAATTCTCAACCTCAACCTCAAACCAAACTATTATGAAATTAAGATCCGTATTAACAGTAGCCGCATTATCAATAACATCTGTATCTTTTGCTCAGGAAACGGCTGAAGCGCCACTTCAGATTTCCGGGTCGGTAGATACCTATTTCAAATACGATTTTGCCAAAATACCAAATATTGCCACCAGCTTTGCCAGCGAGCAAAACTCAATATCGCTGGGAATGATTGATCTTGCCCTGAAAAAAACAACAGGGAAAGCATCATTTGTTGGAGAACTTTCTTTTGGGCCGCGCGGGCAGTCTCAATCTATTCCCAATGCAGACGGAACTTATAGTGAGGGAACCAACAGCTTTCATATTCAGAATTTATACGCATCGTATGCTTTTACCGATAAATTCACTATGACGGCTGGTTTTATGGGTACTTTCATTGGTTATGAAGTGATTGCCCCTACCGGTAACTTCAACTATTCAACTTCTTACCTATTTAGCTGTGGCCCATTCCAGAATGCAGGTATCAAAGGTTCATACGCTTTTACCGATAAAGTAAGTTTAATGGTTGGTTTGTTTAACGATTGGAATGTTTATCAAGATTTTAACGGGGTATCTCATATTGGTGCACAGCTTACTGTTTCTCCTGTTAAAGGCTGGACTGCTTATCTGAATGTGTTGTCGGGCAAATCAGTAGGTGCTGTAGGTACCGGAACAATTCTGGACCTCACTACCTCGTACCAGGTAACAGAGAAAGTTAAAATAGGATTGAATGCTGCCGATTACAGCATAGATAATGACGGTGGCGGTTATACAGGCGGGGCGCTTTACCTGCAGAATGCTTTTACACCTGCTGTTTCGTTAGGTTTAAGGGGTGAGTATTTTAGCACTAAAGACAAAGTGAACGGCGCTGCAAATTTAAATGTGGTGCCGGGCGAATCTGTTGCTGCAATAACGTTGTCTGGAAATATCAAATCAGGCGGATTAACTTTTATTCCGGAAGTAAGGTTTGACAACGGTACTGCCGAAATGTTTGCAAAAAGCAATTTAACAGCTACAAAAAGTGCTTCACAATTCTCGCTTGCAGTAGTATACGCATTTTAGTCTCAATTACGTTTATCTTTAAGCCATCGGAATGTTTCCGGTGGCTTTTTAAATTTATATCATGAAACTTTTAACCTCAATTGCGCTGATGTTGTTTACGGTTGTTGCTTATGGGCAGGACAGGCCCCTGGCAAATGACGAAAACGGTAAGCTCATCTATTACGAAGTTCAGGAGTTAAAGAGTGTTCCTAAAGATTCTTTAATGGCAAGGGCCGAAGGGTTTTTAAGATCAGCAAAAACGTTAAAAGTTTCTGTTTCCAAAACTGATTCGTTAATCCAGGCTTCCGGAAAGATGATCATCAACAAAACAGCATTGGTTTTAAGCCGTCCATCCGGAGAAGTCCTTTATCGTTTCAATGCCGAAACCCGTGATGGCAAGTACCGTTTCTGGTTAACGGATTTTGAATTCATTCCTTATCAGAGAGACCGCTATGGCAATTTTGTACCCGCTACCAGTATAGGTATACCACTGGAAAGAAAGCCGGGTAAGCTGAATGCTGCTGAATGGGCAAGTTATATCAAGGCCATAACCAAAGAAGCAAATATACTCGCGGCTAAATTTAAAGATGCTATGGCCAACAAGGCCATTACCCAGCCGCCGGTAGCTAAGGCTGTGCCGGTTATTTCTACCAAAAAATGGTAATTAGTGTACCATCTTGTCTGCGCAGGTAGAACTTGCGAAAGCCTCGGGTTTAGCTTTAAAAATGAACCCCATGCTTAGAATGTATCCCATGGCCTCATTTAGCGCCTTGTTGGATTTGAACATTGGGTTGGTATTAATGTCTGCATGCACTTCCAGGTCTACATGGTACAGGTCCAGCAGGTCGCAGATAGCATAGGCTGTTTCAATAGATTTCTGTACTTCTACCAGCATTCGTTCCTTAATACTCATTTTTTGCGCTGTTTTTTCCTGGTGGATGTACATAAAGCCTCCATGATGTTCCCGCAATAAAACAATTACCGTAGCAAAATCAGTAAGGGGGCCCTTTACCTGCGAATCTGTACCGATGCAAACTTTTAACCGGTAACCATTGTCGCTTTCTCTGATAATGGCATTTTCTACTTCTTCAATGATAGACGAGTGAATGATCTCGCCGCTAAATTTCTTCCAGGTCATACGTTATTGGTGTTATCGTTATAAACAACCCGTATTCAGGTTTCCTAAAAATAAGGGGATAAAATTGAAAATGTGTTAATTTCTGATTGTTTAATTGTTAACAATTGTCTAGTTGTCAACAGTTTAATATTGGGTTTAAACTCTTTTAATGATGTGTTGTTATACTAACAGATGAAGGCCTTCGTTAATAAAAACATAAGGCTAACTATAAATATAAGCATTATGAAAACAGAACTGTTAAACGAATTTTATTTGCTGCAGCAAAGCAGGGCATCGGTTGATTATAGCGAAATGATAGAAGAGCGGGTTTACACACCTTTGAAGGGTGTAAATAAGAAAATGACTACGTGGATTGCAGAAAGAGGCCATATGTTAATGAAGCTTGATTTGAAACTGAACAGCTCGCTGAAGCACTTAAGAAAGAAGTATCTGAAATTTTAATGCGCTAATTCCACTATCTTTGCGCCATGACGGTAGAAAAGATACTGGAGAAATTAAAAATTGCCTCACTCAACCCTATGCAGCTAAATACCCTGGCTGCTGCAAAAAATGGGAGTGATCTTGTTTTATTGGCCCCTACAGGCTCTGGTAAAACCCTGGGCTTTCTGTTACCGGTAGTACATGGATTAAACCCCAACCTAACAGGGGTACAGGCTTTAATTCTTGTGCCATCACGAGAGTTGGCATTGCAGATAGAAACTGTATTCAAACAAATGGGAACCGGTTTCAAAATTAACTGTTGCTACGGCGGCCATCCGGTAAAAACAGAACGAAATAATTTTGAGCAGCCACCTGCTGTGCTCGTTGGCACGCCAGGCAGGATTGCGTATCACCTTCGTCATGATAATTTTGATGAATCTGCTGTCACTACATTGGTGCTAGATGAATTTGACAAGGCCCTGGAGTTTGGCTTTCAGGAAGACATGTCCTATATCATCAGGAAATTACTTTCTCTAAAACAACGGATCCTGACTTCGGCAACAGCAATGGCTGAAATACCTGATTTCACAGGTATAGCAAATCCTGTTGAGATCAACTTTTTAAAGGATGTGACAGCAGTGCCAGATTTACAGCTGAAAAAGGTACTTACCACCGCTGCAGATAAGCTGGATACCTTGTTGCAACTGATCTGTAAGATCGGTGATAAAAGAACCCTTATTTTTTGTAACCACAGGGAAACGGTAGACCGGATCAGCGATCTGCTGATAGACCAGGACCTGGCACACGATATATTTCATGGCGGTATGGAACAGGATGAACGGGAAAGGGCTTTGCTGAAATTCAGGAATGGCAGCATTAAGATCCTGATCACTACAGATCTGGCCTCCAGGGGATTGGATATACCCGAGGTGGAATCCATTGTTCATTACCAGTTGCCCTACACCGAGGATGCTTTTCTGCACCGTAACGGCCGTACAGCGAGGATGAATGCCAGTGGGAATGCTTACCTTGTTATTGCTGATGATGAAAAATATCCTTTTTTGAAAGCAGATATCGAAACAGAAAAGCTGGAAGGCAACTTTGCTTTGCCCCGGGATAGTGAATGGCAGACTTTATACATTGCAGCAGGCAAAAAGGATAAGGTAAACAAAATAGATATTGTTGGTCTGCTGCTAAAAAAGGGCGGTCTGCAAAAAGATGAAGTGGGGTTGATAGAGGTGAAGGACCAGGTTTCTTACGTGGCGATAAAAAGGAAGCTTGTTAGCCGGGTTTTAAGCTTGCTGGCAAATGAGAGAATAAAGAACAAAAAGGTAAAAATAGAAATAGCGATGTAATATGAGCAATAATGATATTTTTAAAAAGCTGCGGGTGGCTTTGTCACTTACTAATGATGACATTATAAAAATAATGGGACTGGTAAATTTTAAGGTAAGTAAAAGTGAGCTTGGGGATATTTTCAGAAACAGCGACCATCCTAATTTCAAACCTTGCGGTGACCAGATCCTTCGTAACTTCTTAAATGGGCTGGTGATCTACAAACGCGGCCCCAGACCACCTAAGCAGGAACAACCTAAGCGGGATGGTTAGGTAACTATAGTCCGGAATGTAAGGTTTACCCGGGGCTTATGGACCAGTTTGGTAGGGGGAAGCCTATGCAGCCAATTGGTTTGAGTGGCATCTTTCATTACCAGTAAACTGCCATGCCCCAGAATCAGCGAAATATTTTCCTTAGTCTGCTTATGCTTAAATGAGAATTTCCGTTCTGCCCCGAAGCTTAGGGAACCGATTGCCCCGTTCTTTTTCAGGTCTTTTTCTCCATCGCTATGCCAGGCCATACCTTCATCACCGGTATGGTATAAATTGAGCAGGCAGGAGTTAAAGCTTTCACCTGTTTTTTCTTCTGCTATAGCTTTAAGTTCCAATAGTTCAGCTGTCCAGGGCAATGCCCTTTTTGTAGTGTTGGAATAAGTATATTCAAATTCCTGGTCGCCATACCAGGCCACTTTGCGTTTGGTAAAAATGTGTTTGCCCAGAATAATAGCTTCATCATTTTTCCATTCAATATTATTTAGCAAAGCATTCAGGTAACGATTGGCCCGATCTGCGGGCATGAGTTTGCCATAGTAAAGCACTGTACCCTCATAGGGCAACAGGTTTTGGGAATCTGTAAATTCTGTATTAAATAAATCCATCTTTTAACTCAACGCGTCATGAAAAATGATGCCTAAAGTATGCCTTTGCCCACTATGTAGCTCGCTTACCCCATGCTTCATGTTTACCCTGTAATAACCTTTACTTCCTTTTACAGGCCTAAAGTTAGTGGTAAATAACAACATATCTCCTTTTTTAGGCACAAGTACAATCGCTTTTGATTGTGCTCTTGGAATTTGTTCGGTAATTACAAATTCGCCTCCTGTAAAATCTTCATCAGGTTCGTTCAGGAACAGTACCAGTTGTATAGGAAAATAAATATCACCATATAAATCCTGATGCAGGGTATTGAAACCTCCTTTGCCATATTTCAGCATCAATATGGTGGGTTTGGTTTGTCCCGCATTATGGCATTGCTGTTTCAGCTCCGCATGTGCCAGGGGGAAAGTCGTAGCTATGTTTAGCACCTCCATCCATTTATTGGCTACCTTTGCCAGGTAAGGATATACTGTTTCCCTGATGTCGGTAATAAGCCGGGGCAACGGATACCGGAAGTATTTGTATTCGCCAATCCCAAACCTGTAACGTTCCATTACCACCGTTTTACGGTATATGTCCTCTGCCATGTACAGCCCTCTAAGCGCTTCACATTGTGATGCCTCCAATACATCTTCAACAATAGAAAAGCCTTTGGTATGGAGATCTTCAGCGACCTCATCCCAGTTTTTTGCGTGCAGCTGTTTAATGATATCTTCCATCTTTAAATGATTTAGTACAAATATGGGAGGATAGGGAAGGTGCGAAAACCCGTTTCTTGCGTATTTCTATCAACTTTCAATAGTTTAGGTTATTGACATTTCATAAAAATTAAAGCCTGTTACTCAATGAACTTGATTTCTTCATACGGAAATATAGTGGCTATATAATGAAAAACCTATATCTTTCCACTTTGTATGGGGTTTTTAAACTTTCTGACTAGTATAGTCTGCTTTTTTCTGTTCCTGTTCTCATTTAACCTGTTTTTCGCTAAACGGGGTAACAGGACCTTAAATTGTTTACTAGGAGTTATATTTTTTTCCAGATTTGGGCAGATATTGGTTTTGCTATTGGTTCATTCCGAACAGCAAGCCTGTTTTTCTTTCTTTCATCAGTTGTTTACGCCGCTTTATTTTGCAGCTCCGGCATGTTTTTTTCTGTATATAAAACACTTCATAAGTGATCATAAACGCTTGTCTGTCTGTGAGTGGCTGCATTTTATTCCCGCCGTGTTATTTACCATCCACGTATTGCCCATTGGAATGGGGCCGGTTATTAACTGGGATGCTATTTGGAAGCAGATCTCAAACAATAAACAGCTCTTCATTACAGAAAGAAGCGGGCTTCTGCCTGCTTACTTTTATTACATTGGAAGGCCTTTGCTGGTGGTAGGGTACCTGGCTACAGCCTGGTTTGTGGTGCTCCGATCCGAAAAACTAAAAGCTGTAAAGGACGAGGATCCAGGCAAGCGCTGGATTTTGATTTTGATAAGGGCAGCCACTTTTTTCCAGCTTATCAGCTTTGTTCCTTTGATTTCCGGTGATGTACAACGCACGCATCCCAATTCCGTATATGTAATTATTGGCTGCCTGGTCATGCTGTGTGTTCTGGTATTTGTGCTTCACCGGCCCGAAATATTTTACCGTTATTTATTTGTGCCGGCCGACAGTGGCTTAGCCGCACTGAAGGATATCAAAGCGGAACAACCCGAACAGGATACTGTTCTATTCAGCGCTACAAAAAAGACTATCTTATTGCCTACAGAACTGTCTTCCGAATATGCCAGGATGATGCAAGCCTTTATGGAAAACAATAAGCCTTATCTGACAGCCGATTTCCAGATTGTAGATTTGGCGACTGCAGTTGATATACCTGTCCACCATTGCTCTTTTGTGGTGAACAATGTAATGGATAAGAACTTTCGGGATTGGATAAACGGGTATCGTGTGCGTTTTTTTATGCAGCAATATCTACTTAAATCTGAGAAGATGACCATCGAAGCCATTGCCTATGAATCTGGCTTTAAAAGCCAGGGCACATTTTATAATGCCTTTAAAAAGGAAACTGGAGTGATGCCCAAAGCCTATTTTCTGCAAAAATAAGTGACATAATATGGTGGTATTTCCTCCAACTATTCAATAGTTAGAGGAAGTTGGATCAGTATTTTAACTATTAGTATAATATTCCGAATAGCTTTGGACGAAACTGTTTTTAAGCAATTTTCATCTTATGAGATATTCGCTACTCTTTTTATTTACACTGTTTGTAGCCGGCAACAGCCAGGCGCAAAACACCACTCAGGCTGTTATCAACGCTGCAGGAAATACCTTTACGCAAAACACAGGGACTATATTTGAATGGAGTGTAGGGGAAATAGCGCTTGTAGAAACCATGGTAACCAGGTATGCAATTATTACAAATGGTGTGTTGCAACCGGTTTTGCCCAGCCAGTTTATTACCGAAGGCTTTATAGTAAAGGCTACCAATATTCTTTCACCTAACGGGGACGGGAAAAATGACACCTGGGAAATCAAGGATCTAGATAGGTATCCGGACAACGAGGTAATCGTGTTTGATCGGGCGGGTCGTGTTGTATTTAAAACCAAAAATTATCAGAACGACTGGACGGGTAATTTCTCCGGGGTTCCACTTGCCGAAGGCACTTACTACTATACTATTAAACTTAAAAAAGGTGGCAAGATTGGTCAGGTTAAAGGATTTATCACCATTATAAACTAATATTCATTTCATTCATATGGTTAAATTTTACTTAACACGTTTTTTAGTGCTCTTTGCACTGATTTGTTTAAGCGGCACACTGGTTTTTGCCCAGCAGCTTCCGCAGATCAATTACCAGGGAGTAGCCCGAAAAGCTGACGGCAGCCCGATTATGGAGCAATCCATTGCGCTCAGGTTAACTATCAGGGATGGCGGGGCAGCCGGAGCGAGTGTTTATTCAGAAACAAGGCAACGTACTACCAATAAATTTGGTTTATTTAACGTAGTGATCGGTAGTACAGGGGCACTTTCGCAAAGCGGAAATATGGCGACTGTTAACTGGTCTACCGGCAATAAATTTCTCCAGGTAGAAATTGATCCAGCCGGAGGAGGCAGTTTTATTGACATGGGCACTTCGCAGCTTCAATCTGTTCCTTATGCCATTTATGCCAGTACTGCAGCTCCGGGCGGTGCTGCTGGAGGGGACCTCGGTGGGATTTATCCTAACCCTACAGTAGCTAAACTTCAGGGCTCGCCTGTAAGTACCGCCGTGCCGCTTAACGGGCAGATCCTGAAATGGAATGGTACGGCATGGCAGCCAAGTGATGTCGCCGCTACGATCGGTAAAGCAGATGCGGCAACCGATGGGTATTTAAGCAAAGCCGACTGGCTTGTTTTTAATGGTAAGGCTAGCGTTACATATGTTGATGCTGCTATGTCGATAAATTCAACTGCTTTAACAACAGAGAAAAATCGTGCAACAGCGGCTGAGGGTATATTAACCACTGGCTTAGCAAATGAAGTTACCCGTGCAACAACAGCTGAGGCTGCGCTGACTATAGCGATGGCAACCAAAGAAGCTGCTGCAAATAAAAGTACTGATATTGCTGATGATGCGGCTTCTGATACCAAATATCCAACTGTAAAGGCGGTAAAGACGTATGTTGATGGGAATTCGTCGGCAACCTCAACCGCTTTGGCGTTAAAAGCACCTTTAGCCTCGCCTACATTTACGGGTACAGTGTCTGGTATTACCAAAGCCATGGTTGGTTTGGGCAATGCAGACAATACTGCCGATGCGGATAAGCCAGTTTCAACTGCAACACAAGCTGCGTTAGATTTGAAGGGCAGCGCTACTGACCTGGCATTAAAAGCACCTTTGGCCTCGCCAGCGTTAACAGGCATCCCCTTGGCACCAACAGCAACCGCAGGTACTTCAACTACCCAAATTGCGACAACAGAATTTGTTGGTACTGCACTGGCTACATCAGGTACAACGACATCAACTGCTTTAGCATTAAAAGCAAATCTTGCTTCACCAACATTTACGGGTACAGTGTCTGGTATTACCAAAGCCA